>JAPLNB010000245.1 GCA_026693085.1 Planctomycetota bacterium | reverse complement strand
AGCCAAGCGGGTCACCCCGGATGGCCTGGCCATCTCCCTGGGCAGCGAGTTCATCGAGAACACCGATCCCAAGGCCACCCAGCAGGATTGTGAACTCAAGGCCTTCCGCCGCCTGGCCGAGCGGCTCAAGAGGGACTATCCGTCAGAGCTGGAAGTCGGGGATGGCGGTTGCGTCCGTCGGTGTTGTGTTGTACTACGATGTGGTCATTGCTGATTCTCACCCGCGTTTCGGCTTGTAACCGGACGCGGGTTCTCCGTTGGTGGGTCAGACAGCAGCAGCCTTCGTTGCACCATCGGCGCACCGATTCCCGGTCATCAACTTCGTCATCGCACCGCACCCGTCGGCAGGACAGAAGATTTCGTCCAACGGCAGAGTGCCCTCCCACCCACACGTCGGCTCAGTGCATTTTCGCATTGCCTTCCCGGTTGCGGCCGCCTCCACGGCCTTATCCGTCCGCTGATTTTCGTTCACATCGGCCGCTCGCTGTCGCTTTATCTCCAACGCCGCCACCAGTGTTAGCTGTAGTCTTCCCTCCTTGTGCTGCCGTCGTATGTGCTTCACATTCTGTCCGGTGATTTCACTGAATTGCTCTGGACTGATGTCGTTGTCGATGTGGTCCGCCTCACCAGTAGCGTTGGCGGGCAGCGCGGCCGCCTTCGGTTCTGCCGGCGGCTGCGTTCGGGATTCCTCCATAAGCAGGCCATCGTCGGCTTTCGTGATCCACGACAGCAGCGGCGGAAGCATCATCCGCACTTGATGCTGATGCCATGCCGCCTCTACTCCCGGCGGGATCAGGAGAGCGCCGCGTTCATCCCGCCCCCAAGCCCTCTCATCCTCATCGCTGGCAACAAACATGATTCCGCCGTCGGGGTCCGCCGCCCGCAACTGGTCAATGTACCCCTGCACCAAGTTCTTGAACCGCTTTAGCTCGGTTACGTCGGGCATATCTCGCCGTCTTTCTTTCGGGTCGGCCCGATCCGGCGTGGAAGACGGTGAGTAGACCACGGCCGGATCAAGCCACTTGGCGAGGCGCTACCTCGCCTTCCCGACGACGTCATCCTACCTGATCGGCTTTCGTCGTGGCAACGGGTACCCCGCCTGCCGCAAGCATCGCCGGCGCCGCCGCGTTCACGCTCTGCCGAACAGGGTGCATCGCCAGCCGGCTGTAGATTTCAGTGGAGCGTGTGCTGCTGTGTCCCAAGCTCTTACCGATGATCGCCATCGACGATCCGAAACCAGCCTGCCAGCTCCCCAACGTGCGACATAGATCGTGGACGGTCAAACCGTCGATCTTCGATCGCTCAAGAATCCGCGCCCATGCCACCTTCACCTCCACCAAATGGCCAGTAGCGCCGCGAGATGGAAACACCCACGGCGCGTCACCTTCCCGGCTCTTCAACCGCTCTGTGAGAATCTCGACAGCCTTCGGACACAAAGGAATGACGATCTGCCGATGCGCCTTCGCCTCATTGGCCGCCACCGTCCAGGTCGCCGCGTCCAGGTCGATGTCCTGCCACTTCATCGCCTGTAAATTGGATCGACGTGCGCCCGTGAGCAAGGCGAGTTTGAAAAAGTCCCGAAACATCGGCTCATCCGCCTCGAGCGCGGCAAAGAGGCGAGGCAGCTCCTCGCCAGTAACGAACCGTTCCCTCGCCGATTCCCTGAACATCATGACCGCACGGGTAAGATCGGGAAGATCGTTGCCGATGCGTGCGGCATATCGGTACAACCTCCGCAGCAGTTGAACCGCTCGATTCCCTGTGGTGTGCCCGTGGTCCTCTCCCAGCTTGCTGTGCAGCGCCACAACGTCCCCGCGTTAGATGGATGATAGCTGCCGTCCACTCCATGCCTTGAGGGTGGTGTCGGATCTGCTGCCATCGGTACGTCGAGTGGTTGCGGTCAGCCGAGCATCGGCGTGATTGACCCTCCAATGCTCCCAGAGCATCCCCAGCGTCATCCCGGATCGAATGACTTGCCGTTCATCCATCGGGTCAACGCCGCCGGCGATCTTGACCAGCGCCCTCTGCGCCAGATCACGCGCCTGATCGACGGATACACCCGGCCAAGTCCCAAGCCGATAACGCCGCTGCCGGCCGTTGAACCTGTAGAACAGGTCGAACACGCGGGAACCGCCGGCCATGACCTGCAAGGCGAGGCTATGGATCTTCAGGTCATACAGATCAATCCGCTGCTTACCCGTCGGCACTGCGGCGGCCTCGATAACCCGGATGCCAAGGTTCACCCGTTTCGGCATCGACTTGCCACCATCGGACGCAATTCGCATTTGGACTTTGTTCGCAATTTTCCAGCCTTTGGCCCGATGGCCGTAAACGCGCCTGTTCACCACCTGTTCACCACCAACCATCAAACCACGTTGAACTCAGTCAACCTGCATATGACGAATTCTCCCACAAAAGCAGGGCAATGTCAACAACTATCAATCACAGCAATAGTCTATCAATGATCTATTCTTCGGTTTTGTAAACCGCAGGTTATCGGTTCGAGTCCGATCGTTGGCTTTATAAACGCCCCAAAGAAACTGTTATAGCAACCCAGACGAGCGAGTCCGGCGGATGCCTCCGTGCTACCCCGCAATGGCCCCGCCAAGCTCTCCCAACCGCTTGGCCCAGCCGCTCGCAGCGTACCAGACGGCTTCTGAATCGTCCCCTACCTACCCCCTTTCAAAATGCCTCCAAATGTGACGGGTCGGCGTTGATGCCGTGCAGGTTGAGGTTGGTGATGCACAGGCGGGCGGTGTTGGGCACCCGCTCCCAGCCGGCAGCGAACTTGGCCCGAAAATGCTTCTTCTGGTTGGGCTCCAGGTCCGTGCCGTGGTGATCCACTTCCTCCACCACTACGTCCGGCGACCGAGTTTCCCGCACCATCATTGTCCGAAATGCCTTCCTTTCAACTCGCTCGGTCGGTTGACAGCATTGCCCACCGCCCTATATCCTGCGCTCACTCTCGGACCGGCCCGCGCCCTGTGACCGATAATCGAGTAGGCCGCGGCACCGGCAGTATGGAGCCGACTCGTCACATGTGACGAAGCAGCGTTAACCCGATAACCCGGAAGTATATGATTCCCGTTGTCAGCAAAGCCAAGGCTTATCTCAAAGTTCGCCACAAATCCGTACGCGACGCCCTGGAAGAGCTGCAACTTGATGGCCTGCTTCTGACCCACCCCCCGGACTTGGCTTACCTCACCAATTTCGTGGGCGAAGATTCCGTGGGCCTGATCACGACCCAGGATTTTTACCTGATCACCGACTTCCGCTACCACCAGTGCGCGATCGCCGAGGCTGGGTGGCTGGAAATCATCCTCCGAGAAACTTCGATGGCCGATGCGGTTCTGGATGCTTTTTCGCAGGCCAAACCCAGGCATATCGGGTACGACGTCAACTACACGACGGTCGGGCAGGCCAAGGCGCTTGAACGCGCGCTGGTGGAGAGGAAGCTGGATCGACCTGTGGAGTTGGTTCCGCTGGAAAACGTCATGGCCAACCTCCGCAAGGTCAAGGACGATCATGAGATTGATCTGATCCGCAAAGCCGTTGGCGTGGCGGAGGAAGCGTTCGAGTCCGTCCGCCCGGAGATCAAACCTGGGCTGAGCGAGAACCATCTCGCGGGCCTGCTGATCTTTGAATTGCGTTCGCGGGGGGCTTCGGACTCGAGCTTTCAGGTTATTGTAGCCGCGGCCGGCGCCAGCGCGCTGCCGCGCTATCGGCCTGGCGAGGCTTTGATCCAGCGGGATCAGCCGCTGCTGTTTGCCTGGGGCGCCACCTACAAAGGTTACTGCTCGGACCTTGCGCGAACCCTGATCGTGGGGCGCGTCAGTGACAAGATCAAGAAGATCTACCGCGTCGTGCTGGAAGCTCAAATGACGGCGATCAACTTCCTGCGACCCGGCGTCACAAGTCTGCAGGCCGACCGGGTTGCACGCGATGTTGTCGAAAAGGCCGGCTACGGGAAATTCTTCGGCCATGGCCTTGGACATGGCATTGGCCGGGAAATCCACGAACTGCCCTCGATGCGCAAGAGCAGCTACGAAGATGAGCTGCGACCTGGCATGGTCGTCACCGTCGAGCCCGGGATCTATCTCCCCGGCGAAGGCGGCGTGCGGATTGAAGACGACGTGCTGATCACTCATTCCGGCTGCGAGGTTCTCTCGTCGCTGCCGAAGACTTTGGAAGATTGTCACATTGAATAAGGGCTTTTACTTTGAGCGAGAAGAAATCAGCTAAGAAAGCATCTGCGCCACGTTCCCCTTCTGTACCAGGCAGCCCCATGGATGTCGGGCTGCTGCAGCAGATCATCAGCCTCATGGCGGCCCACGATCTGAACACAGTCGATGTGCGGGATGGAAACCGGCGGATCATTCTGAAGCGTGGCGCCGAGCCGGTCGCTGTCCCCATGGCGGCTGCACCGGCACCCCTTGCAGCATCGCCGGTTGCGGCGGCTGCGGCGGCATCGCATGCACCGTCCTCGCCGCGTGATGAAGAGGCGAGCTTCAAGTCGATTGCCAGTCCGATGGTCGGCACCTTCTACACAGCGCCGAGCCCCGATGCCAAGCCGTTTGTCGCGGTCGGCTCGTCAGTTGATGAAGACACGGACGTGTGCGTCATTGAAGCGATGAAGGTATTCAACAACATCAAGGCGGAATGCCGGGGCACGATCGCCAAGATTCTTGTCCAGAACGGCCAGGCCGTCGAATTCGGACAGACGTTGTTCCTCGTAAGACCCGCATAAGAGTTGCCCGTGGTCAGTAAAGCCACACTGGCAACTGGCAACTAATAACTGGCACCTACAAGCATGTTTTCGAAGATTCTCATTGCCAACCGTGGAGAAATTGCTCTCCGCATCATCCGCGCGTGCCGCGAGATGGGGGTTCAAACGGCCGTTGTGTACTCGACCGCGGACCGCGACGCGGCGTACGTGAAGCTGGCGGACCAGGCGGTCTGCATCGGCGCCGCACCACCGGCGGAGAGTTACCTGAACATTCCGCGTATCATTTCGGCGGCGGAGATCACCGACGTGCAGGCGATCCACCCGGGATACGGATTTCTAGCGGAGAATGCCCACTTCGCGGAGGTTTGCCGGTCGTGCAAGATCGAGTTCATCGGGCCGTCTGTGGCGGCGATGGCGGCGGTCGGCGACAAGGTGGAATGCAAACGGCTGGCGAAGAAAGTGAAGGTCCCGACGGTTCCGGGCTCGGAAGGGTCGGTGGATGATGAGCGGGCGGCATTGGCAATTGCCAACGAGATCGGATACCCGGTGATCATCAAGGCGGCAGCGGGCGGCGGTGGGCGCGGGATGCGGCTGGCGCACAATGAGGTCTCGTTGCGGGCGGGGATTGCGGCGGCCCAGGCGGAGGCGGAGAACGCGTTCAAGAACTCGACGGTTTACCTTGAGAAGTACATCGAGCATGCACGGCATGTCGAAGTGCAGATTCTGGCGGACCACCATGGGAACACGATCCACCTGTTTGAGCGCGACTGCTCGCTGCAACGGCGGCATCAGAAGCTTGTGGAGGAGTCGCCGTCGCCGCTGCTGTCGGACGAGACGCGGCAGGAGCTTTGCGCGGCAGCGATCCGGCTGGTGAAGGCGGCGGGGTACACGAGCGCAGGAACTGTCGAATTCCTTGTAGACAATAACCAGAAACCATATCTGCTCGAGGTCAATGCCCGCATCCAGGTGGAGCACCCGGTGACGGAGATGGTAACCAGCACGGACCTGATCCGCGAGCAGATCCGCATAGCGGCCGGGGAGGTGCTTTCGTACAAGCAGAAAGACCTTCGGCAGACGGGGCACACGATCGAATGCCGGATCAACGCGGAGGACCCGGCGCGGAACTTCGCCCCGTGTCCCGGCACTATTGAGCAACTGCGTGTGCCGGGGGGGCCTGGCGTGAGATTGGATACGCACGTGTACGCCGGCTACCGCATTCCGCCGAACTATGACAGCCTGATCGCGAAGCTGTTGGTGCATCGGCCGACGAGGCGGGAGGCGATTGCGACGATGCGGCGGGCGTTGAGCGAGTTTTACATATCGCCGATCAAGACGACGATCCCGCTGCATCTGCAGATCATGGATAATGAGTCGTTCCTCTCGGGTCATATGGATACAGGGTTTATAGAACGTACGATGCTGGCGAAGTGAGGCGGGAGGGCTGGACGCCGGGCGGAATGGAGCGGCGAATGGGCGAGGGGGGTGAGGGGGGGGAACGGTCGTATAATCGCGGGAGCAATGGCGGATAAGGAACCATCATCGGCGGCGTGGACGGCGGAGTTGTTGGCGGACCCGCATGGGGTGGCGGATAAGCGTGCGAGGGTGCGGCGGATGTTCGCGGGGATCGCCAAGTCGTATGACTTGAATAACCGGGTGCATAGTTTGTGGATGGATCAGAGGTGGCGGCGGAGGGCGGTGAGGTTGGCGGAGGTGAAGGCGGAGGATGTGGTGGTGGATGTGGCGTGCGGGACGGGGGATCTGGCATTGCGGTTTGCGATTGAACTGCGGCGGCGGAATGCAGAATGCGGAATGCGGAATGCGGAATGCGGAGCCGGATCGGTCATCGGACTGGACTACACGTTTGAAATGCTGCCGATTTCCAG
>JAPLNB010000244.1 GCA_026693085.1 Planctomycetota bacterium | reverse complement strand
AGTCTTCCTCACGCCTCTACGTTACCATGCGCATCCCTATGGCTACACCGCTTGGTACTCTCTGCATCGTTCTCCATGGCCACCTCCCCTACGTCCTTCACCATGGTACCTACCCCCATGGCGAAGCCTGGCTCTACGAGGCCGCCGCTGAAACCTACCTCCCCATCCTCGATATGGTCGGCGAGGTCGCACTCAACCGTGGCCGGCCGGCCCTGACCATCGGCCTCACTCCCGTCCTCCTCGAACAGCTCGCCCACGACCGCTTCAAAGCCGGATTCGTCTCCTACCTCACCGAACGCCGCGACCGCGCCACCCAAGACCGAAAAGGCTTCGAAAACGAAAACAACCTCCACTTCGCCTTCCTCGCCGCTCGCTGGGAAGCCTGGTACCAGAAATGGCTCGACCGCTTCCAACAAATCAACCGCGATATCCCAGGCGAATTCGCCAAACGCTGCCGCGAAGGCCACATCCAAATCCTCACCTCCAACGCCACCCACGCCTACATGCCCCTCCTACTCAACGACGAATCCATCAAAGCCCAGATGGCCGCCGGTGTCGCCTCCAGCGAAAAACGCCTCGGCTTCAAACCCCGCGGAATGTGGCTCCCGGAATGCGCCTACCGTCCCGCTTGGGACAACTGGGTCCCCTCCGTCCTCTACGACAACCCCCGCTATCGCCCAGGCCTCGAACTCTTCATCGCCGACGCCGGCGTCACCCACTTCTTCGTCGACACCCCCTCCATCACCAGCGCCCAACCCCTCGGCATCATCCAACATGGCGCCTTCCACTCCGTCAACGAAACCCAACTCCACTGGGACACCCGCCGCGGCTGGCGACACCCCCTCGAAGCCGTCGGAGTCATCTCCCAACACCAACTCCCCCGCGTCTACGCCTTCGGCCGACACCCCGGAGTCTCTGAACAAGTCTGGTCCGGATCCATCGGATACCCCGGCGCTGGACAATACCTCGAATTCCACAAAAAACACAACGACCGCGGCCTCCGATACTGGAAAGTCACCAACAACAAAGCCGGCCTCGGCGATAAACACCCCTACTACCCCGACGACATCCCCGGAAAAGTCTTCGAACAAGCCACACACTTCATCAACACCGTCAAACACGTCCTCGGCGAATACCAGTACGCCAACAATCGCCAAGGCGTCTGCGTCGCCTCCTTCGACGCCGAACTCTTCGGACACTGGTGGTTCGAAGGCCCTCAATTCCTCCGCGACGTCATCCTCTCCCTCGCCCACGACCCCGAAGTCAAACTCATGACCGCCGAGGAAGCCCTCTACCACCACGTCCCCGACAAAGCCATGCGACTCCCCGAAAGCTCCTGGGGCAAGAAAGGCGACCACTCCGTCTGGATCAACGACCACACCCGCTGGATGTGGGAAATCGAATACCGCGCCGAGTGCCGCATGCTCAAGCTCCTCCACGAACTCCCCTGGCAAACCAACCAAACCGTCAAACAACTCCTGGAACGCGCCGGCCGCGAGTTGTTGCTCCTCCAAGCCTCCGATTGGCCCTTCGTCGTCGATTCCCACGGCGCCGTAGACTACGGCATCCAACGTTTCTCCGGCCACGCCACCCACTTCGACCGCGCCACCCTCATGGCCGAAGAAGTCACCGCCGGCACCCCCCTCGACGCCCTCCGCCAAATCGAACTCACCGAAATGGACACTCACGACAGCATTTTCCCCGAGATCGACCTCAACTGGTGGATGCCATAGCAACCGACGCGAGTTAGCCCGGATGACATGCCCGTCGGTTGACCTTCGATACGAGCCCGGCCCCGGTGATCGAGAGGATGCCCAACGTTTTGTCGCGTCGGCTTGCTCCATCGTGGAGTGGGCCGACGGGAGGATGTAGCCCATGGCAAAGATAGTCAGAGGACATCAGGACCCTCTCCCATCACGTCTATGATGAGGCACGGCTGAGTTTGTGTAGGGTGTGCTTCAGCACACCGCCTCCACTTCATATCGTACTCCTCGCGCCAATCTTAGCCCCCGCCCCCTCCCCCGCCAAGCGGCCTCCTCTCTTGCCCCAACGCCCCCTTCCCGATACCTTCATTCTCCCACGGAGGCTATGGGCTATGATGCAACGGATCATCCTCACTGCGGCGATATCTGTATCCTTCCTCACCACCGGCTGCGCCAACAAGCGCTCCGCCAACCTCAAACCCCAGGACTTCTCCCAACCCCAATCCAAACCTGCCCCCGCCGTCGCTTCCGCCCCAAAGCCTACCCCCCCTACCCCCGTCACCGCCAAACAAGATCCCCCATCCCCCGCCAAGGACAACACCGCCAGGAATGATGCCCCCCCCGCACTCGCCGCCGCCCCCGCGACCCGCCCTGCTTTCGCCGCCCCCCACACCTCCGCCGGAACCTTCATGATCGTCGGCACCGTCGTCGCCGAAGCCAATGGCCAACCCATCTACGCCGACAAAGTCCTCGCCAAAATCGATCCCGCGCTCGCCATCAAAGCCCAAACCCTCGCGCCCCGCGAATATCGCCTCGTCGCCACCGATCTCATCCAACGCCAGATCATGGAGGACATCACCAACGAACTCGAGTTCGCCGCCGCTCAACGCAACATCTCCGAAGAAGACCAGCAGATTGCCGCCATCGTCACCACCCAATACCGACAAAAGGAAATCACCAAGGCCGGCGGCTCACTCGCCATCGCCCGCGCCCGCTCTCTTGAAGAGGGCATCGACTTCGACGAAAAAGTCAAAGACGAGTACCGCCGAAACATGATTCGCATCTACTACGTCAAACGCGTCTTCCCAAAGGTCCAGATCTCCGCCGACGACATGCGACGCTTCTACAAGGAAAACCTCGACGATCTCTACTCCGAAAAATCCGCCGTACGCTTCCGCGTCATTCGCATCGGCTTCCAGGAAACAGGCTCCAAAGAACAAGCCTTCAAGAACGCCGAATCCATCCACGCAAAAGCCGCCCGCGGCGACGACTTCTCCGCACTCGCCGCCACCCAGGAAGACCGCACCTTCGCCAAATTCCGTGGCTACATGGACGTCCGCCGAGACGACAAAAAAGAACCCCTCAAGGACGAGTCCGGTGAATTCATCGGCGCCTTCGTCCAGAAAAACTCCCTCAGCCGCAAGCTCGAAGACCTCGAAAAAGCCGTCTTCGCCCTCAACCCCGGCCAGGTCAGCCCCATCATCGACACCCCCGACGCACTCTACATCGCCAAGCTCGAAGACAAAAAGGCCGGCCGCGTCAAAGCCTTCGAAGAAGAATCCGTCCAGCTCGATATCCACGACCGCATGACCAAGGAACAACGCGCCGAACTCCGCAAGAAAGAACAGAAAAAACTCGTCGACGCCGCCGTCACCCGCACCGACGAAAAAATGATCCAGACCGCCGTAGAAATGGCCATGCAGAAATATGCCCTCTGGGCCAAATCCGACCGCGCCCCCTTCTAATTGCTCCCACGGAAATACGAATGTGCCCCCTATCTCGGGCGCCACTGCCTGCTGGTCAGCCGGTGCTGCTCTCGTTTTCCATTCACGTTGGCTCTACTCAGACTCGCTGTTGTCTCTCCCCCACGCAAAAACAAAGCCCGCGGATTCCTTCCGTGGGTTCTTCCCCCCATTCGAAAATCCAAAATCAAAAATCGAAAATTACAAAACTATCCTCGGCGCTATCGACTTCACAATCTGGCTCGCCACATCCACCGCCGCCAGACCCTCCTCCGCCGTCACCTCCGCCGCAACCCCGTTCTTCACCGACGCCACAAACGCCTCCAACTGCGCCCGCAACGGCTCCACGTCGTCGATCTCCAGCTCCGTGATCTTCACCAGGTCCGGGTAATTCAACTGCGAGATGTCCCGGATCTCCCCCGACCGGATCTTCGCCGCCGCCTCACGCACCGCCGACAGGTTCCCGCTGCGCTTCGCCACGATCCCGTATCGCTTCTGGTAATCGATCGAAACGTACGCATCCCGGCTGAACACCCGCATCTTCCGCTCGGTCTTCAACGCCAATCTCGACGCCGTCAGATTCGCCACGCACCCGCTCTCAAACGTGATCCGTGCGCTGCAGACGTCCTCCACATCCCCGATCACCCCCACGCCCACCGCGTCGATCCTCTTCACCGGCGACTTCGCCAGCTTCAGCACGATGTCAATGTCGTGGAACATCATGTCCAGCACCACCCCGACATCAATGCTCCGAAACGTCATCGGGCTGATCCGCATCACCTCCATGAACTCCGGCTCGATGTGCAGCCGCTCCATCGCCCGGATCGCCGGGTTGAATCGCTCGATATGCCCCACCTGCACCAGCGCTTCCCCTCGCTTGGCCAGCTCCACGATCCGCTGCCCCTCCCCCACGTTCTTCGCCAGCGGCTTCTCGATCAAACACGCGATCCCCCGCTCCAAAAACCGCTCCGCCACGCTCAGATGATCCTGCGTCGGCACCGCGATCGTCACGGCCTGCACACGCTTCAGAAGCTGCTCCACGCTCCCCACCGCTGGGCATTTGTGCTCCGCCGCCACCGCCGCCGCCGCCGCCGCGTTGATGTCATACACCCCCACCAGCTTCACCGACGGCATCTGCGAATACACCCGCGCATGCAGCCTCCCCATCCGCCCGCACCCGATCACCGCCACCGGCAGATCACCGTTCTCTGTTGCAGCCGCATCGCTCACAGGAGTATTCACTTCAATGTTTCTCCGCTTGCTTCCGCCGGGATATTACCCTTTGCGATGGGACTCCTGGTAGCGCCCGAACCTGCCCAGATTCCGCTGACGCAGGAAATCAACCATCCGCTTCACGTGCCGGTTGGCCCCATCGACCGCCTCGAGTTCGTCCAACGCCTCGGAAAAAGGCTTGTCCCGGTAGTACAGCTTCCGGCACGCCTCCTCCAACGCCTCGATGTCCTCCGCCGCAAACCCCGCACGCTCCAAACCCACCTTGTTCAACCCGCGAACTTCATCCGCCCCGTCGATCTTCAGATACGGCGGCACATCCCGGCGAATCTTCGCGTACGCAAACAGGCAGGCATAGTCGCCGATCGTCACAAAATGATGAACCCCCACCCCTCCCATCATCACCACGTAATCCCCGACCACCACGTGCCCCGCCAGCATCGTGTTGTTCGCAATCGTGCAGTTCGAGCCCATCTGAACGTCATGCCCCACGTGCGCGCTCACCATCAGCATGTTATTGCTGCCCACCCGAGTGATCCCCCCTCCCTTCTCCGTCCCGGCGTGGATCGTCACCGACTCCCGGAACAGGTTCCCCTCCCCGATCTCTACCCGCGTCGAGCCCCCCTTGTGCTTGCGGTCCTGCGGCGGAGCGCCGATCACCGCATTCGGATAAATCACGTTGTTCACGCCCATCCGCGTCTGGCCCATGACCGTCACGTTGTTCAACAGCCGGCAACCCGGACCGATGACAACCTCCGGACCAATCACGCAAAACGGCCCGACTTCTACGTCGGTTCCCAACTCAGCCTTCGGATCGATGATGGCATGGGGTGAAATCTTCATAGCTTAGAGAGGTTCTGCATCCACCAGCATGAACTTGATGTCGGCCTCCGCCGCCAGCTTGTCCTGCACATAGGCCTTGCACCGAACGTGTCCCGTCCGGCTTTTCACGCGTACCGTCACCGCTTCCAGGATCAACTGATCCCCAGGCACCACCGCACGACGCATCTTTACTTTGTCCATGCTCAGCATCATCGCCACTTTCCCCGTGTGCTCGAGCTTCTGGCTCAAAAGAATCCCGCCAAGCTGCGCCAGCGCCTCCACAATCAGCACTCCCGGCATGATCGGCGTCCCGGGATAATGCCCCTGGAAAAAAATGTCGTTGAAACTCACGTTCTTGATCCCGATCGCCTTCTGGTCTCCCACAATCTCCAGCACGCGGTCTACCAATAGCATCGGATAGCGGTGCGGAAGGATACGCTGGATACGCCGAATGTCCAGCGCTGCATCCCGCTGCAACAGCCCCTCCCGATCCACGTTCTCCTGCTGTTCCAGCAATTGCCTCACCAGCATGTGGTTAAGATCATGACCCGATTTGTGCGCCACAATCCGCCCCCGGATCGGCCGCCCCGCCAACACCAAATCCCCAATCAAATCCAGCACCTTGTGCCGCGCACATTCGTCCGCGAACCGCCATTTATTCTCCACAGGACCCGACGCCGATATCACCAGCAAGTCCTGCGGCCTCAGGTGCCCCCCCATCCCCAGGCTACGCAACTCCTCCGCCTCCGACTCAAATATAAACGTCCTCGCCGGCGCCACTTCCCTTCCAAAATCGTCGCCACCCAGCCGGAACGCAAACACCTGGTGCGCTACAGGTTCAGGACCTTCAAAATCGTAAATAATCTCCAGATGATCCCCAGGCCCCGGCAACGCCGCCAACGTCGCATCCCCTAACATCACCTGCACCGGCTTGCGAATCACCAGCGGCGACACCGCTGCCTCCTGATCCACCACCCCTGCCTCCTGGATCGCCGCCACCAATGGCCCGCTCGACCCGTCCATCCCCGGCACTTCCCCCACCACTCCCCCATTCACCGTCACCACCGCATTCGTCACCCCAAGCCCCGACAACGCCGCCAAACAATGCTCCACCGTCTCCACATGCAGCGTCCCGTTCCGCAAGCACGTATGCCGCGGCCGCTTCAACACATTCTGCACCAACGCCGGAATCCGCGCCGAATGGTCCCCCTGTTCTCGCACAAAACTGATCCCCGAATCCGCCAACGCCGGCGCAATCGTCAACGTCGCCCTCTCCCCAGAGAACAGCCCCAGACCATCCAGACTGATCTGACGCGAAATTGTCTTCTGCCGATCGTTCATCAGCCGCTCAATCAGCCCAGAGGACATCCATCAACGCCGCAGTCTCCAGATTGCTGCCCGTCTGCCTCGGTTGCTCGAATCGGCCATTATAACCCACCCCACCCATCGAAAGTAGTCTCCGACGACCCTGGGCCTGCCCATGCCAGCCATCTAAAACACAACTACCGACAAATGCACAAATTACATCCGACTCTCCAAACCTTCGACCCCCTTCATGCGATGCAGGGCGGACCCCTGGCGCACCCCATACTCTTCCCCTCCACCCGCCCCCGTTGGCTACAACACCGGTTCCGTCGAGAACAGCGTTCACCAGATCCAACGACCCGGCCAGGTTCAATACCCCGACAACGCTCACGTCCGCGTCGGCTCGCAACCTGCACTTGCCTTTCTCCCCGCCACTTCCGAAAATACCCCCCATGATTACCCACCATCTCCCCACTTCGCGTCGCTCGTTCCTCAAGACCTCCTCCGCCCTCGCCGCCGCCTCAACCCTCCCCGCCTGGTTCGTCGAACAATCCCTCGCTGCCCAGCCCGAACCCCAATCCAAATCCCCCAACGAACAAGTCGGCATCGGCCTCATCGGCTGCGGCGGCCAAGGCACCGGCGACGCCCGCAACGCCCTCCGCTTCGGCAAAGTCCTCGCCATCTGCGACGTCGACGCCAACCACCTGACCAACGTCAAACAATACTTCCCCGACGCCACAGCCTACTCCGACTTCCGAAAACTCCTCGAACGCAAAGACGTCGATGTCGTCATCTGTGGCACCGTCGACCACTGGCACACCCTCGTCTCCCTCGCCGCCATGAAGGCCGGCAAAGACGTCTACTGCGAAAAACCTCTCACCCTCACCATCGACGAAGGCAAACGCCTCGTCGAAACCCAGGCCCAAACCAAACGCATCCTCCAAACCGGCACCCAGCAACGCTCCGACTCCCACTTCCGACTCGCCGCCGACCTCATCCGCAACAACCGCATCGGCAAACTCGAAAAAGCCGAAGTCTGGCTCCCCGCCGGACTCCGCGCAGGCCCCTTCAAAACCTCCCCCGTCCCCGCCGGATTCAACTACGACTTCTGGATGGGCCAAACCCCCAAGGTCGATTACGTCAAAGAACGCACCCACTTCTCCTTCCGCTACTGGTGGGAATACTCCGGCGGAACCATGACCGACTGGGGCGCTCACCACAACGACATCGTCCTCTGGGCACTCGGCTACGAACGCTCTGGACCCGTCTCCATCGAAGGCAAACAACTCATCGACATGATCCCCGGCGGATACACCGCCGCCTCCGAATACGAAGTCACCTACACCTACCCCAATGGCGTCAAACACATCTGCCGCTCCACCACCGCCTCCGAATGGCATGGCGGCGTCAAAGACCCCAACGGCCAGCAACACGGCATCAAATTCACCGGCTCCGACGGCTGGATCTGGGTCACCCGCGGCACCATCACCGCCTCCGACCGTTCCCTGCTCACCACCAAGCTCCCCGACAACGCCCCCCACGTCTATCAAAGCAACGACCACATGGGCAACTTCATCACCTGCGCCAAATCCCGCAAAGAAACCATCTGCCCCGCCGAGGTAGGCCACCGATCCTCCACCATCGCCCACCTAGGCGTCATCTCCATCCGCCTCAACAAAAAACTCGCCTGGGACCCCGAAAAAGAGCAATTCCTCAACGACCCCGAAGCCACCAAGTACATCGCCCGCGAAATGCGAAAGCCCTACGACTACTCCATGATCTAAAAAAACACGTACCGCACTCCCCAACGTTCCCGTGACGTTCCGCACGCCCCCAGGCACGCGGGTTGCCATCAAACCCCACTCCAATGACTGACTACTGGCCCCCGGCCACTCTTCCGACCGGGCGTCCCTTGACTGACCGCGGATTAGTGTGTATTATACACACCGTGATGACCAGCCGGGCGATCATTCGGCGGCTCCGGAGCGACGGCTGGGTGCTGGTTCGGGTCAAGGGCGATCATCACCAATTCAAGCACCCGTCCAAGCCTGGCCTGATGACGGTCCCGCACCCCAAGCGGGATTTCCCCGCCCGCACGCTCCGCAGCATCTTTCGCCAGGCCCGTTGGTCCTGGAAATGAGGTGATTCTATGCTTTGGCCCATCGTGATTCACAAGGACAAGGCGAGCGACTACGGGGTAACAGTCCCCGACCTGCCCGGCTGCTTCTCGGCCGGCCGCACCCTCGAAGAGGCGATCGCCGCCGCCAAAGAGGCAATCGAGCTTCACCTGGAGGGTCTGATGGAGGAAGGGCTGGGTCTGCCGGAGCCATCGTCGATGGAGCGTTGGCGAGACCACGCCGACTTTGCGGACCGGACTTGGGCGTTGGTGGCCGCGTGCCCCGGCGAGGGGGGCAAATCGGTTCGCGTCAACATCACCCTCCCGGCCCGGATTCTGGAGACCGTGGATCGGTTCGCACAATCGGAGGGCGAGACGCGCAGCGGCCTGTTGGCCCGGGCCGCGCTGGGATACATCCAATCGCACCAGCCGGCCGCGAAACACGTCCGGAGGTCAAAAGGGGGTCAAGGTCAAAAGCGGTCAAAGGTCAAAGTCTCGTAGGGCGCGCCTCAGCGCGCGCGATCCCATTCGATGTACCATCGTTTTCCCCCGTGCGTGAACTGAAGGTCCGGCATGTTCCGACCGACCATGGTCTTATCAGCATTCACCTGCCGCTGATTCACCCGCACGTCCTGAGCCTTGACGCGCTTCAGCATCGTCAGCCACCTTGCGAGTCCTTCGTTCTGCAGCGGCGATGAGCCGATAACGCATGCCCGCCTCATCGTAGCACCTGAATACCGTGAATGAGAACTCGACAGAGTCGCTCGAATTCGTGCAAAGTACCCGTGCCAAGCACACGCGCTTCCAGCGTCCGATGCGCTCGATCGAACAAGATTGTCAGGTCATGATGGTGGATTTCACCGGTGGCAGCGTCCCTGTCCGTGCCCAAGAGTTCGTAACCGTTCGGGACCCACGTCGCCGGTCCTTGGCGGACAATGGATTTCTCCACGCCCATCCAAGTGACCGGCTTGACGATCTCCATTGCTCGCCGTGAGATATTAGCGTCCTCGCGATCTTTCGTGATAAGAACCGAGAACGTGAGCAGACTCTGCCCCGGTCGTCGGTTCTTTGGTGCCACGAACAGCATCATCTTTCGCTGTTGCCGCAGGTACGCGGGGACGCGAACGCGGAGTTGCGCGTCCTCGAATTCCTTCAGGTCGTTGTCGGTGAGTGCCATACGATCAGTCGCTCCCCAATGCTCATAGAGGAATCGGAACCACGAGAAAGCTCATGTTGCCGGGTGGCATGACCTTCAACCGAGCCTTCGTCACGGGTTTCCAATCGTCCGGTTCCCATCTCTGTGCCATTCACGTGCCCTTCTGCAGGCGGATTCTAACGGCCACGACCGGCTCATCTTGCTGGGGATTAACGCTGCGGAAGCAGTACTCCCTGCCTCCGTGCTTTATAAAGCCGCCGATTGGTGCCCCGTCTTGAGCAACGCGATACTCCGCGCTCAGCATGACTCTATCGCCAGGCCGATCATCGTATCGATTCAAGATCGACTGATACGTTGCGGGAGGACTCACGATCTCCTGAGGGGGCGCGACGGGGGTGTTGCCACAGTCGCTTTCGATCTGGCGCAAGGCGAAGCGGCGGGCAACACCTACGTCTGTCGCCCACAATACCATCGTGAGAAGGGGGACAGGCGAACGCTGCAGGTCCGCACCATGCCCCACAGTGAAGAGGAATGCCTGTTCGGCAAGGCTGTACAACTCGTCTTCCACGTGAGACACTTCGAATGGAAGATCCGCGATTGGTGTCCATGCGGATATGCTCAGCAGCTGCTCCCATTGTCTGGTGAATCGCATTGGAAATCTCAGCGTTAGGGTTTGAACTTGAAATACTCAGCGACAACGTTACCGGCTTTGAACGCCTGCTCAGCGAGATCCTTCAATGGACCATCGGGAAGATCGCAGATGGCCTTCTGCAGGTGTGGTATCCATTGTGGAATCTTCGCATGAGGGCCTGCGCCGCACCCTCTTGTGCGCGCGGTACTGTAAGTGCTCGTCTGGTCTGATGGCTGAAAGCCTGGTAACGCATGCCCGCCTCATCGTAGCACCTGAATACCCTCAAAGAGAACTCGACAGAGTCGCTCGAATTCGTGCAAAGTACCCGTGCCAAGCACACGCGCTTCCAGCGTCCGATGCGCTCGATCGAACAAAACTGTCAGGTCATGATGGTGGATTTCACCGGTGGCAGCGTCCCTGTCCGTGCCCAAGAGTTCGTAACCGTTCGGGATCCACGTCGCCGGTCCTTGGCGAATGATGGCTAACTCGACACCCTCCCACGTGTAAGGTAACACAATCTCCATTGCTCGGCGTGCGGCATTGGCCTGCTCGCGGTCTCTCGTGATAAGAACCGAAAACATGAGCAGACTCTGGCCCGGTCGTCGGTTCTTTGGTGCCACGAACAGCATGATCTTACGCCGCTGGCGCAGGTACGCGGGGACGCGAATGCGGAGTTGCGCGTCCTCGAATTCCTTCAGGTCGTTGTCGGTGAGTGCCATACGATCAGTCGCTCCGTAATGCTCATAGAGGAATCGGAACCACGAGAGAATTCATGTTGCCGGACGGCATGACCTTCAACCGATAAAATGCCGACAACAACCCACCTTGTATCGCATTTTGCTGCCACGGAACAGGCGCGGAAAATGCACCCCTGCCTCCCTGCCGTGTCGAGGCGTACGGAAATTCGTCAAGGTGCTGGCCTGGTGGAACCGTGCCTTTGAATGCCCGCATAACAGTAGTTCGATTGGCCGGCGTACGCGGGCTCCCAGGACCATTGTACGTCAGCATAGACCACGCCGGATTGCCCCTAAGAGCTGCGACATCCAACGCATACACGCCCGCACCGAAGCGTCTTATGATCGGATAGATATTCACCTTCTTAAGGTTATTGAGTTGTGCTCCTGCCTTCGACACCGCATCGCTAATTGCTTTGGCCACCACTTGCGTATTGCTCATCATCACCATTGCGGCCCGGACAAGTGATTGCTCGCCTGATGACAACAAGTCCAGAATCTCGTCTTTAGCGGCCAGCGCTGCGTTGATGCCCTTCAGCATGCCGTAGGTGGCGAGGCCACCCGCCGCGGCAGCGGCCGCATACGGCCCAAAGGCGACAATCCTCAAACCAACGCTCATGACCAAATCGGCGAACAAGCTTCCGACGCCGATGGTGGCCGCGAATGCATTGTGTCCACTCGGATCGCCAAAGAAGATCGGGTTGCCACTGGCATACAGATACTTGTGCAGGCTCAACGGGCTGCCCACATCTCCCAAGTAGTCATCTGAACTGACAAACCGGTGCGTCTGCCGCCAACGTTTGTCGTGATAATAGAAGCTGCTGCTCGGGTCGTACTCGCCGTCGCCGCCGAAGAGTTGCACTGTTTTCGCCTGGGCCGCCGTGATGTTCGTCGTGGCCTGCGTGTCCGGGTCGATCCGCACAAACGACACCGCCTCGCCATACGCCGCATAATCGTAC
>JAPLNB010000243.1 GCA_026693085.1 Planctomycetota bacterium | reverse complement strand
CACCGAAGCTCCGGCATCGGCCTCAACGCGCACCCACATTTCGCGGAATACGCGCGAGCCTTTGAGGACGACCTGGGCTCCGGGCGCGGCCTCATAGCTGATCATCGCCTCCGGCCCGCTGCCACCGCGCGCGGGCCGGAGACGCTCGCGATAGACGCCCGCTGCCACGATGACGCGCTGGCCCGGCTGGAGCACCTGTGCCGCCTGGTTGATCGTGGCGATCTCGCCGTCCAGCCCCATCGATTGCAGGTATACGTAAGCCATCAGGACATGGCCGGCCCAGCCGGGGTGAACGCCGTCTTTGCCGGCCACGGCGTAGTCCGCGCCGAGTTTTCGGCGCGCTTCAAAGCCACTGGTGAACATCGGCCAGAACACGTCCGCAAAGCCATCCTCCGAGGCCGAGGCCGGCAAATTCGCGCCTTCGGGTGTGGTGAGCAGGTAGATGGAACCGGAATGCTGCCAGCCCTGATATTGGGCAGATGCTGTCTGTAGAATCGCCGGAAGCAGGATCACGCCACAGAAGATTCTCTCGATGTAATGCATTACTATCTCATTCGTTTTTGAAGTCGATCCGATAAACAGAAGCGTAACGACACGGTTTCTCCCGCGGAACCGAAAGAGTGAGTCCATCATCGCTCTGGCGCCATTTAACCTCGTCTTTTGAGCCCAACATGCTTACGGCGGCTATTGCCTTGTGGGGCACTCTCTTACTGCCCAGCGCCCTTACCAGCACATCCTTTTCGGGCCAGGTCAGACAGATGGCGTAAACCGAATTCCCTTTTGCCGTGAATCGAATATCAATCGTGCTGGGCTCCACGGCGGCATCGGGGGCAGCGCCGGGGGCCGGGTCCTTGCTCTTGCCTCTGGCTTCGGCCACTGCTTTGTCAAAAAGCGGGCCTTCGCCATAGATCCTCCACGGCGATGTTCCGCAGATGGCCTCCCCGTTCGTCTCCATCCACGCGCCGACCTCCATCAGCCGGTCAATGCTCGGCTGAGGAATAAGGCCTTCGGAGGTGGGGCCGACATTCAACAGGTAATTGCCGCCCTTGCTGACGATGTCCACCAGGCGGAAGACAATCTCCTTGGCGTCCACCCAATTGTGATCGTTCTGATTGTAGCCGTAACTGGTGTTCATCGAACCGGGATTTTCCCATTCAAATCCAAGGGTCTTCTCCAGGATTTCGTTGTCTCCAGAGGTGATATAGTCGCAATGGGGAGGCGGGATCTGTTTCGGGAAACGGCAACCCTGAATCCGGCTGTTCACGACACACTCTGGCCGCAATTTTCGGATGGCCTGGTAAAGATCCTCGACCTGGGCGTCGCTCTTCATGTCGATCTCATCGAACCAGAGAAGATCCGGCCGGTAATTGGTCAGGAGTTCCTCGACCTGTGGCTTGGCAAATCCCTCAAAGTACCGGTCGAAATCCTTCTGCTTGGAATCGGGGAAATCCCACACGTTGTTTTGCTTGTAGTTGTTTCCGGGGCCCTGGGGCCGATACCAGTCGCGGTCTATGGAGTAGTAGCATCCAAAACGGAGGCCGGAATCATGGCAGGCATCCGATAACTCCCGGGTGACATCCCGCTTGAACGGCGTAGCGTCGGCGACGTTATACGGCGTCAATCGGGATCTGAACATGCTGAAGCCATCGTGGTGTTTGGTTGTCAAAACCATGTATTTCATGCCGGCCTTTTTGGCGATGGCGGCCCAGGCCTTGGCATCGAATTTTGCGGGGTTGAACCTCCCGGCCAGCAACTCATACTCCCTGGCGGGGATCTTCTCAGCGAACATGAGCCATTCGGAATACCCCGTTGCGTGGACCTTGTCCTTCCACACCCCCGCGGGGATTGAATACAGCCCCCAATGGATGAACATGCCGAACCTGGCCTCACGCCACCATTGGATGCGCTGTTCCCGGGTCAGTCCCGCCTTTGGCATGGGGGCGGCGGGAGTCCTGGTCGGGCTGGCCGCGTACGCGGTCAACAATGGCAATACAATGAGAATCGTCAGGCTGGCGGTCGCGGCAAGACGGTGGTGTGTCATGGTTGTGTTCATTTTGAGGCTTCCTCTACTACATGTCGGCATCGTAAGAGTACCGTCGTGCCGCGCTGGATGGGCCCTGGTCGACGATATTACCCGCCGGTCGCTGAGCGGCCCATGGTGAGCGGCGCGGGGAGCCGTGCAAATCAGCGTGCCTCTGAGAACACAATGCGTGCATCGTTGGCCGGCAGCGTTCCCTCCTTGTGCACCTTGATCACCGGCTTGGCTCCTTTCGGCTCGCCGATGACGGCCCTGGTCAGGTTTCCGCCGCGCCATTCGATGTCGACAGTATAGCCGCCTCGCGCCCGCAACCCGGTCACCTTGCCGTCCGGCCACGCCTTCGGCAACGCCGGCAGCAGATGAAGGGTGTTTTCCTCATGGCTTTGGAGCAGCATCTCGGCCAGGCCTGCAGTGTAGCCGAAATTGCCGTCGATCTGGAACACACCCCAGACGCGGTTGAGCAGGTTCTCGTAGGCCCCGTCGTTGCCGAGGGAGAACTTCCGCCGAAGGATGGAGTAAGCGCGCTCGGCGTCGCCAAGGCGTGCCCACATCGCAATCTTCCAGGCGATGGCCCATCCGGCGCCCTCATCGCCGCGTGCGTTCAGCGAAACCTTCGCGGCATGAAGGTACTGGGGCTGGGTCAGGAAGAACTGCCGGCCAGGATAGAGGCCGATCAAATGCGACAGATGCCGGTGGTCGTTTTTGGGATCGTCCCGGTCCACCAGCAGCCATTCCTGCAATTGCCCCCATTTGCCGACTTTTGGCCCGAGGAGCTTGTCTCGCAGATCCGCGACCTTGTCGCGATGCTCCTTCTCAACGCCCAGCACGTCGCAGGCCGTGATGAAGTTGGTGAACAGTTCCCAGATGAGCTGGTGATCGTAGGCCACTGCGTCCTCGAAAGGCCCTTGCTCCATTGAGAATCCCTGCGGCGCCACGAGGCTGCCGTCGGGCATGGGCTTGAGATAGTCCTCCCAGAACTGGCACATTTCGGACATGATGGGCAGCGCGAGGGCCTTCAGGTAGGTTGGGTCAGGGTTGAAGGCGTAATGATCCCACAGATGCAGCGAGTACCACGCGGCGCCGGGATTGTTCCAGTACCAGGAACCGCCGCCGAAGACGCCGTTCTCGGTGTGGATGGTCCAGCCGCGTGTCCGGTATTTCGCGCTGGTCAGTCGCTTGCGGACCTCGCGCAGGCTGTTGATGTAGTCAATGAACGGGTCGTGGCACTCGGCGAGGTTGGTGACCTCCGCCGGCCAGTAGTTCATCTCGACATTAATATCCGAGTGGTAATCGCAGCGCCAGGGCGGGCTGTTGCTGTTGTTCCAGATTCCCTGAAGGTTTGCGGGCAGCGATCCGGGCCGCGACGAGGAGATCAGCAGATAGCGGCCGAACTGGAACATGATTGCCTCAAGTTCAGGGTCCTTCGCTCGTTGGTTGTAGGCGGCGAGGCGTTTGCCAGTCGGCAGCGCTCGTGCCGCCTCGGGCGAGACGCCCAGGTGCAATGAGACCCTGCCGAAAAGCGACTGGTAGTCCTTGAGGTGTGCAGCCAGAAGATCGCCGTACTGCTTGCTCGCCGCCTTGTCGATGCGTGCGGTGACGGCTTCATGCGGATGGGCACCGAACCAATTCCGGCTGGAGTCGCGGATGTAGTTCGTGCCGGCGGCCATGAAGACCACCAGCTCGTCGCACTGATCGAAGGCGATCGAATCCCCCGTGGCCTTTGCCTGCCCGCCCGTGGTTTTGACGAGCAACTGCGCCTCATACTGGATCCCGTTGCCCAAGGCGCCGCGGACCGTCAGCCGCGCGCCCTCAGCCTTGGCGGCCGCGCCGTGGGCGTCCTGCACGCGGATGGCGCCGCTGTAGCGGCCGGGTTTGTCCGCGGTGAACCGCAGCACCATGACCTGATCTGGATTGGAGCAGAAAGCCTCGCGACGGTAATTCACGGCATCCTGGCTATAGGCGACGTTGGCCAGCGCACGCTCGATGTCGAGCCACCGCACATATCCGCTGCTCGTCGCTCCGACATCGCCGCCGAGACGGATCAGGATGTCGCCGAAGTTCTGATAGGCGCCTGTGTCCTTCTCGTTGCCGGTCCAGAGGCTCTTCTCGTTGAACTGCACGCGCTCCTCTGCCACGCCTCCGTAAATCATGCCGCCGATGAACGAATTGCCGATGGGCAGCGCCTGCGCCTCCCATTTGGCGGCCGGCGCATCGAACCAGATCGACAGGGCATCTCTCTGGCGAGTCGCGGCCGTTTCGAGTTCCTTCATCGCCTCGGCAAAACGCGCCCCGAGCGAGATCATGCCGGCCGCGTCGTAATGCCACGGATCCACCAGCTTGTAGTCGGCCGTTTCGAAAGTCGCCGTGTGCGGCACCCTTAGCGTTTCGATCGGCTCGGTCAAGAAGAACTCAAGGTACGTCTGGTGGCCGCCGTCGTGGTGGATGGTTAGGCGGTTCTCGCCAAGTCGCCGGAAATGGACTTCGTACAGGCGGTACCCGGGCTGCGGCTGGCCCAGTTCCACAAGCTTCGTCTGCGCCGGAAACTCCGCCTGGATCGCTTCGATGCGAGCCTGCGTGCGAATCGCGAAACGCGCGCTCGAATCCTCCGGTACCGTCATCCCGGGCACCACGCGAATGTCAAAGAGCCCCTCCTGGAAAAGGATCGAGCGCATTTCATCGTAGGACTTGGCCCACCGAAAGCGAAAACCATACCAAGTCTTGCTGTCCTTCGCGCCCGCAGGGCCGAGTTTCAGGAAGGTGTGCTCCTGCCGCCAGGTGCCTCGCTTCTCATCGCCGCCCGAGAGCACTGATTTGTAGTCTGTATAGGGATGCGGCGAGTTTCGATACCACACCTCGCTGGTTGAGTTGACAACCTGCTCGCTGATTCTCAGGTCGGGCCGCCACGTGTTGATCATTTTCCTCGCCCAGGCCAGGTCACTGTCGGATGCACAGGACGATACGACGTGTTGATATTCCCAGACGGTCAGGTCGTCGAAACTGGGGAACAGCTGCTTGTTCTTGTGGGCCGCCTTGTAGTGTTTGTAGCGATCGACGGGGTCGGCAGACGTT
>JAPLNB010000242.1 GCA_026693085.1 Planctomycetota bacterium | reverse complement strand
CGCGATCTCCGTGTTCGGCGTCTCCGCATCATCATCCACCACAAACCGCCCGCCAAACGTATAAACCCGCGGTGCCAATGCCTGCTCGCCCAGCGCCCAGCGGCACAGGTCCATTTCGTGAATGCCCTGGTTGCCGATGTCCCCGTTGCCGGTCGCCCAGAACCAATGCCAGTCATAGTGGAAATTCTTCCGGCGCGGCGGGTCCATCGGCGCTGGCCCGCAGAATAGATCATAATTCACCGTCGCCGGGATCGGCTGCGGCCCCGTGGTCTTCCCGATGCTGCCACGCGGCTTGTAGCAGAACCCGCGGACGTACAGAATCTTCCCGAGGTTCCCCTTCTGAATGAAATCCCACGCCTTGTGATATCCCAGGTCCGATCGCCGCTGCGTGCCCACCTGCACCACGCGGTTGTACTTCTTCGCCGCCTCCACGCACTTGCGACCCTCGAAAATGTTGTGCGAAACCGGCTTCTCGACGTACACATCCTTCCCCGCCTGGCAGCCCCACACCGTCACCAGCGAGTGCCAGTGGTTCGGCGTCGCCGTTGTGATCGCGTCAATGTTCTTATTCTCCAGAAGCTTCCGCATGTCGATGTACGTCTCGACCTTCTGGTTGTCCTTCGCGAACAGCGCCGCGCCGCGATCCAGCACCTTCTGGTCCGCGTCACACAGCGCCACCACGCGAACGCCCGGAATCGACCGGAACGTCTTGATGTGATCCCCGCCTCGGCCATTGAAGCCGATCACGCCGATCCGAATGTCATCGTTAGCGCCCGCTGCGCGAAGATTCGAAGACATCCACAACGTGAGCCCAGCGCCCGCTGCGCCGGCCATGAACTGCCTGCGAGTTGGTTTGTGCTTGATCATTTCGTGTTCCCTTACGACCTGAAAAATGGAGATGCGATGAGACACACCTGACACCGCGCGGCTCATCTTAACACGACAAGCCCGCCGCGGAAGGGGACGGCCAAGACCCCTCCCAATTCGTACTACTGTTGATGCACCCCCGTGTTGAATTGAACCCATTTCCACTCCCAGGCTTGTTTTTGGCTTGATCGCCAGCGAAGATGCCCCCGGTCATCTCGCCTCGGAAGGAGCGGTCCAGTGAGCCAGGTTCTCGAACACCAGGTTAACCAGTCCACGCCACCCGACCCCGGCTGTCTGCCCGCCTGGAGCGTCGCCGAGCTCCCCGCCCCAGCCCTCTTTAGGCTCCGCAATTGCCTCACCCTGATCGGCCCCGGCCTGGTCCTGGTCGGCGGCGCCATCGGCACCGGCGAGTTCGTCATGGGCCCCAAGACCGCCGCCCAGTACGGCGGAGCCATGCTCTTCGTCGTCATCCTCTCCATCCTCGCCCAAGTCCTGCTCAACACCGAGGTCATGCGCTATACCCTCGTCACCGGCGAACCCATCATGACCGGCTTCATGCGCTCCCGCCCCGGCCCCAAGTTCTGGATCGTCCTCTACCTCCTGCTGGATATCGGCTCGTGGTGGCCCGCCCAGGCCATGCTCGCCGCTCAGATCCTCGTCGTCATGTGGTATAAGCTCGGCCCCACCGCCGACATCTCTCCCTACACCAACACCATCATCGGCGTCTCCTACGTTGTCTTCATCCTCTGCGGCGTGCTCGTTCTCTTCGGCGGCAAGATCTACAACACCATCTCCCTGGTCATCACCGGCAAATTCCTGATCACCCTCTTCTTCATGCTCTTCACCGGCGTCTTCTTCGTCAGCGGCGCCGTCTGGTGGAAAGTCTGGTCCAGCCTCATCGACCCCACACGCCTCCCCATCGATCAGGTCACCGGAAAGCCCTACATCGACTGGGGCCTGATCTCCGCGCTGACCGCCTATGCCGGCGTTGGCGGCATGGGCAATATCCTGGCGTCCAACTTCGTCCGCGAAAAGGGCTGGGGCATGGGCTGCAAGGTCGGCGCCATCCCCTCCGCCATCGGCGGCCGCAACATTACCCTCTCCCACATCGGCACCATCGCCCCCGGTACCCGCGAAAACGTCTCGCGCTTCCGCCGCTGGTTCACCCGCGTCGGCGTCGATCAGTACGTGTTCTGGGCCTGCGGCTCGCTGCTGGCGATGATGCTCCCCTGCATGATCGGCCTCCAATACCTCCACACCGACAGCCTCAAGGACGCCAAGGAGTGGCAATGGGCCGCCGCGGTCGCCCGCGACTTCAAAGAAGGCGGTGCACTCCGCCAGGACACCCTCGCGGCCAAGATCTTCCCCGCTTCCTTCACCGCCAACACCCTCGTCCCCGCCGTCAGCACCGGCTTGCTCCTGATCGGCCTGATCATCATGATCCCCGGCCAGTTCTACACCGTGGATGTCACCGCCCGCCGCTGGACCGACGCCATCTGGTCGGCGAGCCGACGCGCCCGCGAAATGGAAACTCACTCCGTCAAATACATTTACTACGCCTTCGCCGCCTTCTACATTCTCCTGGGCATCGTCATCCTCACCATCTGCATCCCCAAGCCTGAACTGACCCCCCTCAACATGCTCAAGATCGCCGGCGCCATGGCCAATCTCGCCATCAGCGCCTGCATCCTCCACACCCTCTACGTCAACCACCGCTTCCTCCCCAAGCCCTTCCGTCCCGGTTTAGGCAAGAGCCTCTCCCTCGTCCTTGCCGGCACCTTCTTTCTCGTGATGTTCGGCCTGGTGGCAAACCAGAAACTCGTCCCCCTTTTCCTCGGCAAGTGACAAGAACCGGGACGGGGACGGTTTTCGCTCCAGTTGGCCGCGCCGCCGAGGGCGTTGCCGGGACCGTTGGCGTGGTTGTGTCCCGTCCCCTTATCCTTATCCCCCGCGGCGGATTCCGCCCCGCCTCCAGCCACCGAACCGGGGACCAATCAAACGCGAACTGCGGAAGTTGGGCTAGAGACCAATCGGCAATGGCGGTAGCCAATCTCGAAACCGATTTCTTAGCGAATCTCTCTGCCTCTTGTCCCGGGTGATTATGTCGGCCCCACCATCATACGGGTGGTATGCGACGCGTTGCGCGACGCCAATGATAATCACGTTCATGCTCTCCCAATCGGCGACTCGACGAAGCGCTGCGTCGAGGATGCCAGGTTGCCAGACGATCCCTCTGGCGTAAAGGTGCCAGAAGTTCGACAGCGGGTCATCCGGATCTATCAGTATCGTCGTCCAATGCCACGCTGCAGGATGCTGAAGCTCTCCATCTTGAACCGGTGCCGGATTCTCGGCCAAGGAATCGCCAGTTGTGACCAGAATGACTTGGGTTCCCGCCGGTAGCAGAGCTGACAGCGCTTCGTTGTGCCGGTGCAGGACAACCGAATACTCTTCAGGTGTTTCCGGATATCGCTTCCCGTCGGGCAGCCCATGAATCCGTAGCCAGCGGTCGGGCCACGCGCTGCGCAAATCGTGAGCCCTCGGCTCAATACCGTAGCATTGGCGCCAATGCTTCGTAAGTTTGTCGGATGTCATTCCTTGGTCCTCTGTGTGCCTTCGGTCAATCGTACCGCATGTAACACGCTGGTGGCAAAGCCACCGATCATTGGTTCAAATGAACGCCAATCACCCCGACTTTCGTCGAGGCCAATGAAACGGGGCGCAATGAAACGGGGACGCAGTTAGTTCATCCAATGAAACTGCCCGGTGGATCGCAACGGCACCCACAACCCACTCGCCCCTGCCCCGAAATCGAAAATCAAAAATCCCCTACTTCCCCAGCGACTTCTTCAACTCCTCCGCCGTCTTCTGCGCTTCCGCCGCCCCCTTTGCCACCGCTTCCTTCACCTTCTCCGCCACCTGCCCCGCCACGTCCTTGATCGCCGCCTGCTGCTCCGCCGTCAGCTTCCCGTCGCGGGCCATCTCCTTCAGCCCCACCGCTGCCTCCGCCCAGTTCCCCGCCTTGACCGCCGCCGCCACTTTGCCCACATTCTCCTTCGCCGTCCCGCCCGACCCCGCAAACGCCTTCTCCAACCGCGTCGTGTCCACCTTGCTGCTGTTGTCGCACCCCGCCAGCATCAACACGCCCAGTACGCCAACAATCCACATGCTCTTCATCATGGCATCACCCGCGTAAGATCCTCATCAGAATACCTGCACCGTCCGAAATCTTAGACCTTCGCCGAATCCTCATCAAGTTGCTCGGCCATCCGGCTTGGCCTTTGCAAAACCAGGCCGTCTGCCCGAGAATCCGCCCACGAGGTGCTCATCATGAATTCCCACATGCTCATCGTTCTACTCGCTTTGATCTGCCTGACCGCTGTCGCCTTCGCCGCCGAAAAACCCGATCCGTCCGCCCCCGCCGTCGAAGTCACCCCCCGCGCCGGCCTCCCCAATGCCCTGGCCAAGCTCCGCGCCAACCAGCCCCTCGCCATCGCCTACATCGGCGGCTCCATCACCGCCGCCGACGGCTGGCGCGTCCAAACCACCAAGTGGTTCTCCGGCCAGTATCCCAACTCCAAGATCACCGAAGTCAACGCCGCCATCGGCGGCACCGGCTCCGACCTCGGCGTCTTCCGCTTCGCCCGCGATGTCCTGGCCCACAACCCCAACCTCATCTTCGTCGAATTCGCCGTCAACGACGGCGGCGCTCCCCCCGCCCAAATCCACCGCTGCATGGAAGGCATCGTCCGCCAAGCCTGGAAACACGACCCCAACATCGACGTCTGCTTCGTCTACACCCTCGTTGATGGCATGGTCCCGACCCTCGCCAAGGGCCAGCTCAACCGCTCCGCCGCGGCCATGGAGCAAGTTGCCGACCACTACAACATCCCCACCATCCACATGGGCCTCGAAGTCGTCCGCCTCGCAACCGCCGGCCAGATGATCATGAAAACCGAGGGCCTCACCCCCGACCAGATGGCCGCCCTCAAGGACAAGATGATCTTCGCCGCCGACGGCGTCCATCCCCGCAACAACACCGGGCACCGCCTCTACACCGAAGCCGTCGTCCGCTCGATCGACAAGATGAGCGCACTCGCCACGCCCGCCCCCCACAAACTCCCCGCCCCCTTCGTCGCCGACCATTACGAAGCCGCCAAACTCATCCCCCTCACCCAGGCCAAGCTCAGCGATGGCTTTGTCAAACTTCCCGCCACCGACCGCCTCGCCCGATCCTTCGGCAAATTTCTCCCCGACCTCTACGCCGCCAAGCACGCCGGCGACTCCCTCTCGTTCAAATTCAAAGGCACGTACGCCGGGTTCTACGATCTGCTCGGCCCCGACTGCGGCCAACTCACCGCCACCCTCGACGCGAAACCTGTAACGATTCTGCGGTTTGATTCGTTTTGCACGTATCACCGGATGGGATCGTTTGTGGTGGCCAAGGATCTCCCCGACACCGTCCACACTGTCCAGGTCACGGTCGACTCCAAGCTCCCCGACAAGGCCGCTATCCTCGCTAAACGCAGCGAAAAGCTCGATGATCCCAACCGATTCGAGGGGGCCAACTGGTACGTCGGCTGGATCATGATCATTGGCGAAATGGCGGATTGACCGGCCCCCGCCAAACGCCACTGCCCGATAAAGTGCCGCGCCCCAAATTAAGCGCAGGCATCGCCGTGTTAAGCGCGGGCATCGCCGCGACGATACAACCATGGCTGCCAGGAGATCAGAATCCGACGAGGGCGCTTCATGGTTCTCAGCTCGCGCAATCACCAGAGTCTCACCGCACCGCACCAGCCGCAACGGCTCCTGCTGTCCGCGACCAATGCCGTCACGACCAATCGCATCCGCGCCCACATGACCGCCGCGGGCATCGGTGCCGAGGAATCCGACGTCGGCCTCGCCATACCCTGCACCGCCCTCGACTGGCGCGCCGTCCTCGAATCCATCGGCGTCGGCCTCTCACCTGCCGAACGCCGCGACACCCGCGTTGCCGTCATCCGCTCCTGCCAAGACGCCGCCGACATGCACCGTTCAATCTTCCGCGCCCAAAGCCTCGAAGAAATGCTCGGCGGCGTCCACGAGCAATGGCTTGACGACGTCCTCAAGAACGACCGCATCGCCATCCACTTCCAGCCCATCGTGCAATTTCCCCCAGGCCGCCTCCATGGCTACGAATGCCTCATGCGCGGCATCGACGCCGATGGCGCCCTCATCCCGCCCACCAGAGTGCTCGAAGCCGCCAGACGCCTTGGCCAATTGCCCCTGCTCGATCAGAAGTGCCGACTGGCCGCCATTCGCGCCGCCGCACCCCTCGCCGGCACCGGCCTGACCTTCTTCATCAACGTCATCCCCAGCGCCATGGCCCGTCCCAGAATCCAACTCGCCGAGATGATGCAAGAGCTGCAATCCCGTGGCCTGCGGCCCCAGGAAATCACCCTCGAAATCGTCGAAACCGACCAGATCTCCAACCATCGCGAGCTGCTCAACATCCTCCAGTACTACCGCAAGGCAGGCTTTCGGGTTGCCCTCGACGATGTCGGCGCCGGTTATTCATCCCTCCTCTCCCTCGCCCGCCTACGCCCCGACTACATCAAGCTCGACGGCGAACTCGTCCGCCAAGCCGCCACCAGCGCCCTCGAAGCCAAAATGGTCGCCGACCTCGCCGAAACCGCCCGACAGAACGGCATCATCACCATCGCCGAAGGCGTCGAAACCCCCCACCAATTCCGCCTCATACTCGCCAGCGGCATCCGCCTCACCCAAGGCTATTTCCACGCCAAACCCCGCCAAGAGCCCCTCCATTCCCCCGAAATCCAACGCCTTGCCGCCCGCGCCGCCCGCGCCGCCGCCCCCCCAACGCACGGCCGCGCCGCCTGACCTCTGCCACTCACTGCCACACACTCGACCCCCGGCTTTTCTTCCCCGTCATCGACTCCACACGCAGCCGCAAAACCACCACGTTTTCCACAGTCGCCTGCTCCAGCAGCCTCCGCTTCAGTGGCTCTGGGTCCGGCTCCATCTGCTCCACCATCATCCCCAGCGCCGTACGCCTCTGCTCCATATCGTCAACGAACTCCGCCCTTCCCTCGAATGCCACCGACCGATACGCATGCGAGCATTTCCCCACCACATACCCCCCGTCCTCCATCACCTGCCCCCACACCCGCGGATTCTCTCGCAGAAAATCCAGCTTCTTCCCTTCCCTCGCGCAATGAACATAGAAACAGTTCTCCCCCTCGCAAAACGCATAGTCCAACGTCACCAAATACGGCTGGTTACCCCTGCACATCGCCACGTTCACGATCTTCTGCCCCCGGATCACCGCCAACTGCTCCCCCCGATCCGCCATATCCCGATCCATCCGCCGCAGGTGATAAACACGCTTCTGTTCCATCCCCCAAAGAATACCGCCCTCCCCCCCATCGCACCACGCCCCCACCCCCCGACCCCTCAAACCCTTGAACTTTGAACTCTTGAACCTTTAAACTCCTATTCAATCGGCTCACTCTCCACCCCCAACTCCTTCACCCGCTTCAACGCCGCCTTGTGCCTCGCCACATTCGGCTCCAGTGCAATGCACTGGTTCATCAAGTCAATCGCCCGCTGACGATTCCCCCTCTGAAACTCCACCTCCGCCAGAGTATCCATCACCGCCGTGTTCTTCCCATCCAACGCCACCCCCTTCTCCGCATGCGCCAGCGCCTTGTCCAGGTCCCGCCGGCACCTCGCCAGCAACCACGCCACGCTGTTATGCGCCGACACGCTCTCCGGAAACTCCGCACACTGCCGCTCCCCGAACGCCATCGCTCGCCCAAACAGCTCATCCGCCTCTTTCTTCCTTCCGGCCTTCTCCAACAGCGGCACCAGCTCAATGGCCGCCGTAATGTCCCCCGGCAGCATCGACTCGCAGATCCGTAGCTCCTTCATCGCCTCTTCGATCTTCCCCGCCGTGATCAATCCCGCCGCCCGGTTCCGGTGCACCGTGTGCGGAATGACAACATAGTTCTTCTGATTCACAAACGCCGCCCCCACCTGCAAACACGCCAGCAGCGACCGCTGCCAGTATGCCGCCGCCCCCGCAAAGTCGCCCTTCTTCGCCGCCTCATCCGCAGCCGCCGACAACGCCTCGATCATCTCCACTGACCAGAACGGCGCGCTCCGCAAAATCAACTGCGTCTGCTGCCGCGCACCCTCGCCAAGACCCGCCCTCTCCAACGTCTCCGCCAGCACCAGCCGCTGCCGGCTATCCGCCAGCAGCAACAAATTCGCCCGCTCAATCCGCTCCCGCCCCTCTTTCTCCTGCCCTGCCGCAACCAGCGCCCACCCCTGCAAACACAACGCGACTGGATTATTTCGCTCCCGCTCCACCGCCGCCCCATAAAAACTTCCCGCCAGCTTCCACTGCCCCCTCATCGCCGCCACGTTCCCCAGCTCAACATCCCCACCCGCCGCCCCCGCCTCATCCACAACCTTCTGCCCCACCTCCTCCTGCCCGGCCGCCAGCGCCGCCTTGCCCACCAACGCCAAAAACGCCGACCGATCCCGCCCGCTCATCCCCTTCGCAAACTGCGTCGCATCCCCAACCAGCGCCTTCCACTGCTCCGCCGATAGCCGGTTCTGCATCAGGTCCCGCATCCGCCGTAGCGTCTCCTTGCTGTCCTCATTCGGATACTTTGACCGAAAGTAATTCCACCACCGCACCGCATCCGTCGATTGTCCCCCGAACGTCGCCCGGAACAGCAGTTGCAAACCGTTCACGCGCCCCGCATTCGCCACCGCCGCCATTGCGTGATCAAACGCGCGGTCGTCCAATCCGCACTGCCGCTCCGCCTCGATCAACGCATACTCGCCCCCTCCAACGTCCCCCTGCAATTGCGCCGCCACCTTGTCGAAAACTGCCAGAGCCTCGTTCTTCCGACCCAGAACATGCAGCGCCCGCGCCACGCTGCACTGCATCCCCAATCCCGCATCCCCTTCCGCACCCGGCCCTTTTTCCGCCAGCTCCAACGCCTCCTTGTACTTCTCCTGCGCGCACAACAGCTCAAACGCCGCCTGCACGTTCCCGACCTTGCTGTAAATTGCCACAGCCTCGTCCGCACGATCGTTCAGCAAGAGCGCCTTTGCCGCCAGCTCCTGGTTCGCCTTTGGCCCATCCGCATACCGCCGGATCAACAGCAACGAATGCTCAAATCCCGCACCATCCCCCGCCAGCCGCTGATACGCCGCCAGAAAACCCAGCCGCTCCAGGTCCGCTTCGTCCCCAAACCGCTGCCGCATCCGCCCCGAAAGCGCTTTCCAATCCCCCAACTCAAGAAGCATATTGTCCAACAGCTCAATGTCCCCCGTTTTCTCTGCCGCCCACGTCGCATTCGCCAAGTCCCCCTTCGCGCGATACAGAAACGCAAGCGCCTTCGCCACGCCCATCGAATGCGGCCCCTCAAGCTGCCGCCGAAGCTGTCCGATCTTCGCATCCGCCTGCCCACGCAGCAGATGATACACCGCGTACGCACGCCCCGTGTTCTCCGAGCCCTCCGCCAACGCAAGCTCCAGCAACTGCTCTACCGCCGCAAAATCCCCCTTCGCCAGAAACGACGGCACCGCCGCCGACGCCTGCGCGCCCAGCCGCCGCAGTATCCCATCCCGAAGCTGCGCATCCGGCTCCGCCTCGCACAGCCGCGCCAGCGCCGGATACGCCTTCACCCCCAGCCCAAACATCGCCTCCACCGCCGTCCGCTTCTCCGCCAGCGCGCTACGCCGATACGTCCGCGCCAATTCCACAACCTCCCGCGGAGAATCCGGCCCAATCCCAAAATCAAAGTCCGCCAATATCTCCCTCGCCCGCGCCGACACCTCGGGGTCCCCGTCGGCCGCCGCCTCCTTCAACGCTCTCTCCGCCGCTGTCCCCGACGACCACAAAAACCGCGTCGCCTCCTCTCTGACCGCAAAATTCGGATCCCCGAGCTGCGAAACCGCCACCGCGATCTTCCGCTCGTCCACGGGCCTCGTCGCCGGCGCCGCCCCCATCCCCATCCCAACCAAAACCCCCACCACCACCCAAACGCCTCCGCATCTCATCAGCAACCTCATCATGAAGATCACCGCCTGTCTGGCCACAAACTCTAGTTCCTTCGACACCCCCCGGCAATCCAAAGTTGCCTTCGCCCCCTCCAGGGTAATTGCGTTTGGGTTTGTGGTGCAGGCTTTAGCCCCTATCCGACGCCCCTGAAGGACGCACTACAAACCCCAACCATGGCAAACGCAATCGCCCTGTCTCTCCGGCAGAACCCCGACGCCAGAGCTTTATACCCTCGTCAAAAACCGGTAAGCTTCGCACCTTTGCCGCACACTATGACCCGAATCCTCTCCCCTGCTCCCGCATCACCCCGCAAAACGCCGCTCATCGGCCATCTGACCGCTATTGACCTCCAGTCTCTCCACCCCGAGGCGACCTTCCTCCGCATCTTCGGCGCCAACTACATCCACCTCAACCCCCGCGGCGAAGGCGACCTCTATATCACCGAGCATGGCCTGCCTTTCGTTGACCAGCTCATGCCCGAAAACTGGTACGAAGACCAGTGGTTCAAAGCCAACCGCCAACGCCTCGAAGGCACCTCCGCCGTCTACCGCGTCCTAACCCGCCCTCTCCCAGGCCACCAACCCCAATCGCTCGACATCGTCGTCAAATGGTCCCGCGTCGGACAGGATATCCCCCTCGATACCTTCACCCTCGACCGCGCCGTCAACTGCGAATTCAACACCCCCTTCGAAGAATTCTCCCTCGTCGAAGAAATGCGACGCGGTGACTACGGCCCCAAAAACATCCACATCCTCACCCAAAAACCCCTCGCCATCTACGTCCCACCAGAGAAACTCCAACTCTGGCAGACCGGCCGCTCCCGTGAAAAAATCCTCTGCCAGATCGCCCGCCACCCCGGCGTCGAAATCGACATTCTCCGCTCCTACATCCTCCTCTACGGCTGGATCAAAGGCGTCAACGCCGTCGAAGCCTACCACCGCTCCTTCTACGATGCCTCCCGACAGGAAACTCAGCTCGCCGAGCTTACCCAAACCGTCCACGATGACCTCCACAAGAAGGGCTTCATCGTCGCCGACCACAAACCCAGCCACTTCATCGTCCGCCCTGGCAAGAACGGCATCCGCCGCCGCGACGGCCGCATCGCCTACGCCCTCGTCGATTACGAACTCCTCGCCCGAACCCCAGACCACGAGAACGCCGTCCGCGCCTCTGGCCGATCCGCCTACCTCAACATGATGCGCGACCGCTTCAAACCACCACCCCTCACGCAGTTCCCCGCTCATCTCAAACCCGTCAACGTCCTGGGCGTCGATTACGTCTACGGCCGAACCGAATCCACCGGCGGTGCTCTCTGGGTCGTCGGCTCCAACCCCGAACTCTTCAACTACTTCCTCCCCGAACGTTGGCGAACCAAGCCCGTCAAACTCTCCCAAACCAACCAGACCTACTACTCCTGCACCAAGGACCGCATCCACCTCGTCTGGAAAATCTCCCGCGTCGGCGAATTCCCCCCAGGCGCTATGACCGACCCCCGCTACAAAGAACGCCTCATCCAAGGCTTCAACAGCCCCTTCGAAGAATTCGCCCTCGCTCTCCAAATCTGCCGCAAAGGCCTCCGAACCACCTACCCGCGCGCCATCTACGTCACGGGTCAGCCGAGCGGCTCCGCCGGCTACATCCTCGACCGCCGACGCTTCGAACGCCTCGCACACCTCGCCGCACCCGACGAAACCCCCATCCTCCCTCTCGACCACGACTTCATCACCATCTGGGGCTACTGGCGAGGACTCGAAGACGACGAAGCGCCCACCGACTCCGGCTACTGGACCCCCATCGACGCCCTCCAAGCCACCACCAAAGGTCTCCTCCCACCCGATATCCTCGATAAACTCGTCGAAGAGCACCGCACCGACCTCGCCGCTGCCGGCTTCCGTGACTCCGGCCTTCGCGGCGATCACATCCTCCTCTCCTACCGCCCCGCCGGCGCCTTCAAACAGGACCCTGCCGGCCGAATCGAACGCCGCCAATGCAACCTGGAACTGGTCAGACACATCTGAGAGAGGAGAAAGACTCACGATGGCTCTGACCGTCACATGCCAAACCTGCGGTAAATCGCTTACCCTCAATGCCGCCGACGCCGGCCGCCCAACCATGTGCCATGCCTGCGGCGCCTTCTTCCTCGCACCGCCACTCGAACAATTCGACGCCGCCGACCTTGCCGCCGCACAATCCCCACCACCCCCATACCACGACACTCCTCTTCCCCCCCTCCCACTCCCCGACCTTCCCTCACCTCCGCACCCAACGATCAACTACGTTGTCCTCCCCGCCCCCCGACCGTCCCGGAATAACTGGCTCCTGAATACCGCCATCACCCTCGCCGTCTTCGTCGTTGCGATCCTCTTCGGCATCTTCATTGTCAAGCAAACCTCCGCCCC
>JAPLNB010000241.1 GCA_026693085.1 Planctomycetota bacterium | reverse complement strand
TGAGGACGATGGAGCAATTGCGCGGGGTGTTGGAATGGCCAGGGGGGGTGGGGATGGTGTATTGCGATTTTGAGGATGTGAGAAGGTATAGGGAGGCGGTGGAGATGGCGCGCGGGGCGGGGTTGGCGGTGGGGTTGGCGACGTTGAGGGTTGTTAAGCCTGCGGAAGAGGGGTTGCTGAAGCAGATTGCGGATTGTGGGGCGGATGCGGTTTTGGTGAGGAACCTGGCGGCGGTGTCGTTTTATGCGGAGCGGGGGGTGCCGATGATCGGGGATTATTCGCTCAATGTGGCGAATGAGCTGACGGCGGGGGTGATGGCGGAGGCGGGGGTTCGGCGGATGGTGCCGAGCTATGATCTGAATTGGCAGCAGATGGCGGCGATGTTGGGGAGGGTGCCGGTGGAGTTGTTCGAGGTGGTGGTGCATCAGCATATGCCGATGTTCCATATGGAGCATTGCGTGTTTGCGCATACGCTGTCGAACGGGAAGGATTGCCGGGATTGCGGGAGGCCTTGCGATCGGCATCGGGTGGATTTGAGGGATCGGGTGGGAATGGCGCATCCGCTGCTGCCGGATGTGGGGTGTCGGAATACGCTGTTTAATGCGGCGGCGCAGTCGGCGGCGGAGTATGTGCCGGAGATGAAGAGGTTGGGGGTGAAGTGGTACAGGGTGGAGATGCTGAGGGAGAGCGGGGAGGAGGTGGGGAGGTTGCTGGAGGAGTATGCGAAGATTCTCGCGGGGGTGGAGGAGGGGAAGCAGGCGATCAGGAAGTTGCGGGCGCTGAACCAGTTGGGGGTGACGCGGGGGACGTTGGATTGGGTGTGAATCAAAGAAAACACGGCTGCTTCGTGGTTAATCTTTCTTGCTTGAGAATGTGGCGTGGGCGGTGGAGAGGGCGGAGTCGTAGACGGTGCGGAGGGGGAGTTTGAGGGAGTCGGCGAGGCGGCGGCAGTCTTCGTATTCCGGGGTGTAGCCGATGAGGGAGTCGGCGAGGTATTTGAGCTTCACTTGGACGGGGCCGTGGGGGGTTTGGATCGTTTTCATCTCGCGGCGGGCTTCGTGGCGATGTACGGGGGTGACGCGGAGGCCGAGGGTGGTGGTTTCGGTGAGGATGAGGTCGGCGAGGGGTTTTTCGAGATTGGAGTCGGCCAGGACGGAGAGGATGACGGCGGGGCGGCCTTTTTTCATCTGGATGGGGGTGAGCCAGACGTCGCGGGCACCGGCGGCGAAGAGGCGGTCGGTGACGGCGGCGTAGAGCTGGGGGTTCATGTCGTCGATGTTGGTTTCGAGTTGGACGAAAGGGGCGGTTTGGGGGGTGGGATCGGAGGATGGAGTGGTTTGGGTGCCTAGCCAGAGTCGGGCGATGTTGGGCCAGGGCAGATCTTTTTGTCCGGCGCCGAGGGCGATGCGTTCGAATCGCATGGGGGGTTGGTCGAAGGTGGCCAGTTCGGCCAGGATCGCGGCGCCGGTGGGGGTGACGAGTTCGCCGTCACCTGGGGCGGGGCGGGTGGGGGCTTTGGCTTGGGCGAGGAGTTCGAGGGTGGCGGGGGCGGGCAGGGGGAGTTTGCCGTGGTCGGTGGTGATCCAGCCGGAGCCTAGGGGGAGGGGGGAAGAGTAGAGGCGGGAGATGGAAAGGGCGTGGAGGCCCCCGACGGAGCCGACGATGTCGATGATGGCGTCGAGGGCGCCGACTTCGTGGAAGTGGACGGCTTCGATGGTGCTGCCGTGGACGCGGGCTTCGGCGGAGGCGAGGCGAGTGAAGACGGCGATGGATCTTTCTTTGACAGCGGGGGCGAGGTCGGCGGCGTCGATGATGGCGCGGACGTCGTGGAGGTTGCGGTGGGCGTGGGGTCGTTTGTGTTCGTGTTTGTTCTCGCGGGCGTGTTCGTGAGGGTGGCTGTGATCGTGGTGATGGTCGGCGTGTTCGTGATGGTGAGGCGTGTGGGGTTGGGCGGTGGTGTGGACATCAACGAGGGTGGCGCGGAGAGAGCCCTTCATGACCGACTTGGATTCGACGGACCAGTCGGATTCGGGGAGGTGGAGTTCCTGGATGATCTGGCGGAGCTGGTCGATGGGCCAGCCTGCATCGACAAGGCAGCCGAGGAACATGTCGCCGGAAATGCCGGAGGGGAGGTCGAGATAGGCGATCATGGTTGTCCTGTTACGTTGATGGGGATGAACTGAGTGACTTGGGCGAGGTCGGATTCGCTACGGAAGCCGGCCAGGTCGAGGGTGACCTGTTTGTAGCCGAGCTTGCGGATGCCATCGACGATCTGGGTGCGGAGTTCGATGGCGCGGGGGAGGTCGGCGGCGGGGAGTTCGATGCGGGCGAGGGTGTCGTGGTGGCGGACGCGGTATTGGCGAAAGCCTAAGTCAGCCAAGACGTACTCGGCTTTTTCGATCTGGTTGAGAAGCTGCGGGGTGATTTGGGTGCCGACGGGGACGCGGGAGGAGAGGCAGGCCATGGCGGGCTTGTCCCAGACGGGCAGGCCGAGTTGTTTGGCGATGGCGCGGACATCGGATTTGGTGATGCCGGCCTCGATGAGCGGCGAGCGGACGCCACGTTCGCGGGCGGCGGTCATGCCGGGGCGGTCGTCGGCGAGGTCGGCGAGGTTGTTGCCATCAATGACGACGGCGAAGCCTTCTTTCCGGGCGATGGAGCGGATCTGGTCAAAGAGGTTGGATTTGCAGTAGTAGCAGCGGTCGCCGATGTTGGCGGCATATTTGGGGTCGAGGTATTCGTCGGTGTTGATGGTGCGGCAGGCGGCGCCGAACTTTTTGGCGAGGTCGATGGCGTCCTGCATTTCGCGTTGGGGGTAGCTTGGGGAGATGCCGATGCAGGCGAGGGCTTTTGGGCCTAGTTCCTGGTGAGCGATGGCCATGAGGACGGCGCTATCGACGCCGCCGGAGTAGGCGACGAGGACGGAGCCGAAGTCCCGGAGGATTTGGCGGAGGCGATCGAGTTTCTCGGGTAACGTGGCGGACATCGAATTCTCTCCTCTGGCCTTTGTTATTCGTTATTCGTTATTTGTTATTTGTGGGTTGTCGTGGGTTGCGGTGTTGCGGCGAATGACGAGGGTTAAAGGACCGATTGGGCGGTACTCATGTCGGGCTATGGCGCATGTTGTTGATTTTGGCGGCCAGGTGCGCGGCGCCGTAGCCGTTGTCGATGTTGACGACGGCAAGGCCGGGGGCGCAGGAGTTGAGCATTCCGAGGAGGGCGGCCAGGCCATTGAAACTGGCGCCGTAGCCGACGGAGGTTGGGACGGCGATGACGGGTACGCCGACGAGGCCGCCGATGACGCTGGGGAGGGCGCCTTCCATGCCGGCGATGACGATGACGACACTGGCTGCCTGAAGGGTGGGGACGTGGGCGAGGAGGCGATGGAGGCCGGCGACGCCGACGTCGTAAGTGCGCTGGGACGAGTGGCCCATGAGGTCGAGGGTGACGGCGCATTCTTCGGCGACGGGGAGATCGCTGGTGCCGGCGGCGACAATGACGATGCCGTCTTTGCGGGGTCGGTTGGGCTCGCGGTCGAGGTAGATGATGCGGGCGAGTTCGTGGTATTTGGCGTCGGGGACGAGGTTTTGGGTGGCTTGGAACTGTTCGATGCTGGCGCGGGTGCCCAGGACGCGGGGGTGGTGGGCGGAGAGGCGCTGGAAGATTTCGGCGACCTGGGGGACGGTTTTTCCGGAGCAGAAGATGACTTCGGGGAAGCCGTGGCGTAGGGAGCGGTGGTGGTCGAGCTTGGCGAAGTCGCCGGCGTCTTCATAAGGCAGCGAACGGAGGGAGGCGAAGGCTTCGTTAACGGTCTGCTCGCCGCGGGAGACGCGCCCGAGAAGTTCGCGGATGGTGTGCTCGTTCCACATGTGCCTTTGGGCTGATCACAGGACGCCGGTAGGACGGTAGCGGGAGCGTGGGGTTGGGTCAAGCGCCGGAGTGCTCTGGCGGGCGGCTGTGGGAGTGGCCGGTGTGGGGGGGGTGGTGTTGGAGGAGGTGGGGTTTTTCGAGGCCGTGTTCCAACATGAGGGGTTCATTGGAGAGCAGGTCGAGGGCGGGGCCGTCGGCGACGATGACGCCGTTGTCGAGGAGGATGGCGCGCGAGCAGAGCTGGGCGACGAGTTCGAGATCGTGGGTGGCGATGATTTTGGTGACGGGGAGGGATTGGAGGAGGTGTTTGAATTCGCGGCGGCCGCGGGGGTCGAGGTCGCTGGTGGGTTCGTCGAGGACGAGGATGGAGCCTTGGCAGGCGAGGACGCCGGCGAGACAGACGCGGCGTTTTTCGCCGCCGGAGAGGTGATGGGGGGCGCGGCTTTCAAAACCGGCAAGGCCGACGCGATCGAGGCTTTCGCGGACGCGGGCGGTGATATCGGCGGGGGGAAGGCCGAGCTGTTCGGGGCCGAAGGAGACGTCTTCGAGCACGGTGGGGCAGAAGAGTTGGTCGTCGGGGTCTTGGAAGAGCAGCCCGACCTGGCAGCGGATGCTGGGGAGGTTGGCGGCGGTGGCGGGTTGGCCGAGGATGCGGACGGCGCTGTGGTTATTGGGGCTCTCGGGGAGTAGACCGTTGAGGTGGAGAAGAAGAGTGGATTTGCCGGCGCCGTTGGGGCCGATGAGGGCGACGCATTCGCCTTCCGGAATGGTGAAGGAGATGTCACGGAGGGCGGCGGAGCCGTCGGGGTAGTGGAAGTGGAGGTTGGTGATCTCGATGACGTTCATTTCCAGCCTCGGGCGCACATGGCGTCGTAAATGCGGTTGGCGCGTTCGCTGGTGCGGACAAAGAGTTGGCCGATGAGGGTGCCGGTGTGTTTCCAGGTGCGAGTGCGGCTGGGGGTGAAGGTGCGCGAGAGGCGGGCGCGGCGCATACGCTGCGTCTGGTCGATCAGGACGAAGAGGTAGCGGTACATCAGGGCGAGAATTGTCAGAAGCAGGGCGGGCGTATGGAGGGCGCGGAGGACGGCGAGGATCTTGGAGAAGGGGGTGGTGTTGGAGAGGAGGATCATGGTGAACAGGCAGAGGGTGGAGCGGAGCGCGAAGACGAGGAAGATGCGCAGGCCGTTGGGCTCGAGGAGCATGAGGATGCCGATGCCGAGCACGAAGGGCTCGAGCAGGAGCAGGCGGCGGATGAGGAAGCGGGGGGGGATGCGGCTGAGGGCGGCGGTGATGAGGAGGAGTGCGGCGATGGAGATGAAGAAGGAATGGAAGCGAAAGGGGACAAGGACGGTGGCGATGATGATGGCGAGTGCGCCCGCGACTTTGACGCCTGCGGGGAGGCGATGGATGGGGCTGTCGAGCCGGCTGAAGCGATCGAGGAAGTCAGCGCGCATGGGGATTGATTTCGGTTGGGGGTGTGGCTGACGGGACGAGGATGCGGGCCAGGACAAATGAGAGGCCGAACACGATGAGGGTGCCGGCGGCGGCGGCGATGGAAGTGGCGAGGGCGGCGGAGCTGATGCCGGGCATTTTGTAATCGGGGATGGGGGCGCGGAGGAGGGGTTGGTCGGTGGGTTTTTCGGCGAAGTCGTGTTTTTGGGCGACGGATTCGAGGCCATCGGGCGATTTGGAGGCGAGCGGGGAGACGAACAACGCCAGGCCGAGGGAGATGAGCAGGCCGTAGGCGACGGCGACGGCGTAGCGGGGGGGCGAGGAGGCGATGGGTGAGTTGTCGGGGACGAGTTCGGGGCGGAGGCGGGCGATGGAGACCAGGACGATGGCGGTGATGAGTCCTTCGCCGATGCCGATCAGCATATGAATGCCTGCCATCGCGGGGAGGGCTTTGGACCACGAGGCTTTGCCGGAGGTGGAAATCTCCGCGGCACACATGACAGCGGCCAGGACAGTGGTGCACCAGCCGGCGAAGGAGGCGGCAAGGATCTGCCCGCGGCGGCCGGGGAACAGACTCGCCAGAGGGTGGTAGATGGCGAACCCAACGGCGCAGCCGAGGATGGCCATGTTGAAGATGTTGGCGCCCAGCGCGGTCACGCCGCCGTCGTTGAACATGAGGCATTGGACGATCAGGACGGCCGAGATGACAACCATCGCGGCGCTGGGGCCGAGCAGGACGGTCGCCAGGACAGCCCCGACCAGGTGGCCGGACGTGCCGGCGATGACGGGGAAGTTGAGCATTTGTGCGGCGAAAACGAAAGCGGCCGCCAGGCCCATCAGCGGCACGCGCCGAGGGGACACGTCGATACGGGCTTGGCGCAGCGCCAAACCGAGGCCGCCGGCCGCGAGCGCGGCGGTGGCGACGGCTACCTTGGCGTCGATCATCCCGTCGGGAATGTGCATGAATTCCTCGGTCCTTCCGTTTGTTCGAGCCCTATCCGACGAAGTCCTTCCCCGTGGTGGTGATGGTGAGTTTGCCGTGCTTGACGCCCTTGGCGCCGATGAGCTGGTCGGCGATGCCGCGGATGGCATTGGCTTTGCCCTTCACCAGCAGCACCTCAAGGCAGTTGTCGTGGTCCAGGTGCACGTGGACGGTGGAGAGGATCGTGTGGTGGTGGTCGTGCTGGATCGAGGTCAACAGGTCCTGGAGGTGCGGCTTGTGGTGGTCGTAGACCAGGGTGATCGTGCCGGCGATTTCGTGGTCATCGAATTTCTGGCGGTGCTCGATGAGCTGGTCGCGGATCATGTCGGCGATGGCCAGCGAACGGTTGTTGTAGCCCTTCTGGCAGACCATCCGGTCAAGGTCCCGCAGCAGGGCCGGGACGAGCGAAACACTGAATCGGTTGACGCCTTGCTTTCTCATCGTGTTACTATGCGGTGAAATGGTAATACTTCGGACCGGCAAGTCAACGATCGGACTGCCGGCGTAGGGTGGCTGTGAGATCTGGCGGCCGGTTGCATGGCTTGGGCGGGACGAGCAGGCGTGCGATGCTCAAGGCGGTTGTCGTAAGTAAATATGGATGTGCGGTTTGAATGCTGGGGGCGGTGGGGATGGTGCTCGGGAAAGCAGTTGAGTTTGGTGGCGGAATTCGGAGGTGATCTTCCGCGACATCGGAGTGGGGGTTGGTATAATTCGCAGTTGGGCAATGAACGACCGTCTTGCTAGCGATGGGGTAATGGGCGTATGACCTTGCAAACTGAGCCAGGCAACACGGATGCGGCCCTGAGCAGACGACGGAAGGATTCTTTACAGTTTGAGATTGTACGGCAAGATGACGGCGGGTATCGTCTGGCCGTCAATGGGGAGGTGGTTTCGTGTTTCTACTGGGCGAGCGACGAGCTGGAGAAATGCGTGCGGACTCTGAAGCGGCTGGCGAAGTCGGGTGATCGCTGATGAAGGCCGGGGGCGAAGGGGCGACAGAGGGCGTTGGACGGCTGGGGTGGGCGGTCTGATAGACTCTGATGGATACGACCACACGGGCCTTTTGACTGGTTGGGTGAGGGGCTAGAATGTAATCCTGCATGGAAAGCCTTAGAGGTCATCTGCTGATTGCGTCGCCCCAACTGGCGGACCCGAACTTTTGTCGGTCGGTGGTGCTGATGGTGCAGCATGATGACGGGGGCGCGATGGGGCTGGTGCTGAATCGGCCGTTGGATACGCTGGTGGTGACGGCGTGGGAGCAGGTGAGCGAAGTGCCCTGTCAGGCGGAGGGGTATTTGCATCATGGCGGGCCGTGCGAGGGGCCGTTGATGGTGATCCATATGGACGCATCGATGTCGGACATGGAGATTGTGCCTGGGCTGTACTTCAGCGCGGAGAAGGAATCGGTGCAGCAGTTGGCGTCGATCGGGGATGGGCAGATGCGGTTCTTTGTGGGGTACGCGGGGTGGGCGCCGGGACAGTTGGAGGCGGAGATGGAAGAGGGGGCGTGGGTGGCGGTGCCGGCGTCGGAGGAGAGTGTGTTTGGCGAGGAGAGCGAGCAGTGGCAGATGATGCTGAAGTCGGCGGCGCCAAGGTCGCCGTTGACGTGGGTGAACCCGAAGCTGATTCCGGACGATCCGTCGGTCAATTAATATTGCATAGCAAGTTATTATTATATAAAGGGGTGTGCTGAAGCACGCCCTAGAGGGGGCATTGGAGGAGGTGGTTGAGCAGGTCATCGAGGGGGATGGTGGCGAGGGCGATGGCGGTGTCGCAGCAGCCGTAGTAGAGGTGGAGCAGGCCGTCTTTGACGACGTTGGCGGTGGGGAAGATGACGTTGGGGATGTAGAGGCCGAACTTTTCGTAGTAGGTTTCGGGTTGCATGATGGAATTGGGGGTGCGGGCGATGACGTTGGTGGGGTCGTTGGGGTGGAGGAGCATGGCGCCGAGGCGGTAGACGACGCGTTTGATGGCGGGGTCGAGGGTTTGGACGCCGTGGTAGAGGACGAGCCAGCCTTTGGGGGTTTTGATGGGGGGGGTGGAGCCGCCGATGCGGTTGTCTTCCCAGGGGTATTGGGGTTTGGCGAGGAGTTTGGGTGTGGACCAGGTTTTGAGGTCTTTTGAGAAGCAGATCCAGATGGCGGGGTAGTGGGTGCCGAATTGTGGTCCGACGAACTGGAGGGGGCGGCGGAGGAGTGCGAAGCGGCCATTGATTTTTTCGGGGAAGAGGATGACGTCGCGGTCGTCGAGGTTGGCGGCGGTGGGCCAGCAGTGGTGTTTCCAGTGGATGGCGTCGGAGGAGATGGCGATGCCGGAGCGGGTGAGGTTATCGGGGCGTGCGGCGGCGACGTTGTCGGAGCCGAGTTTGGAGGGGTCGGGGGGAGCGCGGAGGACGCCGGGGAATTCGGATTCGTGGGAATCGGGGACGCCGACGCCGGTGGGGTGGCTGGACCAGGCGAAGGGTCGGAAGGCGTAGGTCATGTAGAAGGTTTGGTCGATTTTGACGACGCGGGGGTCTTGGACGGAGCCGAATTTTGAGCCGGCCATTTCGGGGGTGAAGACGGGTTGGTCGGAGAGGTGGGAGAAGTGGACGCCGTCGGTGGAGGAGAGGAGGCCGATGGTGCAGTGGAAGGGGCGGAGTTGTCCGGCGGCGCGTTCGTAGAGGTAGAAGCGGCCGTTGTCGTAGATGCAGCCTGGGTTGAAGGTTGTGGCGAGCCGCCAGGGGTAGAGGCCTGGGGTGACGATGGGGTTGTCGGGGTGGCGAGTGAAGTGGACGGACATATTATTGACTCCTTGGGGGTAGGATGGGGAATGGGTGGCGGGTGTCAAGATGAGGCGGCGGGGGACCCCCGCGGAACCCCCGCAAACCCCCCTTTGAAGACCTGGCCGGAGCCCTGAGAACACCCTTGAAAGCCCCGGTTGACCCCCTGTTGGGGGGATTTTCGATTTTCGAAGGTCGATTTTCGAATGGG
>JAPLNB010000240.1 GCA_026693085.1 Planctomycetota bacterium | reverse complement strand
CGCGACGAACTCGCCTTCCTCGGCGACCTCCCCGCCCGCATCAAGATTCCCCCCATGCCCCTGCAAGAGCGCGTCCAACTCGCCCGCGCCCTGGCCGCAAGATACCAACGCAAGATCACCGACGTGAGCGCCTGGCGTCCCCTGCTCAGCTACACCCAAGGCAACCCCCTCACCATCACGGTCCTGGTCGGCCAGGCCCTCCGCGACAACCTCACCACCAAGGACCAGATCGAATCCTTCGTCGCCAAACTCCGCGCCGGCCAATCCGCCTTCACCGACGACGAATCCCAAGGGCGCTCCCAGTCCCTCGGCGCCTCCCTCTCCTACGGGTTCGACTCCGCCTTCACCGGACCCGAACGCAAACAACTTGCCCTCCTCCACTTCTTCCAAGGCTTCGTCGATGTCGATGTCCTGTGCTTCATGGGCCATCCCGAAGCCGACTATTGCCTCCCCGAACTCCGCGGCCGCAGCCGCGACCAAGGCATCGCGATCCTCGACCGCGCCGCCGAAATCGGCCTCCTCACCCCCCGCGGCGGCGGCTACTACTCCATCCACCCCGCCCTCCCCTGGTACTTCAAAACCCTCTTCGACCAATACTACCCCAACCCCCTGCCCGCTACCCGCGCATTCGTCGAAGCAATGGGCGAACTCGGCAACTTCTACCATGGCCAATACGGGGCCGGGCACCGCGATGTCATCGCCGCACTGACCGCCGAGGAACCCAACCTCCTCCACGCCCGCCATCTCGCCCGCGCAAACGCTTGGTGGCGATCAGTGATCAGCACCATGCAGGGCCTGGACCAACTCTACGACCACACCGGCCGCCGCGCCGACTGGGCTCGCCTCGTCAACGAGATCATCCCCGACTTCGTTGACCCCGCCACCGACGGCCCCCTCCCAACGCGCGAAGAGGAGTGGTCTGTTGTCACACAGCACCGCGTCCGCCTCGCCCGAGAATCGCTCCAGTTGGACGAAGCCGCGCGATTGCAGGGCATCTGTGTGAAATGGGGTCGCCGTCGCGCCGCTCCTGCCCTTGCCGTTCCCCCTCAATCCCTGGACGGCGAACAACGGAACCGCATCCGCACCCTTGCCGTCTCCCTGGAGCAGTTGGCGAACATCCAACGTGAATCACGCCAACCCGAATGCATCGCCGGCTACACCGAAGCCCTCGGTCTGTATGAGCGCATCGGCGACACCCACGCCACCGCCGTCTGCGCCTTTAATCTTGCCCAGGCATACCTGAGTATCCCCGCCATCCGCAACCTTGACCAGGCAGAACACCACTGTCAGCGCAGCCTCGACCTTCACGACGATCAAGACAGGCTCGGTCGCAGCAAATGCTACGCCCAGCTCGGCCACGTTGCCCTGGAGCGCTTTAACGAAGCCAAAGCCGCCCAAGCACCCGAAGCCCAACTCCTCGCCCACCTCAACACCGCACTGACCCATTACCATACGGCCCTCGATCTGCTTCCTCCCAACGCGGTGGCCGATCTGGCCATCACCCACAACCAAATCGGCGAGATTTACCGCCGGGCAGGCGACATTGATCGCGCCCTCCCGCACTACCGCGACGCTATTCGCTACATGGAAACCCAAGGCGACGTCTACCGCGCCGGCGGAGGCCGCTTCAACGTCGCCATCGCCCTCCGCCAAGCCAACCGCCTCCCCGACGCCCTCGAATACGCCCGCGCCGCCCTCCGCAACTTCGAAACCTTCGGCCCCCGCGCCGCCGACATGATCGCCAAGACCCGCCAGTTGATCGCCGCCATCGAATCCGCCATGGGACCGAAACCGGGGACGTAGCGGGCGTCCTGGTTCGTAGTGCGGGCTTCAGGCCGTCTCCGCCTCCCAGACGCCCTGAAGGCCGCAGCACAACCCGCTGCCCCTCCCAACTCCGCGGCACCTCAAACTGCCGCCTGAACCACCCCACCCCCTCAACCCAGTCCACCCCGGCCATGCACGCGCTGAAACTGCCCGGCACCAGCACCTGGCGCCACCGGCTTACATCATACGATCCGTCAAAATACCCCACCTTCTCCCCATCCCCCGTCCATCCTATCCAACGCATTGCATTGCTGGATATCAGCTTGCATATGCCGGATGGCATGTCATAATTAAACAGTAGGTCGTCAAGGTGCCTGTTTTAACAGGCGCTGAGCTTAGGGCATGCTGGAGAGCAGTGACTGTGCGCCCCGCCTCGAACGCAGATGCCCAGGTTTACATTCCGCAGGTTCCTTCAGGAGTCCCGATGCCCTTTGTGTCGGCTCGCTCGCGTCGCTTCCGCAAAGCCCCTGGCATAAGCCGGGCGCTCTTTCCTATTGAGATCCTCGAGCCGCGGCAACTCCTCGCTGCCGACCTGGTCATCTCCGAATTCATGGCCAGCAACGACAAGACCCTCGCCGATGTCGATGGCGACTACTCCGACTGGATCGAAATCTACAACCGCGGCGACACCGACGCCGACCTGGCCGGCTGGCATCTCACCGACAGCACCAAGAACCTCGCCAAGTGGACCTTCCCGTCTCAAAACCTCGCCGCTGGCGCTTTCCTCGTCGTTTTTGCGTCGGGCAAAGACCGCGCCGTCGCCGGCCAGCAACTTCACACCGGTTTCAAGCTCGACGCCGCCCACAGTTATCTGGCGTTGGTCACCCCGGATGGCGCTGGGGTGCAGTTCGAGTATGCCCCGGAGTATCCGCAGCAGTACACCGACATGTCCTACGGCATCGAGGCCGGGTCCATCGACCCGGTCTACTTCACCGCCCCCACTCCCGGCAAGGCCAATCAGCTCATCGCCGACGTCCCCAATTTCTCCGACACCAGCCGTACTTTCACTGGCACGCTGGCCCTGACCCTGACCGCCGACGATTCCAAGGCCCAGATCCGCTACACGATCGACCGCACTTCGCCAACCAACTCCTCCAAACTCTACACCGGCCCCATCTCCATCACCAACACCACCATTGTCCGCGCCAGAATCTACTTGAGCGGCGTCGCCCCCGGACCGGTCGTCAGCCAGTCCTTCATCGCCCTCGATTCGACCGTCTCCAGCTTCAAATCCAACCTCCCCGTCGTCGTCATCGATTCGTTCGGCAAAGGGCTCAACGACAGCTCCCTCACGGCGGTCACCAGCGCCTTCATCGAAACCGGCACCGATGGCTACGCCGATTTCCTCGATACCCCCGATTTCGCTGGTCGTGCCGGCTTCCGCTACCGCGGCCAGTCGTCCCAAGGCTTCCCCAAAAACCCCTACGCACTCGAAACCTGGGACGAGAACAACAAGGACAGGTCCGTCTCCATCCTCGGAATGCCGGCTGAGTCCGACTGGGTTTTCTACAATCCCTACTCCGAGAAATCCCTCATGCAAAACTACCTGGCCTATATGTGGGCAAACCGCATGGGCCAGTACGCCGTCCGCACCCGATATGTCGAACTGTTCGTCAACCTCAACGGCGATACGAAAATCAATTACGCCAGCGACTACGTCGGCGTCTACATCTTCATGGAGAAGATCAAACGCGACCCCAATCGCGTTGATATCGCCGCCCTCACTCCCCTCGACAACACCGAGCCCGACATCACCGGCGGATATATCTTCAAGAAAGACAAGTTCGACGGCACCGCGGACGAAAGAAGCTTCACCACCAACAGCGGACAAACGCTCCTCTACGTCGAACCCAAAGGCAACGAAGTTACCGCCGCACAGCAAGCTTACCTCACCGGATACCTCAATTCCTTTGAGGCTGCCCTCTATGGCACAAACTTCAAAGACCCCGTCAACGGCTACGCGAAGTACATCGACGTCGCTTCCTTTATCGACAACTGGATCATGGTCGAACTGAGCAAGAACATCGACGGCTTCCGACTCAGCACCTACTTCTACAAGGACCGCGGCGGGAAAATCGTGATGGGACCCATCTGGGACTACAACCTCTCCCTGGGCAACGCCGACTACTACGGCGGCCAGTCGGCTACCGGCTGGTACTGCGATCAACTCGGCGACGGCGACTACCCTTACTTCCGCCGACTCCTCCAAGACCCCGATTTCAAACAACGCCTCGTCGATCGCTGGCAAGAACTCCGCGCTGATAAATTCTCGACCGATCGCTTCATGTCCGATGTCGATGGCCTCGTCAGCCTCCTTTCCGACGGCAACGGCAATTACCCCGTCGGACAGAACCCGCCGCAGGCCTCCAATAACCCCGTCGTCCGCAATTTCAAGCGGTGGAACGTTCTTGGCGTCTATCTCTGGCCCAATGGCTACTGGACCGACACCTCCTGGATCGGCAACGTCAACTGGATGAAGAGCTTCATCAAGAACCGCTCCGTCTGGATCGACGCCCAATACCTCGCCCCACCCGCCTTCAGCGTCCCCCAGGGCGTATTCACCGATCCGTTCCAGTTGACGATCACCACCACCGGAAACAAGCCCATCTACTACACCCTCGATGGCTCCGATCCGCGACTCCCCGGCGGCGCCATCAGCACAAAAGCCAAACTCTACCAAAGCCCCATCACCATCACCGGTAACATTCGCATCCAAGCCCGCACCTGCCAGGGCGTCAACTGGAGCGGACCCGCCACTGCCATCTACGCCCTTGACGATGGCCTTCGCATCACCGAGATCATGTACCACCCCGCCGACCCCCCTCAGCCCAGTCCCTATATCGACGAAGACTTCGAGTTCATCGAGTTGCGAAACCTCGGCGACAAACCCATCAACCTCAACGGCGATCAGTTCACCAACGGCATCGACTTCACTTTCCCCGATCTGCTCCTTGCACCCGACCAACGCGCCGTCCTCGCCAAAAAACCCGACGCCTTCCGCTTGCGCTACGGCTCCTCAATCACCGTCGTCGGCCCCTACACCGGCAACCTCGAAAACGCCGGCGAAACCCTCCGCCTCGAAGGCACCATCGGCCAGATCATTCAGGACTTCAAGTACAACAACTGGTACCCGATCACCGACGGCCAAGGCTTCTCCCTCGTTGCCCTTGACCCCATGGCCGGCAACATTGTCCTCAGCACCAACGATGGCTGGCGACCCAGCAGCATGCCCGGCGGCGCACCCGGCGGCGACGACCCCGGCCTGCCCGACGATGCCCTCGTCATCAACGAAATCCAAAGCTACTCCGCCGACGCCGACTGGGTCGAACTCCTCAATACCACCCCGAACGACATCGACATCTCCGGCTGGTTCCTCAGCAACTCCGATACCGAACTCCAGAAATACCAGGTCCAGCCTCATACCATCGTCCCCGCTCACGGCTATTACCTCTTCACCCAAGCGCTGCATTTCGGCCAGTCAGGCGCGCCCGGCGCCAACTCCCCCTTCTCATTCAGCGACCGTGGCGATCGCTTCTTTCTCTCCTCCGGCTACAACGGACAACTCGGCGGATATCGCGAGTCCGTTGACTTCGGCGCCGCCGATTACAACCTCACCTTCGGCCGCTACACCAAGGCCAACGGCAAGAGCGATTTCGTCGCCTTGTCCAGCCCCACACCGAACGATGCCAACGCCTACCCCCGCGTCGGACCCATCGTCATCAACGAAATCATGTACAACCCGCTCACCGGCAAGGATGAGTTCCTTGAGCTCAAAAACGTCACAAGCTTGCCCATCGCTCTCTTCGACACCGAACACCCCGAGAATGCCTGGAAATTCACCGCCGGCATCACCTTCACCTTCACCAACGGCGACCCGATACCCGCCAATGGCTACGCCCTCGTTGTCCCCATCAACCCAACCACCTTCCGCACCAAGTACAGCATCCCCGCCACCATCCCCATCTTTGGCCCATTCAGCGGTCTCCTCGACGGCGCCGGCGAAACCCTCGAGCTTTCCCGCCCCGCCGTTCCCGAACCCGGTGGCTTTGTGGCTTACCCCGTCGTCGATCACGTCACCTACAACGACAGCGGCGCCTGGCCCACCGCACCCGACGGCACCGGACCATCCCTGGCACGGATCGCCCCCACCACCTACGGCAACGACGTCGTCAACTGGACCACCGAAGTCTGGGGCGGATCCCCCGGCCGCCTCAACGTCGACAAGCTCCCACCCAACGTCCGCATCCTCCCCGTCAACCCCAACCCCCACGACACGCCCGTCTCCTCCTTCACCATCGCCTTCGATGAGAGCATCACCGGCTTCGATATCTCCGACCTCAAACTCACCCGCGATGACGCCTCCACCAACCTCCTCACCAGCACCCAGACCCTCACGGACACCGGCAACGGCCAAACCTTCAGCCTCGACAACCTCGCAGACATCACCTGGCGCGCCGGTGCCTACACGCTTACCCTCACCGCCACCGATTCCTCCATCGCAGACATCTCCAGGAACGCGCTCGCCACCGACGCCGCCATCGACTTCGCCCTCACGACAACCACTGTCACCGGCTTTGCTGCCGACGATAACACCTTCATCATCAAAAGCCTCGCCGACAGCGTCCTCATCTTCGTCAACGTGCCAGCCAGTGCCAAACCCACCTACGTCATTTCCAGCTCCGAACTCGCCTCCGTGGCGATCTTTGGCGGTACCGGCAACGACGTCCTCACCATCCAAAGCTCCCTGCCCTTCATCCCCGTCTTCAACCCAGGCCCCGGTAACAACCAGTTGAACCTCACCAGCGGCACCTACACCTTGGACACCGATGCCGTGAGCCTGAACGTCTCCCTCAGCGGCATGGGCATCACACACCTCACCTTCAACAGCGCCCAACACCTCGGCCGGCTCTCCCTCAGCGGCACCGCAACCGCCTCCATCGCACCCGGCGGCGACAAGCCCCTCCAACTCGCCAGCCTCATCATCAACGGCTCCACGTTCCTCGACCTCGCCGACAATGATCTGATTGTTCAGTCCACCGATCTCAACGCCATCGCCGCCCTCATACGTTCCGCCCGTGCCGACGGCACCTGGACGGGCTCAGGCATCAAAACCAGCCAATCCACCGGCGTCACCGGCCTGGCCGCCGTACTCAGCGGCGACAGCGTCCTCGTCAAATACTCCTGGAACGGCGACGCCAACCTCGACGGCCTCGTCAACGCCGACGACTACTTTCTTATCGACTTTGGATTCGTAACCCAGCTCGGCGGATACACCAACGGCGACTTCAACTACGATGCCCTCGTCAACGCCGATGACTACTTCCTCATCGACTTCGCCTTCATCGCCCAGACCGGTCCACTATCCGCCAACGCACCCGACTCCCCCTACGCCGGACCGCTCAGCGCCGTTTCCGCCACTTCTTCCGCTCGCCGCAGCGCCTACGAGGATCTCTTCTGCACCGACCCCGTCCCCGCCGATCCGTTCTAAACCCCGTCGCGACGCCTCGATCACCCCTGCCGACCCGACGTCTCGTCGATCGGCGGTTCCTCCTCGCCCAACGCCAGCCTCAACCCCCGGCTGCTCTTCACATGCACCCACACCAGCAGCCCAAACGCCACCACCGGAAACCCCACAAACCGCGCCCACCCCAGAACCGCATTGTAAACGTCCGTCGGAAAATGCGCATGCTCCGACAACTCCCGCCAGGTGTACAGCACCCCGGGAATCTTGAAATCTGCCGCCGCTGCGGTCAGCCCCGCATTGTCCAGAAACGCCTGCCACGGAAACAGCAGCGCCGCCGCC
>JAPLNB010000239.1 GCA_026693085.1 Planctomycetota bacterium | reverse complement strand
TGCGCCGGCGCCGCGAAGGACTGCACTATCTGGCCCTTGTCACCGCCGTTGCCCTCAAGCTCTGCCGCGTCGTTTGGCGCATCCTGACAGACCAGCGCGACTATCAACCCCACGCACCGTCCGCTCAATCGTGATGAACATTCAATCGCCACGGTCAGTCCTCAGAAAATCTTCTGCTTATGCTCTTGACTTCACATAGCTGGTCTTTCGGTAAAGATTGCACTTTCAACGCATATGCACTACGGCCAATCTTGCCGGCGGGCGCTGGATTCCGCGAGGCAGAGGGGCTAGCCCGTTTGGGTCTGTAGTGCGGGCTTTAGCCCGTTTCCGATGGCCCCAAGCCCCCACTACAAACCCCAAGCATGCCAACTGCGATTGCCCTGACCCTCTGCCCACCCCATCGCCACACCAGCCTCATCTGATGATCTGTCCCATCGCCTCCGCCTGCGCGTTCGCCGCCTCATTGATCGCCTCATTGACCTCTGCCGCTTCTTCCCACGCCATCTGCGGAACATCCGGCTGCTCGTCAACATCAATCGCCGGCGGCGGTGGCGCCAGCCCCGTCGCCCCTCCACCTGACTTGCCTTCCTTCACCCCTGCCTTCTCCAACTGCTTCAATACCGCATCGATCCGCTGCTGTGCTTCCGGGCTCTGCTGCGCTCGCAACTGCTTCAATGTCGAAATAACCGCCGGCCCCATCGCCGTCAGCCGCTCCTGCGCTCGATCCCGCTGTTTCCAATCATCCACACTCAATTCTCCAACCAACCCCTTGATCCCCTCCACCACCGCCGGCGACGGCACCGGCCGCGGCTGACTGTACTCCTCCACCAACCCCACCGGAACCTTCATCCTCACCCCGCTCTTCAACTGGCACGTCAGCTCCGCGTCCTGAAGCTGCCCGCTCACCGTCGTCTCGTCCCAAAGAACCACCTGCACTTCCGATGGCGACCCCGCCGTGTGCGTCAGCCGCCTGATCTCCCCCGCCGTCACCGACATCGTGCTGAACGCCGTGTCCAGCTTCAGGCTCCCCGCAATCGCGCCAACCAGAACGTCCTGATTCGCCAGACTCATCGTCGCCTGATCCTCCTCAGGCTCATCTACCTTGCCACTCAATTGCAGCCGCCTGATGCTCGACGTTGGAAACTTCACCACCTGCTCCACACCCCCACCGCCCAGCTTCATCTCAAACGCCTCCGCCGTCACCAAACCCGCAAATCGGCTCCCGTCCGTTAGAAAAACCTCGTGCACGCCGTGTTCATCCGCCTGAAAGTTGATCGCCGCCACCGCCGCCGCCGACAGCTTCAACCCCCCATAACGCGTAATCACCTCAATCGCCCCACCCGGCATCTGCACCCCGATCCGGTCGCCCGTACGCATCAACACGATCGGCTTGTCAAACACCCACTCCTCAGGCTCCGCCGTACGCTTCCGATACCCCATCCGCGAAATCTGACTCAACGGCACTTCCATCACCTGACCGCTCGAAAGCTCCAATGTCAGCTTCTCCTGCTCCAGCTTCCCACCATAAATCTCCCCATTCAGCGTCACAATGAGCTGTCTCGGCCGAAATTCCCCGGCATTGATCAGCCCAATCACCTTGTCGATCGGCAATTCCACCAGCCCGTAAAACGTCCCAAGCTTGAACGTCTTCTCCTTCAGCGTTCCCTTCAACTGGTCCCCCGACCGAAGCTCGATCACATCCAGGATAT
>JAPLNB010000238.1 GCA_026693085.1 Planctomycetota bacterium | reverse complement strand
GAGAATGCTCAATCCGCATCCAATGCAACTGAATGTCCTGCCGCGTCGTAATATCCCCAAACCCCTTCGCATGATCTTTCGCAATCCCCCCGATCTCCTTCAACTGCAAAGGCTTCAGTCTCCCCCCCGGCAGCTTGATCCGCCACATGAAATACCCATCCACCGGCGGCTTCTGCTGGTAAATCCCATACCACCTCATGCGAGCGAAATCATCCTTCGGAATTGCCGCAAACCCTTTCTTGGCATACCGATAGATATCCCCCAAAACATCCAATCCATCCTTCTCCCGCTTCACATGCTCATTGCGAGTCATTCCCGGCTCAAAACCCATACGAACCTCCGATACCCTTCAATGTATGAGCCGACCGAGCCCAAAGCAAGCCCAAAATTCCACAATTCCTATAGACAAGCAGTGGAATCGCCCCGAAAGCCATTCCAGATCCCGCCGAACTCATCCCCCCTTCCTGCGTCCAACAATCACCCCATGCTCCGCCGCCTCTTCATCCTCCTCTCGCTCATCTCTCTGCTCCTCGCCCTCTTCCTTCTTTTTCTCCCCCTCTACAGTCTCGTCACCAACCCCCACCTCTCGGTCAACCTCCCCCTGGGTCTCCAACTCTCCGCCGACGCCTCCCACTTCCCCGCCCAACTCACTTTCACTCTCTGGAAACCCGAAACCAAGCAATGGTGGCTCTCCCGCCCCCCCACCTCCCCCATCAACCTCACCGCCTCCAAAACCGTGGAAATCTCCGACGGCTAACGTGTTATCCATGGTGCCCGCCTCTACGCCGAATTCGCCACCAAATCCTTCGCCGGCTTCGAACTCCGCCGCGGCGCCGTCTCCAAAGGCCTCCTCACCGCCTCCTTCGGCGCCATGTCTACCCCCCTCGTCCCCTACCGCTCCCTCAGCATGCCTTGGTTCTACCCCCTTCCCCTCACCCTCATCCTCCCCACCGTTTACCTCATTCTCCGTCACCGCCACCGCCGCCGCCACCGCCTCGGCCTCTGCCTCACCTGCGGCTACGACCTCCGCGCCAGCAAAGACAAATGCCCCGAATGCGGCTCCCCCATCCCCCAATCAGAAATCGAGAATCCAAAATGAAAAACCCCATGATCCGGCGGCGAACTCGCCCCCGTCTGGCGCACGCACAGGATCTCCTCCCAAATGGTTTCCCGGACCCAATTTTAGCGGATAGCCTGAATAGGTTACTTGGAAACCATTGCCTTCACTTGTGCCTGCGTTACATTGTGCCTGTGTTACATTGACATTGGTAATCTTGATTCTGGGGCGAGGTGGAAAATGCACGGTAGTTGCTGCGGAAGCAGGCACAGACCCACTTTTTGGGAACGGGGTGGATCATGGTCGCCAGGATGCAGAGGAGCAATGGCGGAGCCGCTGCGCAACTGGAAGGATTGGCAATACTTGGAGACTTGTTCGCGGATTTCAGCCGCGAGGTCAGCGACATCATGGGATCAGTGGTGGGCTTCCCTGAGCTTCACTCGGAGGATTCACCAACAACGGCCACCCATGCCTGCCGACCAACGGCCGAGCAGGTCCGAGCCATCGTGCGTGATCTGGCCGCTAACGTCTTGAGCTTCTGCAGCCCCTTCGAGCCGACGGGCGACACGGTAAGTGATGCGGTGCAAGCGACGCTGCAACTCTACCAGCATCGCCAGCGGCGGGGCGTCTGCTTTCAGTACGCAGAGCAGGCCGACCTGCCGCCCGTGACCATCTCAAACGGGGAACTGCAACTGATCCTGGCCAGCATGATCAAGAACGGCCTGAACATCGCCGCGGGCCAGGATTCCCCGTTGATCCGCATCACCACGACATCCACCCCTGGCGCGGTCAGCGTGACTGTGTGGAACTCCGGCCCAGTCGTGCCGGCCAAGCCGATCAACCAACTGATTGGCTCCCTGACTCGGAACCATCTTCCGGATGCAAACACCGGCCTGGGGTTGCTGGTCGCCAGCCGGTTGGCTTCACGCGCGGGTGGATCCATCAGCGCTCGCATCATCAACACAGGGGTTGCCGCCACCCTACGGCTTCCCACGGCCGAGCACGTGACTCCGCCACAGGACTTGGCCGTGCCGGAGCAGGGGGCTCTGAAGGGTCGCCGGGTGCTGGTGGTGGATGATGATCCCCCGACTCGCAACGTATGCGAACTGATGCTGCGGAAGATGCGCCAAGCCCAGGTGCGATCGTGCGCCTCGGGTATGGAGGCTTTGGAGATCCTCGGCATCGAGCAATTCGATGCGATAATCATGGATCTGTGGATGCCGGGGCTCTCAGGGCAGGAGGTTTACCTGAAGATGTCCAAGCCCCTCCGTAGATGCGTGGTCTTCTTGACCGGGGCGGCGGTATGGTCCATGACCAACAACTTCCTGAATTCCACCGGCCAGCCGGCACTGTTCAAGCCGGTCACGGCAGCGAGCCTGGTTTCGGCGGTGTGCCAGGTCATCGCAGCCGCTCCAACCCGTAAACCCGGGGTCAAGTACGCGGCAACGGCCTCCCATTATCCTCATACGGTCCACAGAAGGAAGACAACACGTCTCCCTGCCCCCTCACCCCTTTGCCCTCCATTGTCTCCTCTCACGAACTCTCGCCTAAGGCTCTCCCCAGTAGAAATCGGTTCCCCGAATGCGCCTCACCCATCCCTCCCAAGAAGACACAACCAACCAATAACCAATAACAAATAACCCCCTTCGCACCGTCGCAAACCATCCCCTCCCCCCCCCTCCCCCTCTGGGAATCTCCCGCTAACTTCGCTAGACTCTCGACTCTGTGAAACCGGGCAAAAAACTCCTCATCCTGTCCCTCTCGCTCATCGCCGGCTGTTCCCCAGCCGCCTACCAGCGTTCCGCCGACCTCCAGGTCAACGACATCCTCCAAGACCGCGAGCAAACCACGCTCGACTACCGCCCAGAAGTTCAGGCCGCCACCACCGTTAACCCCAACACCACCAAACGCACCTACGAAAGAATCCCCGCCACCCCCATCGCCCCGCCCACCACCGCCCCCATCGAACCCCTCCCCGCCGTGGCGCCCTATGGCCCGCTTGGCCCGGAAATCTACTGGCAAAACGCAGGCCCCATCGACCGCAACCCCGTCGATCTCAACGCCATCCAGAACCAAGGCCTCCTCCTTCCCATGGGCCCTCCCGCCCCCAACCAGCTCGCCCACCGCTTCGACCTCTTCGCCTGCCTCCAATACGCCGTCCAGAACAGCCGCGCCTACCAAAACCAGATGGAGGATCTCTACCTCGCCGCACTCGATGTCACGCTCGAACGCCACCTCTTCGACCTCCGCCCCTTCGCCCAGCAATCCCTCAACTACACCGGCGCCAAACCCGACAACGTCGATTACCAATCCGCCCTCGCCGCCACCACCTCCGTCGGAGTCCGCCAAAAACTCCCCTACGGCGGCGAAATCGTCGCCAAAGCACTCACCACCTTTGTACAAACCCTCACCGACCATGCCGCCGACGGCGACTCCGCTCAACTCGTCCTGTCCGGCTCCATCCCCCTCCTCCGCGGCGCCGGAATGATCAACCTCGACCCCCTCATCTCCGCCGAACGCGACGTCGTCTACCAGGTCCGCGCCTTCGAAGACTACCGCCGTTCCTTCACCGTCGATATCGCCAGCCGATACTTCCGCATCCTCACCCAACAACAAGGCGTCGTTAACCGCAAGCTCAACCTCCAAAACACCCGCATGCTCACCGAACGCTCCCAGGCCCTCTTCGCCTCCGGCAAATCCCCCTACCTCGACGTCCAGCGTGCGCTCCAAAACCAGCTCTCCGCCGAAAGCGATCTGGTCAACTCCCTGGCCGCCTATGCCAACGCGATCGACGACTTCAAACAGTCGCTGGGCATGCCCATCGAAGACCAGCTCGACATCGTTGCCGTCGCTCTCGACGTCAACATCCCCCACACCACCGAAGAAGACGCCGTCTCGCTCGCTTACCAGTATCGCCTCGCCCTCAAAACCGCCTCCGACAAGATCGACGACGCCCGCCGCGACGTTGATATCGCCAAAAACCTCCTTCTCCCCAGCCTCGACCTCACCGGCCAAGCCAACCTCGCCAACCAACCCAACTCCCCAGCCTTGAACTCTCTGAACCCCGTCGAAACTTACTCCGCAGGCCTCACACTCGACCTCCCCATCGACCGCGTCGCCGAACGCAACGCCTATCGCCGTTCCCTCATCTCCCTCGAACGCTCCCAACGCTCCTTCATCTCCCTCAAAGACACCATCACCACCCAGGTCCGCGACACCATTCGCGGCATCCGCTCCGCGGAACTCAACGTCGCCATCCAACGCCGCGGCATCGAACTTGCCGAACGCCGGCTCGACAACTCCAGCCTCCTGCTCAAACAAGGCAAAGTCGGCAACCGCGAAGTCGTCGACGCCCAAACCTCCCTTCTCTCCGCCCAGGACGCCTACGAACAAGCCCGCGGCCTGCTCCAGATCCGCGTCCTCGAATTCATGCGCGACACAGGCACCCTCCGCGTGGACCCCGCCGCCGGCGCCATCGGCCGCGCCATGGACCGCCATCTCCAACGCTCAACATCCATCCCTCGCTAACCCGTTTTCCCGCTTTCGCCTCGCCGCCGAGTCGCGGTGAGGAGGGCTTCGGGCCTGTACCGTCGGGGCGGTTGCCTGTAGGCTACAGCGATGAGGACCGTGCGCATTTTGTGTCTAGGGGACATTGTCGGGCGGCCTGGGCGGCAGGTGGTCCATCAGAAACTCCCCGGGCTGGTGCGGGAGCGCGGCGTGGATCTGGTGGTGGCCAATGCCGAGAACATCGCGGGCGGCTCCGGCATCACGACCAACCTGTTCAACAAGCTGCGTGCTTATGGCGTGGATGTGGTGACGCTGGGGGATCATCTGTACCGCCGGGCGGACATCATTCCCACGATGCAGAACTCGGAGCGGATCGTGCGGCCGGCGAATCTGGCGCGGGCGGCGGCGGGCAGGCCTTTTACGGTGGTGACGACGAACAGCGGGGTGCCGGTTGCCGTATTCTGTTTATTGGGCCGCATTTATATGAATACACCGAGCGACGACCCGTTCGCGGCGGCCGGGTGGGTTCTTGAGCAAATGCCGGATCATGTGCGGTGTTGTGTATGCGACATGCACGCCGAGGCGTCGAGCGAGAAGGTGGCGATGGGCCACTGGCTGGATGGGCGGTGCTCGGTGGTGTTTGGGACGCACACGCACGTGCCGACGGCGGATGCGAGGGTGCTGGCGGGGGGGACGGCGTATATCAGCGATGTGGGGATGTGCGGGCCTTACGATTCGGTGCTGGGGCGGCGTAAGGATCGGGTGCTGAAGCACATGACGACGAACATGCCGTTTCCGTTCGAGGTGGCGACGGGGGATGTGCGGCTGTGCGGGGTGTTGGCGGAGGTGGACGCGGAGACGGGGCGGGCGGTTTCGGTCGAGCGGATCGAGGTCTTGGGGGGGAATGCGGATCAGGCGTATGACGCCGACGATGCGCGGAATGGTGTTGGGGGGGATTGAGGGGAGTTGGCTAAATTCAGGCGGGGCCTTGTGGTAGAGAGGCATCTGGAAAGGTAGACTGGGCATTATGAAGACAGAGAAAATCACGGTAAACAAGTCGGCGGAGCTGCCGGCGGGTGTGGAGATCGACTTGGTGATTCCGGATGGAGCGATGGAGGAGAAGCTGCTGTCGTTCATGCTGATGCTGTATCTTCGGGATTTGAAGAGGGATAAGCGGGTGACCTACGAGCTGCCGGAGCGGTTTGTGGTGGATTACCGGGGTCAGGGGCGGTTTGTGGCGAGCGATGTGACGGCTGGGACGACGTATTATGAGGCGCCCAAGCCGGTGTGCATTGTGGGATTGAGATGGTCGGACGGGCGGTTTGACATGATTCACGCTCCGTTGGGGCCGGTGTCGGCGACCCCGCAACAACCCCCCGCCGAACCCCCTATTTCGGGTGGAGAAACGCAGGCGTAGGGGTCAAGAAGCCGGTTTTTGCAGGCCGCCGGCTGAATTGGGCGGGAAACTTCGGTATTCGGTTTTCAAAGCGCATACGTCTCATGCTCCGGGGAACCATTCCCTGGAGCTTATACGTTTTGGCGATGAAAATGTTCGCCGGAAATTAGGATTTTGTGGAATTTGGCGGGGCTAGAGCATGTGGGAGAGGCCCAGTCTGCAGGGGCGTACTTCGGTGGGGTGCTCAGTGGCATCCGTACTGATGGCAATGCTTGCTGAACATGAGGAATCGATTGAACGGGCGTGCTTGATTGTCCGGAGGTCGGTAATAGAATCAGCAAGTGAGGCAACGGGTGATTTGAATGCTTCTGGTTGGCCGATGAACCTAACGGGAGCATCCGGTTATGGAGTTCAGGCACGAGTCTGAGATGATTCAGCCCGCCGTTGGTTGGCTGCGCTCGCTCGGGTTAATCACGAAAGCGGAGTTCGCCACGCCATGGGGGCCGTGTGACCTTGTGGGGTTATCATTTCGAGCCGGAAAGGTGCGCGAGCGATTGCGGTTGGGGCAGGTGTCGCCAATTGGACCCCTCGTTCGGGTGGCCGTCCTCGATCGGATTCCTGACATCGAGACCGGGCAGGCTGTGGGCTTTGGACAATTGCAGGCTCAGTACCGAGCCGTGCTTGAGACGCACGATCTGCGCGAAGCATTGGCTCGTCTCGTCGCCGACAAGTTTGTCGTCGTCACGGACCGGAGTTTGTTCCAGAAGCGGAACGGTTGGGCCCCGCTCCACAAGAGGTTGCTTGCTCTTGAATTGAAGCTGTCGCGTGTAGAAGAAGCGTTTAGCCAAGCACGGAATCATCTGGCGTTCACGGATGAATCGTTCGTTGGGTTGCCAATTGAAGTGGGCGAGCGTGTGGCGTCCTCTCCTAGAAAAATGGCCTTTATGAGCGCGGGGGTTGGACTTGTGGGAATAAGCCCATCCGGTTGTCGTATTCTCATTCAATCGGCGCGGCCCCAAGCTGGACTCGATAGTGTACTTCAGATGCACTGCGTCGAGAGATTCTGGCGGACCTACGTCAGAGGCACCTGAGCATCAGAGGCTCGACGATAGCCTCCGGTCTGCGAGTGGCGCCTTCCTCTCTGGGGAGGGGTTCTCTCATTGCTTTGCCGTTCATATACGCATCTGATAAGTCCTTGTACAGGGCCATCGGACGGCTGTCGGAAGGGATAGCTAAGAGTGAGTGGACCCATTCCTTATAGAAGCCGGCGACCTGCTCACGCCACTGCAACTGCAGGTTGTTGAAGTTGTCGCGGATCTTCTTGAGTGAGGCTTCCTGTGGATGAGCATCTGAGGGCTTGGCCAGCACATTCCCGAGCCATTCGTTTAGCTGGGGGCTGAGCACTGCCCTTCTGCGCAATGGGGGGAGTGCAACCCGCGCACTGGGTTTGTCAGGGCGCATACCTGAGAGATGATAGTGGTATCCAGTGCCTACGCCGATGGCGGGGAATTGCACCAGCCCTCTGGCCCAGAGGACGATGTTCAGTGCCCAATAGGGACCGGCTATGCTGATGGCCTGCGACGGCATGACCTGTGCCAGTTCCTCGTGCAATTCGAGAGCTGCGGAGAGTCGCCTATTCCTAAGGGATACCGAACCCTCTTCATCATTCAAGCTTGTGTCGACTACCCAGAAGCCGTCGGCCTGAGCATCAGCGTACCGCTCTACCGCGTTTTTCAGCCTCGGCGTTCTACCTTTGGCGGTTTGCTCGGATTTGGTGAAGATAATGGGCAGAATTAACTGTCCACGGTACGATTTTCCACGACGCCATTGACGCCATTTCGCGGTCGCCTTTGCCAAGGAGCGATTGATCTTGTTCCGAGCGGCATCGGATACCAGGGGAAGCTGTGGAATGGTGATCCAGTGAGGGGCAAGCTTCTCGCAAGCGTTCAGCACAGCGTCGGCAAAGGCATCAACTCTGCTCTGATCTGGCTTCGCTTGGAAATCCGGGTTTGCGATGCTCTTGTACTCTGGAAAAGATCGGATGGAATCTAGCCAGGGGGTGCTACGAGAGAACCCGGGGATGCGACTGTTTAGATCATCAAGACCGTCAATGCATGGGTCCACCCAGATCTGCTGCTGCGCAGACAGGCAGGGGCGGAGTTTATCGTATCCGTCCAATGGAAGGCGCACGACTTTGGCATCATGGTAGAGGCGAGATGCCAGCGTGCAGGCATTAGCGCTCATCAAGAATGGAATGTAGCATGACATTGATTCGTTCTCACAAATGGGCGTTTCTCTTAAGATGGCTGCACACGTGCTCGGGCTCTGGGAAGATGAACATCTCGCCGATGCCGGCTCGCTCAAGTTCGTAACGTAGTTCTTCTTTGTGTTCTTTCAGGATCGGAACGTATGCAAGGGAGCGCGCCTGGGTATCATCGAGCGCGAACTCGCGAGAGCCGTGAAGCGTGAAAAAGCCCTGCTGCAACACGATTCGCTCTGTGTTCCAAGTGGGGTTGATGGCTATCGTGCGCGGCCCGTTTGGATTACGACGCCCCCCGAGCTTCAGGTATCTCTGGATGAGAGCTGAGTCTCGCTCATCATCCAAGACACGCGGGTGCGTTGGATCAACGTGTTGATTGAGTTCGATGGGATTCAGAAACGCAACCAGACCATCGTTGTCAGGGTTGCTGCAACACGCGAAATACAGCGCGACCGTAGCATTCTGGGTCCAATCGAGCAGACGCGTGGGAAGGCCATAATGCTGCGCGACCTGCACCCACTTGATCGCTTCGTCCTGGCGAGGAGGGCGGGGTAGCTTGAATTCCAAAAAACGCTTCATATCGGACAAAAGAGCCAAGGCTGTGTCTCGCTGGGTCTCCGTTGGGTAGCGAAGGGCGGAGGGAGTAAGGGCGAATCTGAGATCGGAATTCCCCCTGAACCAGAAGGTCCCGTCTTCCTTCAGAAGGGCACGAAACACGGCAAAGAAATCACTGAGGTCGCATATCTCCGCGTCGTGCCTCTGGCATCTGATCGGACATGCGCTATACCGGCGTCTGATAGTTCCGTATGGTAATTCGCCCATGCTGCCCATATCCCGAATCAGAATAGCGACCTTGAACCCAGTGACATTATACACAATTGCGACGTAACGCGATATGGCGATGAGATAGAACCGGCGGGGTTTGATTGGGGTGGAGGTGGGGGCTAGGATGGGATGGTCGGCTGGCGAAGGGGCGCGAGTTGGTGGTCGAAGACTATCACCCTCACCCCTGCCCTCTCCCTAGGAGGGAGAGGGGGAAAGACGATAAGGAAGCCCTCACCCCAGCCCTCTCCCGGAGTACCGGGAGAGGGGAATCGGCACGCAATAGCGTGCCCTACAAGGTGGGTGAGGGGGAAAGATTGGTATGGCGATTTCGTTGAAGCAGGTTGGTGGGGGGGAGGCGGGGGCGGAGGGGAGGAAGCCGGCTTGGCTGAAGATGAAGATGCCGCATGGGGAGGAATATGCGAAATTGCTGGGGCTGGTGAGCGGGCATCGGCTGCATACGGTTTGTCAGCGCGCGAAATGTCCGAATCTGGGGGAGTGTTGGGGGGCGGGGACGGCGACGTTGATGATATTGGGGAATGTGTGCACGCGGTCGTGTGGGTTTTGTCATATTGCGACGGGAAGGCCGGGGGAGTTGGATCTGGATGAGCCGCGGCGGGTGGGGGATGCGGTGCGGATCATGGGGCTGAAGTATGTGGTGATTACGAGCGTGAATCGGGATGAGTTGGCGGATGGGGGGGCGGGGGTTTGGGCGGAGACGATACGGGAGATTCGGCGGCAGTCGCCGGGAACGGGGGTGGAGGTTTTGATTCCGGATTTCTGCGGGGATGAGGGGGCGTTGGGGATGGTGTTGGAGGCGAGGCCTGATGTTTTGGCGCATAATCTGGAGACGGTGCCGCGGTTGTATCGGACGGTTCGGCCACAGGCGAAGTATGGGAGGTCGGTGGAGGTGTTGAAGCGGGCGAAGGAGAGGGGGTTTGTGACGAAGACGGGGATTATGTTGGGGTTGGGGGAGGAGGCGGGGGAGGTTGAGGCGGTGATGGATGATCTGGTGGGGAATTCGGTGGATATTATGACGTTGGGGCAGTATTTGAGGCCTACGGTGGAGCATTTGGAGGTGGCGAGGTGGGTGAGGCCGGAGGAGTTTGAGGGGTGGAAGAGGAGGGGTGAGGAGAAGGGGATACGGTATGTGGAGGCGGGGCCGATGGTGAGGAGCAGCTATCGGGCGGAGAGGGCGGGGAACAAAATAACGATGAATGATAAATGATGAATGATGAATCAAAGAGGGGAGCGAGGGCGATTCATTTTTAGGGGGGCGCGGTAGGATTGGGGGGAAGGGAAAAACTATGCGCATGAATAATGGTTATTGGTGGATGATGGCGGTGGTGGCGATGGTGGTGAGCGCGGGGGGGGCGGAGGAGAGGAGGGTTTCGTTGGCGGGGGAGTGGGGGTTTAAGTTGGATGCGGGGAAGGTGGGGGTGGAGGAGAAGTGGTTTGCGCGGCAGTTGGGGGGGAAGATCAAATTGCCGGGGTCTACGGATGAGGCGGGGGTGGGGGAGCGGAATGTGAAGGCGGCGAATTATGATGGGTTGAGCCGGGTGTGGGTGTATGTGGGGGGGGCGTGGTATCAGCGGGAGGTGGAGGTGCCGGCGGCGTGGGCGGGGAAGCGGGTGGCGTTGTTTTTGGAGCGGTGTCACTGGGAGAGCCGGGTGTGGGTGGATGAGAAGGAGGTGGGGATGCGGGATAGTTTGTGTGTGGCGCATGAGTATGACTTGAGCGGGGTGATGACGGCGGGGAGGCATCGGGTGACGGTGCGGGTGGACAATTCGCAGAAGTACAACATGGGGCCTGATGCGCATTCGACGTCGGAACAGACGCAGACGAATTGGAATGGGATTGTGGGGAAGATCGAGCTGCGGGCGACGGACCCGGTGTGGATTGAGAGTGTGCAGGTGTATCCGAATGTGGAGAAGAAGACGGCGAAGGTGAAGGTGGTGATTGGGAATGCGACGGGGAAGGCGGTGGAGGGGACGTGGGCGTTTAATGTGCATCGGCGGGGGAGCACGAATCTGGCGCAGGTGATGCCGCTGAAGTTTGAGGCGGCGGAGGGGGAGCGAGTGGCGCAGGAGTGGGATTTGACTGTGGGGGAGGACATGAAGCTGTGGGATGAGTTTTCGCCGGCGATGTATGACGTGGATGCGGATCTGATGACGAAGGTGGGGGAGGCGAAGTATGCGGATGTGCGGGAGACGTCGTTTGGGATGCGGAAGCTGGCGGTGGAGGGGCGGCAGTTTGCGGTGAACGGGCGGGCGACGTTTTTGCGGGGGACGTTGGATTGCTGCATCTATCCGCTGACGGGGTATGCGCCGATGGATGTGGAGGGGTGGCGGCGGGTGTTTAAGGTGGTGCGGGATTATGGGTTGAACCATGTGAGGTATCACTCGTGGTGTCCGCCGGAGGCGGCGTTTGAGGCGGCGGATGAGGCGGGGATTCTGTTGCATGTGGAGGCGCCGCAGTGGGCGTTTGATGTGGGGAAGGATGCGAAGCGAGATGCGTTTATCGAGGCGGAGGTGCGGCGGATATTGGATGTGTATGGGAATCATCCGTCGTTTGGGATGCTGTGCATGGGGAATGAATTGAGCGGGGAGTTGGGGTTTTTGTCAAAGCTGGTGAAGTTTGGGCAGCAGCACGATGGGCGGCATTTGTATACGTCATCGACGGGGTGGTCGTTTGTGCCGGAGAATGACTATACGGTGGCGCAGGTGAGGGGGATTCGGGGGCCGGGGACGGAGCATGATTTCAGGGTGGAGGATGCGAAACTGCGGTCGCCGGTGGTTTCGCATGAGATTGCGCAGTGGACGGTGTATCCGAACCTGGAGGAGATCAAGAAGTATACGGGGGTAACGCGGGCGAGGAATTTTGAA
>JAPLNB010000237.1 GCA_026693085.1 Planctomycetota bacterium | reverse complement strand
CATTGGGACCCGGCGCGGGGAAGGTGGGCGGCGTTGTGGGAGGGGGGGATGGTCCGCTGGACGGCGGTGGTCAACCGCCCGACGGCGGGTGCAGAACTGGAGGGGGTGCGTCACTGCGTGATTGGATCCGCGCCTCTGGGCCAGAAGCGGTGGGTGGATCGGGTGGTCAGAGCGTTGGGGGTGGAGGCCACGCAGCGTCGTCGCGGCCGCCCGAAAAAGCGATAAAACCTTGTTGCTGTGGCCAGAAATGCAACCTGACACCGTTGTCACACTCAGGTCGGTCGCGACAACGCGACGACTGGGCCATTTCGCACGAAGCAGCGATCGTTATAATGCGGGAAGGGGATAATCGAGGCCCACATGAGATCTCAGCGGCTTTTCGATGGTTCCCGCTTTCTGCGGATGGTTCTTGTGCTTGCAGCCTGCCCGGCGGCGGCGCTGGCCGTCGAGTTGAGGGGGGCCGTTGTTGATGAGAAGACCGGCCGGCCGGTGGCAGCGAGGGTCTACATAAGAGCCAGGGACGGCGGATGGCATTTCGTGAGTTCGACATCACCGGACGGCTCGGCGGTTCGGTACGAGAAGCAGAACTGGATCAACAAGGATGCCGTCGAGATGCACACGACCGTGTCCGCCGACCCGTTCCTGGCCGACCTTCCGCCCGGGACGTATGCGTTCACCGTCGAGCGCGGCAAGGAGTACTTCCCACTGGTTCGAGAAGTCACGATCCAGAAGGACGCTCTGGCCATCCGGTTGCCGATCCGCCGGTGGGTTGAGATGGCCGGTCGCGGGTGGTTTTCCGGCGAGACGCATCTGCATCGCACGGTGGACGAGCTGCGAAACATCGTTCTGGCGGAGGACCTGAACGTCTCTTTTCCGCTGTCCTTCTGGGTGACGAAGGCTTTCGCTGCGCCGAGCGGGGGCGACCGCAACATGGCCGGCGAGTTTCCTGCCCGGCTTGTGTCTATTGACCCGACGCATGTCATCTGGCCGCGGAACACCGAGTACGAGATCTTCACCGTCGGGCAGAAGCAACACACGCTCGGGGCGCTGTTCGTCCTGAACCACCGGATTGCGTTCGCCGAAGGCGTTCCACCGTGGGGCCCGGTGGCGCGGAAGGCGGTCGACGAAGGAGCGTTGCTCGATCTGGACAAGCTGGACTGGGCCTTCTCGATGACCCTGCCGGCCATCACCAGCGGGGCGCTCTACGAGGTAATCAACAATCACATATGGCGGACGGAATTTGCCTTCCGACAGTGGGTCTCGTCGGCAGCGCCTTATCTGCAACCTTGCAATGGCGGGCAAACCGGCAGCGAACGCGAATGGGTCCACTACACCCTGGGCATGTACTATACGCTGCTGGACAGCGGATTCCGCATGCCGCCCACGGCCGGAACCGCCAGCGGCGTCCATCCCGTTCCCGCGGGCTTCGGCCGCGTGTACGTCCACCTCCCCGATGAGTTCAGCTATGAGAAATGGTTGGCCGGCTTGCGCGCAGGTCGAAGCTTCGTCACGACTGGCCCGATGCTGCTGGCCACCGCGGATCAGCGCATGCCCGGCGAAGTGTTCCGAAAGGAAGGCAGTCCGGTGAAACTCGCGGTCGCGGGCTCGGTCATCAGCGAGCAGCCCCTGGCGTTCATCGAAGTCATCCGCGATGGCTTGCCCGTGCTCACTTTCATGCCGACGAACCAGCGTACTACCGAGGGAGCTTGCGTGAGCCGCTTCGCCGGCGAAGTTGCCTTCGAGGGGAGCGGTTGGATGGCCGTTCGCTGCTGGGAGGACCGTCCCGGCAACCGTTTCCGTTTCGCACACACCGCACCGTGGTATGTCGAGATCGCCGGCCGGCCCGTTCGCCCGCGGAGTGAGCAGAGAGCGTATCTCGTCCAGCGCATGAAGGATGAGATGGCCCGCAGCAAGGCGATTGTCCCGCTGGAGGCTAATGCCGAGTACGAGCGAGCGTTGTCGGCGTACGAAAGGCTGCAAGTGCACGACGACTCGGCCGATGTTGGAAGAGAGGCTCGGCCGCCGCGCGACGCTGCCGAGCTCGATTACTGGCTGCGGAACATGGTGTATGGCCATCGCTTCACTCATGACGAAATCCGCCGGTCCACCGGCCTCTCCCTCGACGCCATCGCTGAGGCCATGAAGCGGCTGAACATCAGCGAATCAACACGACCCCAGCCATCGAAAGAAGCAGGCATCCGCGTCCTGCCATACCCCGGCGGCCGACACCCGCGTAGCGGATTCCTCGAAGGAGCGATGCATCCGCAGCGCGACACCAAGGTCAGTGTCTTTACCCCGTGGGACCCGGCCGGCTATGTCGTCATTGATGTCCCCGAGGCGATCTTCTCCAACCTGGGCCTGCTGTACCTGGCCCACACGCATGTCCCCACGATGTGGGATAAGCAGGGTGTGGTCCTGCCTCCGGTAGAGTGGAGCCGACGTCAGGATGGCACGCTGGACTTCGAGCGAAGGCTGCCCAACGGCATCCGCTTTGGCACGAAGGTGACACCCGGCCGCGATGCCGTGCAGATGGAACTATGGCTGCAAAACGGCACCGACAAGCCGCTGACCGGCCTGCAGGTGCAGAACTGCGTCATGCTTAAAGCCGCCGCGGGCTTCTCGGCGCAGACCAACCAGAACAAGCTCCTGTCCGGCCCCTATGCGGGCGTAAGTTCCGAAGACGGACTGCGCTGGATCATCACGGCGTGGAGCAACCTCGACCGCACCTGGGCGAATGCGCCGGTGCCGTGCATGCATTCGGATCCGAAGTTTCCGGATTGCCAGCCTGGAGAAACTCGCCGGCTCCACGGACGGCTGTGGTTCTACGAAGGGCGGGACATCCAGTCGGAACTCAAGCGGATCGAGGCCACCGGATGGCGCAGCGGCAAGGGTCCAGGAACCGATTGAACCCGGCGACGTATGCGGTTCGTAACCGGGCATGTTCGCGCGGGTAGCAAAGGGTATAGACCGTGCCGCAACTCAGTCCATGTCGGCGCTGGGCGGCTGGCGGTTCCCGAGCGTGAAGGTGGTTTTCGGAGCTACCAAGGGCGACATCGGCTTCTCCATCGCGGGCGCGAGCCCATGTGCGTTGTGTGGGCAAAGGGGGTAAAGAGCGATGTACGCCTTTGACCAAGACAACCGTTTCCATCTTGAAAGCGTGGTTGCGGGAACCAGCAAGACACCACGCCGCAACTGTTTCCCAGCGCCAATGGTGGTCGTCTCAGTGGGGACAGCGTCGCAGATCTACTCGCCAGGCACGTGACGCTGGCTCGCCAGCCTTGTCCATCTCTCTGCCAAAAGCGCGTGACCGCGCATGTACTTCGGCACTCGATGGCTATGGAACTGTTGCAGGCTGGTGTCGACCGCTCAATCATCGCCCTTTGGCTGGGGCATGAATCGGTCGAAACCACGCGGATCGACCTCGATGCCGACCTCGCATTGAAGGAGGGAATTCTGGCGAAGACTACCGCGCCTGGCGGAAAGCCGGGCCGCTATCAGGCTGACGACGCATTGCTGTCTTTCCTCAAGACGCTGTAACCCCGTGGCAACTTATGCCGGGCGATGAACCGCATCGAAATGACTTGGGCCCTGGAGAAACAGCGAGTTGGGCACTTCATTCTCGACCCGCCCGGCATAGTCCGGAGGCCGGAATAGTGCCCCATCTTGAACAGGCTGTCCGGCGGGTTTGTCGCGGTTGAAGCAGGTTCAGGTCGATCGAATGGGCGGGAGCAGGGGGTTAGTCGGGGAATGGGGTTTTGTAGGAGTTGAAGCGGCGGTGGTTGAGGACTTCGTCGACCTTTTTGCGGTAGTCGAGCTTGGCAGCGGCGAGGCGGTCGAGGAGGTCGGACTCTGCGGCGAGGAGGTCGGGATAGTCGCCTGAATCGGTGCGGATGGCGACGGCGTCGACGGCGGCGGCGGTGGCGATGAGACGGTCGACGCGAAGTTGAGTGATGCGGTCGGGAACGGAGGAGGGGGTGCTCTGGGTGTCGTCGAGGTCGGAGTCGAGCAGGTCGAGGACGACCTGCCATTGGCCGGTGGAAGAGCGGACGAAACGAAGCGGCCGGGCCTGGTTGGGGAGGGTGATGCGGGCGGTGCGCGATTCATCGACGTCGACGGTGGCGGCCGAGATGGCGTCTCGGTCGGCTGGGGAGCAGATCAGGTCGAAGCCGCGGCGAAAGCGGGGGGGCTGGCCGGGGAATCGGGCGGTGGCTGCGAGGTCGAGTTTCTTCTCGGCGGTGATCAGGGCGATGAGGGTGTCGCGGCCAAGCTCCTGGGACCTGGAACTCTCGGAGACGTGGATGTGTTGGCGAAGGGCCGGGGCGTCGGCGGAGTCGAGGGCGTCGAGGAAACGGAAGAGTGTTTGAATGACGGGGTGCGGAGTGGAGGGGCGGGTGGATGGAGAGGCGGCGAACGCCAGAGAGCAGAGCAGCAAGGGCAGGAGAAGAAACGGAGAGCAAGAGGATGGGTGCAGAGTCGGGGGCATGGCGTCGAGGGCGTATTGTAACCTGGGGCGGGGGATTTGGATTCTTGATTTCCGATTTTTGAATTCGGTGAGGCGCAACGGCGGGGTGGGAAGGGGGAAAAGGCACGCATTTTGTGGCGGCGGAGAGAATCTGGGCGTGGAGAACACGGGGATCACGGTTTGGGCGGTTTGGGCGAGTCCTGAAGAGGGTGGCGGGTGAGGCTGGCCATCCAGGCCATGAAGCAGCGCTCGAACTCCTCGGGCTGGAGGCGGGCGAACACGCGGCCCAAGGTGTCATGGGAGGGGATGCCGTGGGGCCGGTCCAGGAAGGTCTTGAGCCAGTTCAGGTTCCGCCGGCCGTACTCCGCCACGTCCACCGAGCCTTCGGTCCCGCAGATCGCCGCAAAGATGGCGAGCGTGATTATATCGGAGAGCTTGTGAAGGCGGTTGTGTCGGCGGGGGTCGGGTATCTGGTGCATATGGCGCCGTATCTCCGCGATCGCCTGGGATTCGATGCCAAAGCTCCTTGTTCTGGTGAAGGGTTGTCCAAGTCCAACGCGAAGCTTCGCAACCGATGGGGCAGACTGTACCTGCGCGCCAGCCCGGGCGTAAGGCGCAAGATAAGGATATGATCGCGGCGGGAAGCCTCCATGCGGTTGCCCTGTCATTGACCCCGAAAACGCCCTGCCCGCTTGACACCCACGCAATATTGTAATCACGTTGTATCTATGCGAACTCGACTCGTTCCCATCGGCAACTCCCGCGGCATTCGCATCCCAAGAACGCTCATCGACCAATGCGGCCTCACCGATGAGATCGAATTGGAACCCCGCCACGGACAGCTCATCGTCCGCTCACCCAGCAGCACCCGATCCGGTTGGGAAGCGGCCTTCCAGAAAATGACCCAAAATAGCGATGAGGAGCTTCTGGACGCCGATGCCGCCTCGAGGCCCACCGAATGGGAGCGGACACAGTGGAAATGGTGATCCAGCGCTTCGGCGTCTCCCTCGTCTCCCTCGTCTCCCTCGTCTCCCTCGACCCCCGCACCTCCGCGAAAGTCAGCCGCATCCTCGTCGAGATGTTCGCCCGATAGAACTCTTGGTTATAATCGCAACGATTTCGGTAGCGCCCCGCTACCCCTCATGCCTTGTACGGGACTCGCCACCCACGGGAAACAAAAAGCCCCGGTCCGGGAGGATCGGGGCTTCTTCTTCCGCCTCGCTACGAATAACAAATAACAAATAACAAAGCATCACTACGTCGCTTCGCTCGACGCCGCCGCCACTTCCGGCTTCCCCTGATCCTTGCTATTGAACGACTCAAAGTACAAGTGCTTCGCATTCTCCGCCTCGGTCTTCACCGAGATCCGGACCAAATCCTTGCCTTTGAAGTTCCCACGCAGAATCTCTTCCGACAGCGGGTCCTCAACGTTCTGCTCGATCGCACGGCGCAACGGCCGCGCGCCAAAGTCCGTGTTCGTTCCCTTCTCGATCAGGAACTCCTTCGCTTCCTGGGTCATCTCCAGCTTCAGCCCGCGATCCCCCATCCGCTTCACCACCTTCGCAAGCTCCAACACCACAATCAACTCCAGGTTCGCCCGGCTCAGCGACCGGAACACAATCACATCATCCAACCGCCCGATGAACTCCGGCCGGAAATACCGCTCGATCTCCTTCATCAGCGTTTCTTTCATCTTCTCGTAGCTCTGCTCTTCCCGGGTGGCAACCTTCCCCCGACCGCTCAGCCCGAACGGCTGCACCCCACCCTTGATCAGCTCCGCGCCAATATTGCTGGTCATGATCATGACCACGTTCCGGAAGTCCACCCGCCTCCCAAACGAGTCCGTCAGGTGCCCTTCCTCAATGATCTGCAACAGCATGTTGAACACGTCGGGATGTGCCTTCTCAACTTCATCCAGCAGCACCACGCTGTAGGGCCGCCGCCGAATCCGCTCGGTCAACTGCCCTCCCTCTTCATATCCCACATACCCCGGAGGCGCGCCGATGAGCCGGCTGACGTTGTGCTTCTCCATGTACTCGGACATGTCGATCTGCACCAACGCATCCTCATCCCCAAACATGAACTCCGCCAACGCCTTCGACAGCAGCGTCTTACCCACCCCGCTCGGACCCAGGAACAGAAAGGTCCCCATCGGCCGATGCGGGTCCTTCAACCCGCTCCGCGCTCGCCGGATCGTCTTGGCGATCACCTGGATCGCCTCGTCCTGCGAAACCACTCGCTTGTGCAGCTCGTTCTCCAACTCCAGCAGCCGCTGCGCCTCTTCCTTCTCCAACCTCGTCAACGGAACCCCCGTCATCTTGCTCACAACCTCCGCAATGACTTCCTCATCCACCACCCCATCCACTTCCTTCGCCTTCTCCCTCCACTGCCGCTGCATCTCCTCTTTCTGCTTCCGCAACAACTCCGCCTGATCCCTCAAACGCGCCGCCTCTTCATATTCCGCGTTCTTGACCGCCTCATCCTTCTGAATCGACAATCGCTCAATCTGCTCTTCAATCTCCGCCAGATTCGGCGGCTTGGTCATGCTCCGCAAGCGAATCCGCGCCCCGGCCTCATCCACCACGTCGATCGCCTTGTCCGGCAGACACCGCCCCGTAATGTACCGGTCCGACATTTCCACCGCCGACTCCAACGCCGCATCCAATATCTGCACCCGGTGATGCGCCTCATAGCGGTCGCGCAGCCCCTTCAATATTGCCAGCGTGTCTTCCTTGCTCGGCGGGTCCACCGTGATCGGCTGGAACCGTCTCGCCAACGCCGCATCCTTCTCAATGTACTTCCGATACTCATCAAACGTCGTCGCGCCGATGCACTGAATCTCTCCGCGCGACAACGCCGGCTTCAGAACGTTCGACGCATCAATCGCACCCTCCGCGCCACCGGCACCCACCAGGGTATGCAACTCGTCAATGAACAAGATCACGTTCTTCGCCCGCCTCACCTCGTTCATCACCGCCTTGATCCGCTCTTCAAACTGCCCGCGATATTTCGTCCCCGCAACCATCATCGCCAAGTCCAGCACGACGATCCGACGATCCACCAGGATCTCCGGAACCGTGTTGCTGATCACCATCTGCGCCAAACCTTCAACGATCGCCGTCTTCCCCACCCCCGCCTCACCCAGCAACACCGGGTTGTTCTTCTGCCGCCGACACAGAATCTGTATCACGCGCTCGATCTCGTTGCGCCGACCGATCACCGGATCAAGATGCCCCTCACGGGCCAACTCCGTTAAATCACGCCCGAAACTATCGAGTGCGGGCGTCTTGCTCTTCGTCTTCTGCCCTTGTTTCTCCGGGGCATTGGGTTCTTCGTTTTCCACACCTGCTCCCAGAAGATTCAGGACCTCCTCCCTCACTTCTTCCAGCTTCAAACCCAGATTCATCAGCACCTGTGCCGCCACGCCGTCATGCTCCCGCAGCAACCCGAGCAAAAGGTGTTCCGTCCCCACATAGTTATGGTTGAGGTTCCTCGCCTCTTCAATCGCGTACTCGATCACCTTCTTCGCCCGTGGCGTCTGCGGCAGCTTCCCCATCGTCACCATGTCCGGCCCGCTCTTCACCAACTTCTCCACCTCCAGCCGAACCTTCCGCAAATCCACATCCAGATTTTTCAGCACGTTCGCCCCCACCCCGCTGCCTTCCTTCACCAGCCCCAGCAATACGTGCTCCGTCCCGATGTACTCATGGTTAAACCGCTGCGCTTCCTGATTCGCCAGCGCCATCACCTTCCGCGCCCGATCCGTAAACCGTTCAAACATATCCATCTCCTGTAACCTGATGGGCTTATTACATCAGCCCCTCGAGGACCGGCACGGGCCGGCATCGCAGCCCCACGGGCCGCCTACCCTTTGCATTGAATTCTAGTATCAACGCATCCGTAATCAAGAAACGGCTCGCACCGCCGTTCGTGCTGCCCAACGTCTTGCCTCGTCTGCAACACCTATTGTACGTCCTCTGGAACAAAACGTGCGATGCCGAATTATCTAATCTAACCGACCCTCTATTCTCATCTTTGCATCGACACAACCCTCCCCCCCCTTCACTTTCCCCCTCCCTCATTCCCCTCGCCCCCGCCTCCGATCGCATCCCACCTCCCCCGTCCCATAGTGTCACTCCCCCCAGACATATCGCCCCCCGCCCACCCTGCCCCCGCCGCCCGCCAGACATCCAACCAGCGCGTTCGCCCGTCATCTCCGCGGAACGGGTTCACGCAATCGGCAACCGCTGTAACAACGGACAACTACCAACCCATTGCCCCAACATCCAACTTCGACTAAAAGCTTCCCCACACGAACGCCCCCACAACCTCAACCAACGGAGCCTCCGCGTGGCCTGGATTCATACACTCATCGACATCGCCCTCCACCTCGACAAACACCTCAACGACCTCGCCGCCTCCATGGGTGGCTACCTCTACGCACTCCTCTTCCTCATCATCTTCGCCGAAACGGCCTTCGTCATCACCCCCTTCCTCCCCGGCGATTCCCTCCTCTTCGCCGTCGGCGCCCTCGCCTCTACCCCAGGCTCGCCCATCAACCTTCCCCTCACCATCATCCTCCTCTCCGTCGCCGCCATCCTCGGCGACGCCGTCAACTACTCCATCGGCTACAAACTAGGCCCCAAAGTCTTCTCCCGCGATAACTCCCGCCTCCTCAACAAAAACCACCTCATCTACGCCCACGAGTTCTACGAAAAGTATGGCGGCAAAACCATCATCCTCGCCCGCTTCATCCCCATCATCCGCACCTTCGCCCCCTTCATCGCCGGCATCGGCAAAATGTCCTACCCCAAATTCGCCCTCTACAACATCACCGGCGGCATCGCCTGGGTCATCCTCCTTGCTCTCGCCGGCCACTACTTCGGCCAAGTCTCCTTCGTCAAGAAACATTTCGAAATCGTCATCCTCGCCATAGTAGTAATCAGCGTCCTCCCGGCCGTGTATGAATTCTGGCGCGCCCACCGCGCCTCCAAACGCAAGCCCACCCCCACTCCTTCTGTCCCGTCCTCCACCTCCCAGAACCCCTGACGATCCCCTGCTCGCCCAACGGACCTGTCTTCGGTAGGTCAAACACTCTTGTCCGACACGGCTTGGCGGGTGTACTCATCCGCCCGAGACCAGCCGTTCTGCCAAATGCGTTCGCCCTGCAAATGTGCCGCCGCCCCTCCTCCCTTATTCGCCCTCCCCCGCAAAACAGGGTACAATACCCAAGAAGAGGCCGCCCATGACCTATCAAGGGACCGTCAAACACGGCGTCATCATCCTCGACCCCTCCGCCAAGCTCCCCGAAGGCGCTCGCGTCCGCGTCGAGACCATGGACAACCAATCCGCCTCACACCCTCATTTCCGCCCCGTCGGAACCTGGGACGGCCCCCCCGGCGAACTCGACCAGCTCCTCACTCAGGTCCAACAACTCCGCGACTCCGACCTCACCAACTCCAACGATGACTCGCTATCTCCTTGATACCAACCACGCCGGCCACCTCCACCGTTTCTTGCTTGACTTGCCCCCCAGACCCGTCATAATGAACTGCGGCTGCGGCAGTTCCTTCTGCCCGCGTGGGTTGTCTTAAGTCGCTTGGCATCAGGGAGAAGCACCATGAGAACCACCTCCACCATCGCTATCCTTGCCCTCATCACGCTCCTCGCCACCCCCGCCCCCGCCCAGATCAAATTCACCCCCATCGCCCTCTCCGGCCAACCCGCCCCCGGCGTCCCCGGCGCCGTGTACCACTACTTTGACGACGCCAGTCTCAACACCGCAGGGCAAATCGCTTTCACCGCCCGCACGGCCCTGCCCCAAGCCCCCCAAACCGCCACCGGCCTGTGGACCGGATCGCCCGGCAGCCTCCAACTCCTCGCCCACACCGGCTTCCCCTCGCCTTCGATTGAGGGGGCTACCCTCCAGGGGATCGGGAGCCCACAAATCGATCCTGCAGGCAGTGTTCTCTTCCACACTTATTGCACTCTTCCCGGCAAAGCCTTCTATGGCTCCTGGGCCGGTTTCCCTGGCGCACTGGAAGGGATCGGCCTGCCCTCCACTCCCGCTCCCGATCCCGTCGGCGGAACCTTCGACTGGACCTACGTGTCCAGCCGCAGCCCCTCCGCCCAGATCACCTTCACCAGTTGCATCACCAAACAGCTCCCCGATGACACCACCGAGTACATCTACGCCGCATTCCTCCGCTCCCGCCCCGGCGCTTACCAGCTCATCGCCCGCTCCGGCGATCATGTCTCCGGAACCTCATCCACTACCCTCATTGGCCCTTCCCTGTTTCATACGGGCTACGTGATCGAGCCTCCCGCTGTCAACGCGGCCCAGCAAATGGCCTTCTCCGTCAACCTCAATGGCCCCGATGTCGAAAGCTCCAACGACCGGGCCCTGGTTCTCGCCGCCAATGGCTCTCTCCAACTCATCGCCCGCTCCGGCGATCCCGCTCCCACCCCCGGTTTCCCCGTACGCTATGACGGGTTTGGGGCCCCGGAGCTGACCAACACGGGTCTGCTCGTATTCACGGGTACCCTCCAAACCCCCGACTCCTATGTGCCCACCGAGCCTGCCCTGTTTGCCGGCCATCCCGGCGACATCCAAGCCCTCGCCTTCCCCGGTATGGACGTCCCAGGAATTTCGGGCGCCCGCTTCAGTCGCGTGAACGATTTCCGCGCCACCCCGGATGGCCGTATTACCTTCTATGCCAGCATGGCTGGTGACAACATCGATTACTCCAACGACGGCTCGCTCTGGATCTCTTCCGATGACCAGCTCCGCCTTATTGCTCGCGATGGCGACGTAGTCCCCGGCACCGATGCCCTTCACCTCCGGATCGGACGCTGGTTCGTCAACGACTCCGGCCAACTCGTCTTCGGTGCCTCCCTCTCCAATCAAGACCTCACCACCTTTGACTCGGCCATCTTCACCACCGACCCCGCCGGCAACCTCGTCCTCATTGCCCGTGCCGGCGATCCCCTCGATCTCGGCGATGGCGCCCCCCGCACTATCCAATACCTGACCCCCTTCGATTTTTCCAACACCGGTCAGCTTGCCATGACTGTGACCTTCTCCGACGGCTCTACCGGCCTCTTTATCGCCACCGTCCCCGAACCCGCAACCCCCATCGCCCTGGCCCTGATCTCGCTCGCCATGCTCCGCCCTAGTCGCGCGCATCGCCTACAGGAGAAACACCCATGAAAATCGCACCCGTCGTTCTCGCCGTCACCCTCATCGCACTGCCGGCCACCTCGCCGCTCTCTCCCCACGCCCAGTACTCGCCTTTCCCCCTCGCCCGGTACTCCGGGAGTGGGCCGGGGTGAGAGTTCCACGCAAGGCTGCTTGTGAACGCAGCTCTCTTTCCTGCCCTGACTGTTCGTCCTCTCCAACCTCCGACAAATCACCTCTGCCAATACCCCAGGTCCACTTGCACATACGCACCATTGCTGTCACACTTTGACGCAGGCCTTGATGCTGTGCGTCTTGACCAACATGGGGCATGATACATGGATGGTTCCGATCTTACCCAATTACCTGATCCCTTGCCTGACGATGTCAGTCCTGGCAGCGTCGTCCTGCTTCTTGGCGCCGGATTCTCCGCCGGTGCCGGTCTCCCGACAATGTCGAACTTCGGTAACGCCAGCCGGCACGAGTTGAAAGCGCTGCGGGAACTGGCGGAGAGTTCCATGGCGCCGGACCCGCCTGTAGCCTATTCCGGCCCAATGCTTGTGGAGGCGGGCCGCACCTTCCAACGTTTCCAAGACTACTGCTGCAAAGCTTCACCTGTTGTCGCGCTGGACACGAGCAATATGGAGGAGCTGTTCTGCATCGCCGAATCGCTGCGGGAATCACATGTGCCGAAAGGCGGCCCGGACGATGACAGCCCCGTGCTGCATATGGACGGCGATTCCTACAGCATCGATTACCTGATGGAGCAGATCCAGCTTTGGCTCTGGAAAATATACCAGCAATTGCCCCCCGCAAGCCCTGAAAACCCCGATGCTGTTTCTCAAGCTGAGCCCTACCTGCGACTCATCAAACAACTCCGAGCTGACCATGTCTCCAATCTTACGATTCTCACAACCAACTACGACATCGTGTTCGAGTACTTCGCCCACCGGGGAGGGATGCCCTGTTGGTACCCGATCAAGTTACTCGAACACCTCTCCGTCAAAGACGGACGCTCGAGTTTTCTAGCACTGGGTAAACCAGGTCCATGTATCTGCAAATTGCACGGGAGCATCAACTACTTTGAAGGGCAATGCCTTCACTATCGCGAAGTCTGCAAAGACACGATAGATGATGAGTGGCTCGGTATCTCCGCTGAACTCACCAAACTGGACGATCGCATTGGCGGCTCCAGAGTATCATCTGCAAACCCGGCAATTCTCGCCGTAGGTGCTATCTGGGCTCTGCGGGCCAAATATGGCCCACATATCACCCCCGCCATTATCGCCCCGACCTACGCGAAACTCCGGGCGAGATTATGGCTACGTGAAACGTGGGCAGCTGCTGTTGGCTCCATCCGGAACGCTCGCCTGCTGCTGATTATTGGCTACAGCATGCCCCCAAGCGATGGCTTCATGCGCGCGATGATCCAGGCCGCGATGATTCAGAGAAGCCCGGACAACCCGCTGATCGTCTATGTCGTCGATCCCGCAAACGCAGTCAAAGACCGCTATCAAGAGCTCTTCAAACCTCTCGCCCGCAACCTCATTTTCGTGCCACACAGGTTTGACGAGTGGATTATGAGCGATGATCAAATCGTGTCAGAACTGCTATCCCGAGCACGTTGCCGTTAGCCCTGAAGTGCCTCTCCCACCGCCCATTCCCCTCCGCTACGACCTCATTCACTTTGCCGTACTGCCCGCCCCCTCTCTACCACCACATCCCAACGCCGACACTCCCACACCCCGATACTCCGACACGCCCGCCTCCCCTTATACACCCCCACCCCCTCTATAATCCCCCGAACCCTCCGCCCCTTCCCGCGTCCTACTCTCATGCCCACGTCCCTCCACAATTCCCCGCCACAATCCTAATTTTCAGCCAACATTTCTATCTCCAGAGCGTATACACCCATGATGAATGCTTTGGCAACCGAATACGTTCCCACCCGCCCCGCCCATCGGTGTTCATCCCTGCCCCATCTGTGGCCACCGATTTTCCCCTCCCCTTTCTCTGTGGCCGATTATTTCGCCCCCAATTCCGGCTGTTCCCCCTTCCCAGC
>JAPLNB010000236.1 GCA_026693085.1 Planctomycetota bacterium | reverse complement strand
CGGCGGAGGAACGGGCACGCAGATGGGTGCATCCGGCGGTGCGGGAGGGGGTGCGATCCAGTTGACGGTTGGGGGCAAGTTGACGGTGAACGGGGTGATCAGCGCCAACGGGAGTAACGGGGCATCCGTCGCTGTTGCGTATCAGGGCTATTCGTCTGGAGGAGGGGGTTCTGGGGGGAGCGTGTATCTGACGGTGGGGACGTTGGATGGGGCGGGGATGATCAGGGTGAACGGTGGGGGTGGGGGCAGTACCGTCTGGAACGTGGGTGGCGGAGGAGCGGGCGGGAGAATCGCCGTCTACTTTGCTACCAACAGCTTCAGCGGCACCACATCGGCCTCCGGAGGCGCAGGCGCTCAATACGGCGGAGCCGGCACCATCTACCGCAAGTCTACCGCTCAGAGCTTTGGCGAACTGCTCGTAGACAACGGGGGAGCCGCAGGAGCGACTACGCCGCTACCGGCCGCAGTCTACGCCCTCGATGACCTTGAGGTTGCCGGCGCGGCATGGCTGCAGTTGCCTACGGGCACCCACACCATCGACAACATTACCGTGCGAAGTGGAACTACCCTCAGTCTCCTCCCCTCGGATGTCCTCGTTCAGTTTAAACATGCCCAGGTCCTCGCTGGTGGTGTCTTCTACTCCGCCTCCTCCTCCACTGACCACCCCGACGACCTTCTCGAAATCCAGCCCGGTGGCCTCGCTTGCTTCAACGGCTTCTTCAACAACGCCGGCACCATCTCGGTCCTCGGAAGCCTCATCGTCCGACCACCGCAGGACGCGATCCTGACTACCTACACCACCGTCTTCTCTCAACTCCGCGCTGGAGTCCTTGGCCAATCCGTTCGCATCTGGACCAACGTCAATGAAGACCCCAAACCCTACACGGCCGTCGGCTCCGTCCTCAACGGATACCCCAACAACCCCAACTGGACCACCTTCGCCGCCCACACCGTCCAGAAAGGCGATGTCCTCCTCAAGTACACCTGGGCCGGCGATGGCGACTTCAACGGCGTCATCAACGCCGATGACTACCACCGCATCGACTCCGGATACATCACCCAAGTCGGCGGCTACTACAATGGCGATCTCAACTACGACGGCGTGGTGAATGCAGACGACTACTTCCTGATCGACAGCGCGTACATTGGCCAGAGCGGGCCATTGGCGGCCGGTCTGCCGCAGGATGTCTTGGCGGTGGGCCAGGGGCAGGTCAAAAAGGATGGGCAGCCGTCGTTGCTGGCGACCCTGTTCTCGACCGAGCCGATGCTGTAGCAGCCAGTTGGCTCGCAGGGCGGGCGCGCAGACGACACGACCTCGCTGATGGGCTCATCGGCCGGGCTGCGGACCATTCCTTGCTGCCGAACCGCGAACGCAATCTCGCAGGGCGCGCTTCAGCGCGCGTCGGAGTTCCGTAATCCCATGAAAGGCTGTCTTGCCAATAGCCGGAAATGGTCCGCAGGAGAGCCGATGACACGATTCGTGGGGGCGATGCGTCTGCTGCGGCTCTCCTGCAGACCCTGCATCTACATCTACTGGAGGGTTCCATTCAGGCGCTTCGTGATGCCGGGGGCCAGATTCAGATCGACGGACTGTTGGGCGTAACGGACGTGGGTGGTGGAGGTGGTGGTGCTGCGGATGGTGGCGGCGATCAGGCGGCCGTCTTGCCAATCGATATCGACCTCGAAGCCGCCGCGGGCGCGGAGGCCTTTGACGGAGCCGGTGGGCCAGGCTTTGGGGAGGGCGGGGAGGAGGTGGATTTCGCCGGCGTGGGATTGGAGGAGCATTTCGCAGATGGCGGCGGTGATGCCGAAGTTGCCGTCGAGTTGCATGGGGGGGTGATTTCCGAAGAGGTTGGGGAGGGTGTTGTAGGTGAGGAGGTTTCGGAGCATGGCGAGGGCGCGGTCGCCATCGCCGAGGCGTGCCCACATGTTGGATCGCCAGGCCCAGGCCCACTCACGGCGGCTGTCGCCGGAGGAGCCGCGGGCTTGGAGGGAGATGCTGGCGGCGGTGGCCCAATCGGGGGTGCGTGTGAGGGAGATCTGGCTGCCGGGGTAGACGGCGAAGAGGTGGGAGGTGTGGCGATGCTGGTCTTTGGGGTCGTCGCGATCGGTGATCCACTCCTGCAACTGGCCCCAGCGTCCGATTTTTGGTCCAGCGAGCTTGTCGCGCATGGCGGCGATCTGGTTGCGGAACTCGCGGTCGATGGCGAGGTCGTCGGCCATTTTCACGTAAAACGTGAACAGCTCCCAGACGATCTGCTGGTCGTGAGCGACGCCGTCTTCGCGGGGGCCGTGTTCGGGGGACCAGCCGTTGGGGACGACGAGGGTTCCATCGGGCAATTTTTTGAGATGATCGACCCAGAATTCGCAGACTTCTTTGGCCATGGGGTATGCGACGTCGCGCAGGTAGGTTTTGTCGAGGCTGAAGGCGTAATGTTCCCAGAAATGGAGGGCATACCACGCATTGGCAGGGATGTTCCATTGCCAGCCGTGGCCGCCGAAGATGTTGTGGGAGGTTCGGGCGGTCCAGCCGCGGGTGTTGCCGAAGGCGGCGCGTGTGGCGGTACGGCTGGGTTCGCGTATGGCCATCACGAGGTCAAACAGGGGCAGCGCGCACTCGGGGAGGTTGGCTGGCTCGGCGGGCCAGTAGTTCATTTGGATGTTGATGTTGGTGTGGTAATCGCTGCTCCATGGGGGTGTGTTGCTGTCGTTCCAGAGGCCTTGGAGATTGGCGGGCAGTCCAGGGCGGCGCGAGGAGGCAATGAGGAGATATCGGCCCATCTGGAAGAGCGTTGCCTCGAGTTCCGGATCGAGGGCGCCCTTGGCATAGGCTGCCAGACGCCGGTCGGTGGTCAAGGATCGCGCGTCTGTGGGTGTCTGGCCCCATGAGGCGCTGACCCGGCCAAACAGGTTTTGATGATCCGCGACATGGCGAGCGAACAATTCAGTGAAGGAGAGATTGGCGGCATCGCTGAGTTGTTTGCGGACGAGATCGGCGGGATTTTGGCCGCGCCAGGCGCGTTGGTGATCCATGGCATAGTTTGTGCGGGCCGCGAGGAGCACGGTGATCTCATCGGAGTTTTGGCAGTGTAGGGCATTGGCATTGGGTTGAAGGGTGCCGCCCTTGGCAAGGACGCGGGCGCGTGCTTCGTAAGCGAGGCCATTTTTGAGGGTGCCGGCAAAGCCGAGCGAGTCGCCGTCGAGTTTTGTGGTTTCGCCGTGCGCGCCTTGGAGGCGGATGTCGCCGGATAGGGCGCCGGGGCGATCGGCGGTCCAGCGCAGCACGATGACGTTGTCGGGATGGCTGGCGAACATGGTTCGGGTGTGGGTGACGCCATTTTGTTTGAAGGTGACACGGTGGACGGCTTCGGAGAGGGAAAGGGATCGGTGGTAGGCGTCGGTATTGGGGTCGGGTGTCGGTTGTGCGGCCATATCGAGGAACAGGTCGCCGAAGTTCTGATAGGCGCCCATGGAGGCGTAGTCGCCGGAGGGATTGGCGTCGCCGGTCCAGAGGCTGTTGTCGTTGAACTGGACGCGTTCTGTAGCGATGCCGCCGAACACCATGCAGCCGAGGCGGCCGTTGCCGAGGGGGAGGGCTTCGGCGGACCATGCTTTTGCGGGCCTGTCGTAGCTTAGGACCTGTTTTCCGTCTGCCGGGGCATCAGCAGGTCGGGCAGATTGGGGCTGTGGTTGGGCCGCGGAAGCGACTTGCCACAAAAGCCCGGTAAACAGCAAGACCACCCGTCGAAGCGCGCATGTGCTCATCGGAGATCCTCAGTTAATATCGGCACGCTCGAATCCTACCGGCATTCACGATGCGAGGCCAGGGATACCCAGGATTGGGGACGCGGGGATCATCGGTGAATCAAGCATTCGCAACATCGGAGGCACGGTCCGGTAGTCATTTATAGCGGTTCCCGAACGGGTGTACCCCGTGCGCGGAGAGTCTAACCTAACGCGTTTTCGGGATGCTTGGCGAGGAAAAAAAGGAAGCCCTCACCCAACCCTCTCCCTGAGTACCGGGCGAGGGGAGAGAAGGAGTACAGGCAATCGGGAAATGCTTTAGCGGGTGGACTGGCTGCGTGAGAGTGAATTACATGTTGAACATGACGATGGCTAATCAAGCGAATCGACTCAGGGGTATTTGGACTGGATCGATCGTTGTTCCGATGCTCGTGATGTTGGCACTGTGCGTGAATGCGTCGGCTGATTGGCCGATGCTGCATGGGAACGCGCAACACGACGGGTTCATCGATGCGGAAGTAAAGCCGCCGTTTCACCTGGTCTGGGCGCGGCATTTTACGGGTGAGCGACTTGGAACCGCGATGGAGCCGATCGTGGCAGGTGGGAAGGTCTTCGTCGCGACGCATGGGGGGAGTGTTTATGCGGTGGATGCCGCAAGCGGGGAGGCGATGTGGCGGTTTGTGGCGAATGGCGCATTTCTTCATTCGCCGGCAGTGGCGGAGGGGCGGATTTATGTGGGTTGTGTGGATGGGTGTCTGTATGCGCTGGATATGGAGAGCGGCAAGGTTGTCTGGCGCAGTGAGGTTGTTACAGGTGGTTTTTCGGCATCGCCAGTGGTTGAAGGCGGCGGCGTGCTGGTTGGATCACGGTCGGGTGAGTTTTTTGCATTCGAGGCACAAAGCGGCAAGGTCCGGTGGCGGCAGTCGCTGGGCGTTCCGATTCGGCAGACCGCGGCGGTTGCAGGGTCGCGGGTGTTTGTGACTGCGGAGGATCTTCGCACGCGGTGTTTTGCGGTGGAAGATGGCAAGGTGCTGTGGACATCTGCGCCTCTGGCCGGGCAGACAGCGCGCGACTACTACCCGGTGGCAATACAAGTTGCGGGGCGCCGGTATGTGATCGTGCGGACGAATCCGCTGCTGAACATGGGCCAGCGCATTGCGCGTGATCGGACGCTGTTGGCGCGGAACGCGGGGGCGAACGATGGTGATTGGAAGAAGCTCGACGAGTGGCTCAAGAGCGATGCGGCGCGGGGGAACCCGGAATTATGGGCGAAGGAACAGCGTGCCATCACCGATTCGCTTCGCGCGAATCGGGAAGCGGGCACGTTTTTCGTGCTCGACGCGGAAACGGGCCAAGAGACGCAGACCGCGCCGGTGCTTTGGGTTGCGGGGTGCCAGGGGGTGGGTGCGATGCCGGCCAGGACGCGCGAAGGGCAACTGCTGGTATTTCATCGCAGCGCCTACGGGAATTGGAACCACGGGGTGGCGCCCATGGTTGCGTTGGGGGTGTTGGATATTCCGAAGAACGAAATGGTCCCGCTGTTTCATAAGCAGGGCAAGCAGCCGCCATGGAACTGCTTCTGGGGAACGGCCGATGAATCGCAGAATTTTGTGGTGGCGGGGGACACGGTGTTGATTGTGCACCAGGGTACGCTGAGCGGGTTTGATCTGCGGTCGAAGAATTTGTTTGCGATCCATGGGGAGCGTGACACATTCGGCGGTTTTCGCAACCCGCCGTGGGCGCGGAATGAATGGCATGGGCCGGGGCGTGGCGGGGTGGCCGTGGTGGGCAATCGGATCTATTGGCAGACGGGCAGTCGGGTGTTGTGCATCGTTGCGGGGGAAGGGGGCAAGGCGGCGGCGGAGACGGGAATTGACGGAGGAAAGGTTGCCACGGTGCGCGCGGGCGATGTGCCGCAGGTGAATGCGGCGTATTTGTGTGAGGAGTTGGCACGGGTGATGGGGGAGGTGGTTTCCCAGAAATGGGCGCCGCTGTTCAGCGATCCGGGGCTGTCGGGGCGTGTGTTTCTGTTTGACGAGAGTCGCTCGCTGTTTGAGGCGGGTGCGTGGGCATGGCCACATCTTCGGCCGGAGTTGCGGGGGCAGTTGAAGGCGCGATTGGCTGAGGAATGGAGGGCGTGCCCGCCGTTTGGGGTACAAGGCAATTATTCGCTAAATGGTGGCGCGGCAAGGGAATGGTTCCGGGTGCCTGTGGAGTTTCGGACGCGGCTGGGGACGGACCCGCGTCCGCAGGCGTTCGGGGGGGTGTATGCTGCGTGGCTGTACGGCGAGCGATGCGGCGAGATGGAGAGCGTGGTTGCGGCATGGCCGGCGATCAAGGGGTCGTTTGGGGAGTTTATCAAGAGCGGGTGGAAGCTGGATGCGGCGAAGGGGGACGGGTATGCCAATCGGTACCTGGCGTCGCTGTTGGCGTGCGCGAGATTGGCGGAAAAGGCTGGCGATGCCGGGACGGCGCAGCAGGCGCGCGACAAGGCCGCCCAGACCAGCGAGGCATTGTTGGCGTGGTGGCGCATTGCCGGGGACCGCGGCAGCCTGGGGACGTTTAACGGGAGTTCGGAACTGGACCGGTTCATCACCGCGGGCGATCCGATCTCGTTCCGGGTTGCGCCTCACCGGCACAAGCTGGCTTTGTTGGCGGATCTGACACCGGAGGTGTCGGCTCTGGTGCGAGCCAAAGCGCCGGAAGCGTTTGGGAAGATCTGGGAAGCGTTTTCGACGCTGTACCGGACGTGGCCGTTGCAGGGCGAAGAGCGGCAGGTTCACTTCGGAGAGAATTTCATTGATGCGCCGGATCTGGCGCTCAGCGCGTTCGCGGCGTTGACCTGGTTGAAGGATGCCGATGCGGATACGTTGGCTCGGCAGGTCGATCTGCCGTTCTGTCGCGCGGACTTGTGCTATGTGATGAAGCTGGCGCTGGCGTTGGACCGATCTGAAGATCGGACGGTGAAGAATTGATGGAGCGCATGTCCCAGCGAGAGCCGCGTCGGGCTGGCAGGTGACGTAAGGCTCGCCGGAGGCACATCGAGTGCGCTTCGTGGCTCCCCCGTGGGTTTGACATCCGAGTGGCATCCCGTTTAGGCTGTTCTGGTGTATCAGCCGCTCGAATTGTTATTCGTGGTAAAGTGGTAAAGACGAGCGAACTGTGCAGTTCCGAAGGCGGACCAACTCGCATCGGAAGCACGAGCAACGGCCGGGCCAGTGTTTGGCAGTGCTGGCATCAGGCCACTCGATGGCCGCACAGTTGTGTCAAGCGGCACCTGGTGGTACTTCGGGTGAGCGGCGGGCTCCGCTTGCCTGCTGGGCACGCGGTGCGTCAGTTAGTGACAGCCGGATGACGGATGGAATCGACGGCGTTCGGGTCGCTCAATCCATGGGCTTGGGCAATGAGTGGAATCAACCAGAGCGGCCAGAACTCCGCGAGTATGCCGAACGCATTGAGCCTTTTGGCCAGCGAGCGGCCGCGCAATGTGGAATGGCGGGGTGCGGCGGGTCTGCTGTTTGGCGATTGGGGCACGAGCCGCCTGTATGTGCTGGGCTTGGCGTTCCTCTTTGCGGGCCGCACGAGCTACTATCTTATCGCCGCCATGAGCCTGCTGATCCTGGCGATTGGGTGGGCATACACGCAGATTTGCCGCATCTATGCGGACGGTGGGGGGGTGTACTCGGCGGCTCGACACCACAGCCGTCTGCTGGGTGTGATTGGGGCGCTGCTGCTGTTTGCGGATTACACGGTCACCGCGTCTCTCTCAGCCGTTGATGCGTTTCATTACTTTGGGCTCGGGCCAGGGACCGCAGCGGCGGTCTCTGAACCGCCGGCCGACGGGCGCATCATCCTCGAACGCCCCACGCACCAGGTGGAACCCGAACCGCTGTTCAGTTGGCGGAGCCCGGGCCTGTGGGCGATTGTGTCAATTGTGCTGATCGGCGCTGTCAACCTGCTCGGGCCGAAGCACACCTCCTTGTATGCTGTCCTAGCCGCCGTTGGGATGATTGCCATTACGCTCCTGGTGGTCGCGTTTGCGCTGCCGCAGGTCTCGTGGGGCACGATTGACCTAGGCTCGCTGGGGCAGCCACCGCTGGAGTTGTGGCAGGCGTTCGTGGGCATCGTTTTGGCGTTGTCCGGAGTGGAGGCGATCGCGAATCTAACGGGGGTGATGTCCAAACCCGTGTACAAGACGGCCCGCAAGTCGATCTGGACGGTTGCGTTTGAAGTCGCCATATTCAACCTGCTGCTGGCGGTCTGCATGGTGGCGGTCGGTTCGCTGGGTCGGCATGCTCACACGGAGGACATGCTGGCGTTCCTGGCGGAGCAATACGTGGGCGCCTGGGGCGAATGGCCGGTCCGCATTGTGGGCGGAGTTCTGTTGCTGTCTGCCACGAACACTGCGATCAACGGGCTGACGAGCATTTTGTACGTCATGTCGCGGGATGGCGAGATGCCGCGAGTGTTCCAGAGACTGAACGGGTTTGGGTCACCGTGGCTGGCGGCGTTGATCGCCGCCGCTGCCCCCGCCGTGGTGCTCCTGTTCGCACACAGCCTCGAGACGCTGGCGTCGCTGTACGCGATCGGCGTGGTGGGCGCCGTGTCGATTAACGTGACGCTGTGTGCGTTTCACCCCCGGCTGTACCGCTGGTGGCGAAAGCTCCCGATGTTGCTCCTGGGGGTGTTGATGGTCGGGATCGGTTTGACGGTGGCGGTCACCAAGATCCATGCCCTGATGTTTGCGACGATCGTGCTGTCGGTCGGGCTGATCGCGCGGAAACTCACACAATACCGGGCGTCGCTCCACCCCAAGCCGAGCCTGCTGCGTCAAGCGATCATGGAGCAGCTCTCTCCCGAGGCGCTGGGCAAACCGCGGATGCTGCTGGCTACCGCCGGTTCCACGCGGCTAGGCCAGGTCGCGTTGGATAAGGCGCGTGGCGAGAATGCGTCGCTGGTCGTGTGCTTCGTTCGGCCAGTGGCTCTTTCGTACATGTTCAAGTCGCAGGAGCGCCTCACGCTCGACTCCGACCTTGCCGCGCAAGCGTTGTTTGTCGACTTCCTAGAACTTGGGCATCGGTTTGGGGTTCCGATCATCCCCATGTACGACACCGGGACGAACTCGGCGGAGATGATCGCGGAACTGGCTGCCATCAATGGTGTTCGTCGCGTCCTCATCGGCACGAGCCGCCGAGGCTCGCTGCATCAACTCATCAAAGGTTCATTCCAGCGCACCCTCGAGATGCTCCTGCCCCCGGAAATTCCTGTGGAAGTCCTCTGTAGCGATGACTCACCATCCGGTTCTCATATGCAGTCTGCCTGAGCAGTCATTCCGATTTGCTCGATGTTATTCGCATAAGATTATAAGACGTAATGCTTTAAGCTGCCAATCCCGTCCGTCAGCCGATTGCGCGTTTGACATTCCGCCCCTGTTGGGGTTAGGTTACCTATCATTGTGGCCGCCGAAACCATGCCAGTTGGCGTGGTGCGGGGAAACCAACCACCGGTTTGGCTCGTGTCAAACCGGTAGGGGCGAAGGGGTCTGAAATCAGACCTCGGAGCACTTTCAGGCTCCAGCCCGTCAGCTAACCCCGTAGGCATTTGAAAGGGCACAACGTTAAGCTCTCCTGCGGCGGCATGCTTTGATGCCGCCCCAAGCCCGAGCAGACGTCTGTGCGAATAATGGCCTGCATCGCCGGTAGGCAGGACTGTCGGCTTTGCACTAGGCACATACGTTTGGATCCATAAAGATGTCGTTGGGCGAGAACGGGCGAGCACGGCCTACGGCTTTGGCACTTTTGGCTGGTGAACGACCGCGTAACGTCGGTTGGTTGCAGGCGGCGGGCCTTCTCTTTGGTGATTGGGGCACCAGCCGCCTGTACGTTCTGGGGCTGGCGTTCTTCTTCGCCGGCCGGTCGAGCTTCTACCTCATCTGCTTGATGAGCTTGCTGATTTTGGCGGTCGGATGGGCTTACACGCACATCTGCCGAATCTACCCCGATGGCGGCGGGGTTTACACTGCGGCCAAATCGCGTTCGCGCATGCTGGCCGTCGTTGGGGCATTGCTGCTCTTTGCCGATTACACGGTGACCGCCTCGCTCAGTGCGCTCGACGCGTTCCATTACTTCGGCCTGCCGCTCTCCAAACATGTCGAGCGCGTCGAATCTCACATCCCTGCCGATATCGCCGATCCCACCGAAGCTCCCGATGCCGGCAACGCTCTGGAGCCTCACCGCGCACAGCCCGCCAGTGCGTCCGAAAGTCTCTTTGCGATCGACTCGCCGGCGTTGTGGACGATGGTGGCAATCGGACTGATCGGTCTGTTCAACCTGATGGGCCCCAAACACACGGGGCGTTTCGCGCTTGCCGCAGCGATCGGCATGGTAGGCATCACCCTCCTGATTACGTTTGGATCGCTCTCTCAAGTGGATTGGAAACACCTGCCCAATCAGATTGGGGACATCACCAAGGACCCGCCGGCGGCGATGTGGATGTCGTTCGTTTCGATCGTCCTTGCGTTGTCGGGTGTTGAGGCCATCGCGAATCTCACCGGCGTGATGAAACGACCAGTCGCTCACACGGCCCGCAAAGCGATCTGGGTTGTCGCGATCGAGGTTGCGGTCTTCAATATCCTGCTGGCCGTCTGCATGCTTGCCATCGTTCCGCCTGTCAGCCGCGACAAACACCTTGGCGATATGATGGCGTTTATCACCGAGCGATTCATGGGACCGTGGGGCACGTGGGTGGTGCGTAGCGTTGGGGGTCTGCTGTTGCTCTCCGCCGCGAACACGGCCATCACCGACATGATCTCGGTGCAGTACCTGATGGCGAGGGATGGGGAACTGCCACGTTTCCTGCAGTCGCTGAACCGATTTGGCGTTCCGTGGGTACCGGCGATCATCGCTGCCGGGGCGCCGGTGATCGTGCTGCTGTTCGTGCACGATCTGGATCGGCTGGCCGCTTTGTACGCGATCGGGGTGGTGGGGGCGGTGGCGATCAACGTGACGCTTTGTGCAATGCACCCGCGTCTGCGCCGGATGCGCCGCAAAGCGCCGATGATCGCGCTTGGCGTGGTCCTTCTGGGCATCTGGGTCTCGCTGGCGTATGTCAAGCGAGAAGCGCTGATGTTCGTGACGATCGTGATGGTGGTTGGTCTGTTGGCGCGCGCCCTGACCAAGTGGTGGGGCACGCGCAAAGGACCCAAGCCGAGCCTGATCCGGCAAGCCATCGCCGAACAGCTCACTCCCGAGGCGCTGGGCAAGCGAAAAATCCTGGTCGGCACGTATGGCTCGGAGGCGCTTGCCGAGCCTGCGCTGGCCATAGCAAAGCCCGAGGACATGACGCTGGTGGTCTGCTTCATTCGCCAGATCAGGCTGTCGATCAAATGGGAGACGCAATTCACGATCGACACGGACCTGGCAGCGCGGAGAACGTTCGCGTTTTTCCTCGATAAAGGGCACGAGTTGGGCGTCCCGGTGATCTGCGTGTACGACACGGGCTCGGACGCCGCGGTGTTGCTGGCCGAGAACGCCGCCATCAACGGCTGCGAGCGAGTGATCATCGGGACGAGCCGGCAGGGCGCGGTGTATCATCTGATCAAGGGTTCTTTCCAGCGTCGTCTGGAATCGCTGTTGCCGCCGGAGATCCCTGTGCAGATTGTCGCGTCGGTGCCCGAGCCGCCCTCTTCCGAGCGCATCGGCGAACGTTCCCCCGTGCGCTAGTAGTACGGTTGCGTTTCATCAGGGAGCCTGTGCGCGGCAATGGCGGGTGGGGGCGATGGGGGATGAGGCGCCGGGTGTGGGGTGAAGTTGGGGGGATTCCGCGCTTGCATCGTGATCCTGGGGTGGTATGCTACGTGCGGAATGGAGAGTGGCGCTTCGGGTTGGCGGGGATCTGAAGCATACGCTCATGTCAGTGGGTCGCAGGGCAGGAGGTGCTATGCGTTGGGTAGCTGTTGTTCTGAGCGTTGTTGTGTTGCTGGCATGGGTCCCCGGATCTGCCCGAGGCAATGCCATCGATCCCGCCAACGGGCGACAGTACGCGTTCTGGACTAATGACTTGGGGTTCTTCAATGGCGGCACTGTGTATGTTGCCGACGGAGACACAGTTGAGGTCAAGTGGTATTTGGTGCTGGATCAGGGCGCGAAGACCGCGATCCAAGATTCCGGCATCGGATATGCCGCTCTGACCATAGCGGCGGATACGCCGCTAGGAGGTTGGTCTTCGAATGCGTCGCCAGCGTATATTTCGGAACTCATTGAACCGGCGGGATACAGCGGGCATACCTTTAATGGCTGGCAGCGGGGCACGTACGGGGAGGGTGCCAATCTCTACATTCAAAACGATGGCGGCGGTGAAGGCTCGGTTGCAATTAAAACATCTGATAACATCAGCGCCGTTTTGCTGGGGACGCTCGAGTTTACAGGCAACGGTGCCGTTTCGGATTCCATCAAGTTCTGGACTCAGTACAATGATGCAGACTCGGCAGGCATGGTGGCCGGCGACAGTACGTGGATCGCGCCGACTTGGCCGGATCCCCCGCTCGATGGCAGAGATATTTCGGAGATACCTTTGACGATCGAGGTTGTGGCGGCGGTTCCCCTGCCCTCCGTCGCATGGTCGGCCCTCCTTGGGCTCGGCGTCCTGGGTATCAGTAGAATCGTGGGGCGCAGTCGTCTGCACGCCTGAGCTGGGGGCTTGAAAAAGGGTGGGAAGTCATTTCATTCCTCCCGCTCGCCCTCTGGCCTATCCCCTGCCTCATCCCACCGACAGAAGACCAGCCGCCAGAAACTTCGCGAGCCAGTGTCATCGAAAATGACTCATCGAAGTGGCGCGGTTGCTCGCATCATTGCGCGGTGTCGTTTTCATAGCCGGCTGCCTCATGCTGTGTCAGGCCGTTGCGGGGTGATCATCGGTCCCTGGCGAGCCTACGCGGAATGCATTTGTCCACGCAGGCAGCCAGTGGTGCTCAAACGAGCGGACCGGGTATGATGCCGCGGTAGGCAGGCTCATGTCGTGCAATGTATGCGGGCACACGGGAAGGAGAGCCGCAGTGGTGATACAGACGGTATGGAAGTCGCTCTCGTGGATCCGCAGTCATACGAAGGTGGCGTGCTCGGTTGCGATGATCGCGGCCATGTCAGCAGTGCCGACGCGGGCGGTTCTTGCGGCGGATGGGCTGGCTGCGATAGGGGCGACAGCGAAGCCTGCGGATGTTGCGGTTGCTGCTGAGCAGGTTCGGAAGCAGATCGAGGCGGATTGGCTTTTGAGCCTGGCTGTGCCGGTGAGCACGCGTTCGGATGCGGTGGGGGCGTGCGATGGGGTGAAGGATGGGAAGTATGGGTTTCACACAGGACAAGAAGCGAATCCGTGGTGGCAGGTGGATTTGGGGGAGCGGAGGGCGATTGGGCGGATCGTCGTCTACAACCGGCTGGACTATGAGCCGGGGCTGCACAATGCGGACAACCTGACGATCCAGACATCGGATGACGGCAAGACGTGGATGGTGCGTTATGAGAACAAGGGGCGGTATTTCGGGGGCGTTGGCGGGAAGCCACTGGAGGTGACGTTCGAACCGGGGCAACCGCGGGCGCGGTTTGTGCGGCTGCGTATTCCCAGTGACAGGCCGATTTTTTTTCATCTGGATGAAGTCGAGATCTATGGGCCGGGAGCGACTGGACAGAACCTGGCGCTGCATCGGGCGGCGGATCAGATCAGCCTGAGCCCGTGGTCGACGGCGAAGGTGAGGGAGGTTCGGTATCCGACGCGGGATGTGATCGAGCGGGGTCGGCGGTCGGCGGCGGAGCTGGCGAAGGCGGGCGTAGAGGTGCGGGGGCATCTGCGGGCGCTGGATGAAGTGTCGGGTCGTCTAGGCGGGATGGGGGCGGAGGCTGGGGAGGAGGTTCAGCGGAAGCTGTACTTGGAAGCGCGGTGGGCGGTTCGGCGGGTGGTTTTTGCCAATCCGCTGCTGAATTTTGAGCGGTTGCTCTTCGTGAAGCGGTTTACGCAGGAGACGTATCCGGACATTTGCCTGAACCACATGCCCTGGGTGTCGCGGCCTGGGGGAGACATCTGCATTCTGTCGGCGGCGGGGGGAGGGAAGCTGTTTGAAGCGGTGTCAGAGGGGCAGAGTGTGAAGGTGCGTCATGTGCTCAACGGCGCGTTGGGGCCGGGGCATGTCCATGGGATGGATCTGTGGTGGGATGGGGACCGGGCGGTGTTCGGATACGCGCGGGCGCGGAGCGATCAGCCGCCGGCGGGGTGGCTGGATCGCATGCAGAGCTACCGCCTGCGGCGCAGCGAGAAGGCGATTCAGATCTTCGAGGTCGGCATGGACGGGAAGAACGTGCGGCAGTTGACCAATGGCGAGTGGAGCGATCTGGACCCGACGTATTTGCCGAGCGGCGATATCGCGTTTGTGTCGGAGCGGTGCGGGACGTCGCTGCAATGCAACGAGTATGACAAGGACGAGACGAGTTGCAATCTGTATGTGATGCGTCCGGACGGCACGCGCATTCGGCGGTTGAGCGTGAACAAGGATGGCGACTATCTGCCGCATGCGCTGGATGACGGGACGATCGGGTACACGCGATGGGAGTATCATGAACGGAGTTGGGCGTTCATCCAGTCGATCTGGACCATTCGACCGGATGGGACGTTTGCGGATGCCATTTTCAAGCAGCATTTTGTGGACCCGTGGGCGATGGAGGATATGCGGTCGATTCCGGGCAGCAGGAAGCTGGTGGCGATAGCGGCGGGGCATCACACGCTGGCGGTGGGTCCGGTGGTGGTGGTCAATCACGCGGTGGGAATCAACGAGCCGGCGGGGATCGGCATTGTGACGCCGGGGGTGCGTCCGCCGGAAGGGGGGATGGATGGGATTCGGGTGCCGGAGGGGGGCGTGATGGATGGGGGCGGGTTTTATTCGACGCCGTGGGCGCTGTCGGAGAAGCATTTCCTGGTGTCGTACACCTATGGCTTGGAGCGTGATCCGGCGGGGTATGGGCTTTATCTGATCGATGTTTTCGGGAATAAGGAACTGATCTACCGCGATCCGGCGATTTCGTGCTTCATTCCGATTCCGCTGCGGGCCAGGTTTAAGCCGCCGGTGCTGGCGGATCAGACGGACCCGGCGCGGAACCACGCAACGTGCGTGTTGAGCAATGCGGCGTACGGCGTGAGCGGGATTGAGGCGCATCGCATCCGGTACATCCGCATTGCCGAGCCGATCGGCTGGCCTTACGACAACCAGCGAGGGGGCCAGCGTTATGGCGAGGATCATGGCTATGGCGGAGCGGGCGCGGAGCGGAAGAACCTGACGAATTGGACGCCGGTGCGGATTATCGGGACGGTTCCGGTGGAGAGCGACGGCAGCGCTCATTTCCAGGTGCCGGTCGAGACGGCGGTGTACTTCCAGCTTCTGGACGAGAAGCAGATGGAACTGCGGCGAATGCGGAGCTTCATCAGCTTTCAGCCGGGGGAAGTGCGGGGTTGTGCAGGCTGCCATGAGACACAGGCGGCCGCGCCGGCGATGGGGCGGCCGCCGATGGCGGCGTTGCGAGCGGCGTCAATTCCGGTTCCGCCGCCATGGGGAGATCGGCCGATCAGCTTTCTGCGCGACATCCAACCGGTGCTGGATCGGCATTGTGTCGGATGTCACAGCGGGTTGAAGCCGGCGGGGGGCGTCGATCTATTTGGGGGGCTTGTGACGTACGATCCGCAGATTGCCGGGTATGGGCATAACCGCGCGTACGAGACGATCCTGGAAAAGGGGCTCGTGGTTCTGTCCGCGGTGCGCCAGCAGGACGCGAGCATTACGCCGGCCCTGGCGTATGGGTCGCACAAGAGCAAGCTTGTTACGGCATTGAGCCAGGGGGCGCATGTCGGCAAAGTGAAACTCAGCGAAGACGAGCGGTTGCGGCTGGTGACGTGGATCGACGCCAATGCGCCGTATCACGACGCCTTCGTGAACAAACGGCCGGAGAAGGTGGCGTACGATCTGGCGGGCGATTCGGAATTGGTGCGAAGCCTGACGGCGGTGCATGAGAGAAGGTGTGTGTCGTGCCACAAGCCGGCGGCGGTCTCACGGTCGGACTGGATCGATATCAACGAGCCTCGGCGATCCCTTTTTCTGGCCGCACCATTGCAGGGGACGGAGGATGCGGGTCGGAAATGCCGCGGGGGGTATGCAAACGCATCCGATCCGGATTATCAGCAGGTGCTCTTGCTGGTGGAGAGCGCCGTGCGGCGGCAGTGGGCGAATCCGCGCCGGGATGTGCAGTCGTTGAAGAGGTGATGCGTTACGCCGCGACCACCCCAGGGAATTGGATTCTGTCGGAGAACTAAGAAGCCATGAGGCGGTGATGGGCGGTTGATTGGGAGATTGGAGGAGGCGGGGGATATGGGGGCGGCTTGACAGTAAATAGGCGTACCGATACAACCGACCCCCTTTCCGGGGTTGGACAAGGCGTTGTGGAGAGGCGACGCGGTCGGCCCGTGTGGTTGTATTTCTGGTTGTGGCTTGCCTAGGTCTGCTGAGATGCTGAGTATGGCTGAAGCAGGTACTTTTTTTGAGCAGTTGTTTTTTGGGTGGGGATCGGAACGGCCTGGGGCGGTTGTGTCGGTGATTTATGGCATGATCGTAGTGGTGGTGTTTTTCATGCCATTCGTGTCGGTGCTGGGGATGATCTGCATCTGGGGTGAGCGGAAAGTGGCGGGGCATATGCAGAATCGGCCTGGTCCGAACCGGGTGGGTCCGTTTGGGTTGTTGCAGTCGCTGGCGGACGGGGCGAAGTGTGTGATGAAGGAAGATCTGGTGCCCGAGTTGGGGGATCGGGCGTTGTTTCGGTTGGCGCCATATGTGGCGTTTGCTCCGGTGTTTGTGGCGTTGGTGGCGATACCATTTGGTCCGGAGCTGACGTTCGAGCGGCATTTGAATTCGGGGCTGTTTTTGATTTTGGCGATGTTGAGCGTGGAGGTGATGGGGGTGATCATTGCGGGGTGGTCGAGCCATAATAAGTGGTCGACGTTTGGGGCGATGCGGGAGGCATGCCAGATGGTGTCGTATGAGATACCGCTGGGTCTGTCGCTGTTGGTGGGGGTGATGGCGGCGGGGACGTTGAATGTGGTGGACATGGGGCTGGAGCAGGGAGGGGGATTGCATACGTGGGGGATATTCCGGAGCCCGTTTGTTTTTCTGGCGTTTTTCGTGTATTTCGTGGCGAGTCTGGCGGCGAACAAGCGGGCGCCGTTTGATCTGGCAGAATCGGACTCGGAGTTGGTGGCGGGGTATTTGACCGAGTATAGCGGGATGCGGTGGGCGTTTTTCTTTTTTGCGGAGTATACGGCGATGTTTGTGGTGGGGGGGATCCAGGCGGCGCTGTTTTTGGATCCGTTTGGGTTGATCGGGTACTACCATAATCAGTTGAGTGCGGACCCGCAGGGGCACTGGGTGGGGATGGTGGTGTTGAATGTGATGGCGGCAACAATATTTATTGGGAAGGCGGGGGCGGTGATATTGGTGCAGATGTGGTTGAGGTGGACGCTGCCGCGGCCGCGGATTGATCAGGTTTTGTATGTGTGCGTGAAGGTGTTGTTGCCGATGGGGTGCGTGTTGTTGTTGGGGGAGGCGTTGTGGCAGTTGTTTGTGCCGTGGCGAGGGGGGATTCCGTGGAAGGATTACAATCCGTTGAGTTGGGGTGATTTGATGAAAGGGGGGACGGCGGTGGGGTTGGGTGTGCAGTTGGCGTTGATGATGGTGGGGGTGGGGATGGTGGTGGCGGTGGTGGTGTGGGTGGGGCGGTCGGCGCTGGATGCGAAGAGCGTGAAGAAGCGTCGGGCGGAGCCGGAGGCGATTGTGGTTTGAGGGGCAAGGTTTTTCGGGGGCGGGTAGTGGAGTATGGCAGAGGTATGGGCTTGATGATGCTGGGACAGGCTGGGTTTCCGATGGGGGCGGTGCTCTTTTATGGATTTGCGTTGGGGGCGGGGTTGTCGGCGATGGGTGTGGCGTTGTCGCGGAACATTGTGAGGCAGGCGGTATGTCTGCTGTTTGCGTTGGCGAGCGTTGCGGGGCTGTATTATTTGTTGGGGTGCGAGTTTTTGGCGGCGGTGCAGTTGGTGGTGTATGCGGGGGGGACGTTGATCCTGATTGTTTTCGGGGTGATGTTGACGAGCAGCGAGTTGTCGGCGAAGTTTGTGCCGAGGCGTGGGGAGGTGATGGTGGCGTTGGGGATCGGGGCGGTGTTGCTGATGGGCTTGATTGTGGGGCTGTGTGCGGCGGCGGGGAGCGGAGCGTTTGGGGATGCGCCGCTGGCGTTGGATCGGGACTATCCAGTGGATCGGCTGGGGTTGGCGATGTTGGGGGATTACCTGGCGCCGTTTGAGGTGGTGAGTGTTTTGTTGTTGGTGGTGATGATTGGTGCGGCGTATTTGGCGAAGGCGAGGAGGAAGGGGCAAGGGGTTCAGGGTTGAGGGGTAAGCGAAAAGCGAGAGAAGAGGGTATGATGGTGATGGGTGTGATGGAGATTGGGTTGGCGCACTACCTGGTGCTGGGGGCGGTGCTGCTGGTGTGCGGGTTGGTGACGATTCTGACGAAGCGGAATGCGATTGGGATATTGATCGGGGTGGAGTTGGTGTTGAATGCGGCGAATATCAACCTGGTGGCGTTCAACCGGTATTCGCATGGGGTTTCGGAAGGCGGGGGTGTGGCGTTGGCGGGGCAGGTGTTTGCGATATTTGTGATTGTGTTGGCGGCGGCGGAGGCGGCGGTGGCGTTGTCGATTTTCTTGAACTTCTACAACAACTTTACGAGCGTGGATGTGGAGAAGGCCAAAGAATTGAGAGGATAGTAGATAGTTGATAGTTGGTAGTTGATAGACGTGATCGCTATCAACTACCAACTATCAAATATCTACTGATGAATATGCCGACGCCTGCTTTATTACTATTGATTGCGACGCTGGTGCCGCTGGTGTCGTTTGTGGTGCTGGTGTTGCTGGGGAAGCGGATGGGGAATCCGTTGGCGGGGTGGGTGGCGACGGGGGCGATTGGGACGAGCTTTGCGTTGAGCATTCTGGCGGCGATCTCGTGGCTGGGTGGGTCGCCGGAGTGGGGGTGCGGGAATATGCCGATCAATGTGCCGATCCCGTGGGTTCCGACGGGGTGGGGGATCGGGCCGCAGACGAAGACGGGGTATTTGGATCTAGGGCTGTATGTGGACAGCCTGACGATCGTGATGTTTTCGATGGTGTGCCTGGTGTCGCTGCTGGTGCACGTTTTTTCGATCGGGTACATGGGGGAGGATAAGGGGTATCCGCGGTTTTTCACGTATTTGAGTTTGTTCTGTTTTTCGATGCTCGGGCTGGTGGTGGGGGGGACGCTGATGCAGCTTTTTGTGTTCTGGGAGCTGGTGGGGCTGTGTTCGTATCTGCTGATCGGGTTCTGGCACGAGAAGAAGAGCGCGTCGAACGCGGCGATCAAGGCGTTTGTGGTGAACCGGATCGGGGACGTTGGGTTTCTGATCGGGTTGGGGGTTTTGTTTTATCATTTGGGGAATGTGACGCTGCCGGAGGTTTGGGCGGCGTTGGATTCGAGCAAGCTGATCGGGTCGCCGGAGGGGATTCGGGTGGCGGGGATTGGGATGTTCTCGGTGAGGGCATTGACGGTGATGGGGGTGGGTTTGTTCTGCGGGGCGATCGGGAAGAGCGCGCAGTTTCCGTTGCACGTGTGGTTGCCGGACGCGATGGAGGGTCCGACGCCGGTGAGCGCGTTGATTCACGCGGCGACGATGGTGGCGGCGGGGGTGTATCTGGTGGCGCGGATTTTTCCGATCCTGACGGATGGTGCGAAGCTGGTGGTTGCGATTATCGGGGTGACGACGCTGACGATGGCGGCGTTGATAGCGCTGGTGCAGAGCGACCTCAAGAAGGTATTGGCGTATTCGACGCTATCGCAGCTTGGGTACATGATATTGGCGATGGGGATCGGGAGCTGGGTGGGGGGGATGTTTCATCTGATCACGCACGCGTTTTTCAAGGCGTTGCTGTTCCTGGGATCGGGGGCGGTGATTTATGCGGCGCACCATGAGCAGGACATGAAGGAGTATGGGGGGCTGTGGCGGAAGATGCCGATCACGGCGATTGCGTTTGGGATCGCGGTGTTGGCGATCACGGGGACGCCGTACTTCAGCGGGTATTTCAGCAAGGACCTGATTATGGCGCACGCGGGGGCGTTTGGGGCGTTGGCGAGCGAGGAGGGGCGGAGCGGGTGGTATTGGCTGTTGTTTGTGTTGCCGGTGGTGATTGCATATGTGACGGCGTTTTACATGACGCGGTGTTGGATGTTGACGTTCTGGGGGAAGCCGCGGAATGAGCACGTGTTCGAGCATGCGCATGAGCGGGGGATCATGTGGGCGCCGCTGGCGGTGTTGGCGGTGTTGAGCGTAGTGGGGGGGTATGACGGGCTGTTGAACGTGAAGGGGTTTTTGAACGCGGCGGTGACGGAGAACACCAAGTACGTTCAGATGGTGCATCCGGAGGGGAAGTTTGGGGGGTACGAGTCGGCGTGGCCGTCGGATGAGCCTGGGCTGAGCAGGAGTGGGGAGGATGAGGATCACGGCGCGACGGAGGTGCTGACTGCGTCACAGGCGGCGCACAAGCAGGGGTGGCATGTGATGCACCAGTCTGTGCGTTGGGCGCCATTGGTGGGGATTGGAATGGGCATTCTGATGTACATGAGGGGGTATGCGGTGGCGAATGTGTTGATGAAGGCGGCGCCGGTGCGGTGGGTGCACACGTGGTTGTACCGGCGGATGTATTTTGATGAGCTGTACATGGGGGTGTTCGTGGCGATCACGGTGGGGCTAGCGCGGCTGGGGGCGGCGTTTGATCAGTATGTGATTGATGGGCTGGTGAATTTGGCGGGGTATGCGGTGAGGCAGTTGTCGTCGCTGGCAGGATTGTGCGATCGGTATGTGGTGGATGGGGGGGTGAATGGCGTGGGGGCGGCGACGCAGGGACTGGGGGCGCTGGTGCGGATGCCGCAGACGGGACGGATTCGGTTGTATGTGACGGTGGTGCTGGGGATCGTGGCGATCGGGATCGCGGCGGTGGTGGTAGTGGTAGTGGCGACGGTGATGTAGGGGGGAGTTGCCAGTAGCCAGTTGTTAGTTGCCAGTTGTTGCGTGACGGTTGATTGGTGAGTGATTATGGGATTTTTGAATCACTGGTTGTTGACGATCTTGATTTTTCTGCCGACGTCGGGGGCGGTGTTGGTGGTGGCGGCGCAGGGGAGGGCGGCGGTGAGGTGGACGGCGCTGGTGACCACCTTGGTGACGTTTCTGGCGTCGCTGCTGCTGCTGGTGGGGTTTGATTGGAACCAGGGAGGGGGGGCATATGGCAGCACCATGCAGATGATGACGTCGGTGCCGTGGATTCCGGCGTTTCATATTAACTACCAGGTGGGGGTTGATGGGCTGTCGTTGCCGTTGGTGCTGTTGAGCACGTTCATTTGTCTGCTGGCGTGCATTGCGTCCTGGAACATCGAGAAGATGACCAAGGGGTATATGGCGCTGTTTTTGTTCCTGGAGACGGGGATTCTGGGGGTGTTTCTTTCGCTGGACTTTTTCCTGTTCTATGTGTTTTTCGAGTTGTCGCTGCTGCCGATGTATTTTCTGATCGGGATATGGGGTGGGCCGAGGAAGGAATACGCGGCGATCAAGTTTTTCCTGTATACGTTGGTGGGGTCGATCGGGCTGTTGATCGTGTTGATCGGGATGTTTTTGTTCTCGCGGAATGTGCCGGGGTTGGAGGGGGGGACGTTTGATCTGTTGAAGCTGTCGGACCCAGCGGTTCAGAAGGCGATGGGGGGGGTGATGGGCAGCGGGGTGATCAAGACGTTTTTCCTATTGGCGATGCTGGGGTTCTTGATCAAGGTGCCGGCGGTGCCGTTCCATACATGGTTGCCGGATGCGCATGTGGAAGCGCCGACGCCGATCAGCATGATTCTGGCGGCGATATTGCTGAAGATGGGTGGGTATGGGATTTTCCGGATTGCGTATCCGCTGTTTCCGGGGATGGCGAAGGAGCTTTGGTGGCTGTTCGCGACGATCGGGGTGGTGAGCATTATCTATGGGGCGTTGTGCGCGATGGCGCAGACGGATTTCAAGAGGCTGGTGGCGTATAGCTCGGTGTCGCATATGGGATTCGTCGTGCTGGGGGCGGCGATGATGACGGAGGCGGCGGTGAACGGGGCGTTGTTCATGATGGTCGCGCATGGGGTGACGAGCGCGGCGTTGTTCTTTATCGTCGGGGTGGTGTACGAGCGGGCGCATCATCGTGAGATCGGGCGGTTTGGGGGTCTGGCGACGACGATGCCGGTGTATACGGGGTATTCGACGGTGATGTTTTTTGCGAATCTGGGGTTGCCGGGTTTGTGCGGGTTTATTGGGGAGGTGATGGTGCTGCTGGGGTCGTTTGCGGCGGCGCGGAACGGGTCGATATTGATGAATTATGGGGTTGGTCGGGGGCTGGTGATCGGGTTTGCGGTGGTGGCGTGTTTTGGGGTGATTTTGACGGCGGGGTACATGCTGTGGACGATGCAGCGGGTGTTTTTGGGGCCTGAGAAGTCGGAGTACAAGGATTTTCCGGAGGTGGATGCTCGGGAGCAGACGGTTTTGATCCCGCTGGTGGCGATGGCGGTGCTGCTGGGGGTGCTGCCCTACGGGATGTTCTTTGTGTTTACGAATACGACGGTGGCGGGGTTGTTTAAGCTGTTTGGTTAGTGGTTATTCGTTATTTGTTATTTGTTATTCGTTATTTGCGGCGGAACCGCGGCAGGCAAGGCTGTGGCGAAGGGCCAAGGATAGAGATCAATGGCGAGTATGGGATTGATTTTTACTAGTCTGGCGGCGGTGGGGCCGTTTGTGCCGGAGTGGGGGCAGATGCGGCCATTTGTGGGGGAGTTGGTGCTGATGGGGACGATCGTGGGGGTGTTGTTGAGTGCGTTTTGGGGGCGGCGGTCGAATGCGGTGGCGGGGGTGGTGAGTTTGGCGGGGTTGATGCTGGCGGTGGTGGGGTTGTTGTTGGTTCGGCCGACGGAGGGAGGGGAGCAGTTTCGGGGGATGCTGGTGAGCGATCACTTTGCGGTGTTGTGGAAGATTTTGCTGTTGGTGTTTACGGCGGGGGTGGTGCTGATGTGGTTCAGCACAACGCGGGTGAGCATGCATGAGGGGGATGGGCCGGAGTTTTTTACGTTGCTGTTGGGGGCGTGTCTGGGGATGTGCTTGATGGGCTCGACATCGAACCTGCTGATGATTTTCATGGCAGTGGAGATGGCGAGTCTGCCGAGCTATGTGCTGGCGGGGTTTCGGAAGACGGATAGGGTGGGGTCTGAAGCGGCGTTGAAGTATGTTTTGTTCGGGGCGGCGACGAGCGCGGTGATGGTGTACGGTTTGTCGATGCTGTATGGGCTGTATGGGACGCTGCAGATCGGGGAGCTGGCGCGGCGGGTGGATTTGGGCGGGGGGGTGCCGCTGGCGGTGGCAATGGTGGGGATTTTGGCGGGGGTGGGGTTCAAGATTTCGGCGGTGCCGTTCCATTTCTGGTGCCCGGATGTGTTTGAGGGAGCGGGGGTGGATGTGGCGGCGTTTTTGTCGGTGGCGTCGAAGGGGGCGGGTCTGACGCTGCTGTTGCGGATCTTAATGACGATTGGGCATGGGTTGGGGTATGCGGGGAGCGAGGTGCTGACGAGTTTGGCGGTGACGGTGGGGGTGATGGGTGCGATCACGTGCACGGTGGGGAATACGGGGGCGTATGTGCAGATGAATATGAAACGGCTGCTGGCGTACAGCTCGATTGCGCATGCGGGGTATATGCTGTGTATTTTGTCGTTGGTGGTGAGGGGCGGGTCGGATGCGAATGGGGTGATGGCGAATTCGGCGGCGCAGGCGTTGCTGTTGTATTTGGCGGTGTATTTGTTCATGAATCTGGGGGCGTTTACGGTGGCGGGGCTGGTGCAGCGGGAGACGGGCGGGGAGCGGCTGGAGGATTATACGGGGTTGGGAAGGCGGAGTCCGCTGTTGGCGGTGTGCATGGGGGCGTTCATGTTCAGTTTGGTGGGTTTGCCGCCATTCGCGGGGTTTGGGGCGAAGGTGTATGTGATGTGGAAGCTTGGTGCGAACGGGTCGTGGTGGTGGGCGTTGGTGGCGGTGATCGGGGTGAATACGGTGTTTAGCCTGTACTACTATTTGCGGGTGGTTCGGGTGATGTTTATGGTGGAGAGTGAGAAGCCGGAGATGGTGGTGAGTCCGCTGGGGGGGGGGCTGGCGCTGGTGTGTGCGGTGATGTTGTTGGTGATGCTGGTGGCGTTTGAGCCGGTGCTGAATTTGACGGGGCGGTATGCGAAGCTGCATTTGCCGAGGAGCGTGCCGACGGGGCAGGTGGTGGCGGGGGGGTTGTAGGTGTGTTGGGGGGAAGGAACGAAGGAACTGCTGAAGCGGGTTGGGTTGGCTTCCTGCCATTGTGGCAACTGGGGGAGAACGTGGATGAGTGTTCCTGCCAGCCTGACAGGACCGGGTGGGGCGGGTTTGTGGGGGAGGCGATTTGGGGGTGGGTGTAAGGCTAGTTGGGATATGTGGTTGTGAAACATTGTGGATGGGATTGGAGTGCGGCATTGGGTTTGTTCTGGGACGGTGGCGGACGGTTCGTCTGTTGTTATTGGTTAGATTGGGCAGATAAGAAGGGTTTTAATAAGGAGACATGGCATGGCCGCTAAGATGCTGGCTTTCGATTCGGAGGCGCGGAAGTCGCTGCTTGAAGGCGTGAAGAAGTTGTCCCGGGCGGTGAAGGCGACATTGGGGCCGCGCGGGCGGAATGCGGTGATTGATAAGGGATGGGGGGCACCGACTATTACCAAGGACGGGGTGACGGTGGCGGAAGAAATCGAGTTGAAGGATAAGTTTGAGAACATCGGGGCGCGGCTGGTGCGCGAGGCGGCCACGAAGACCAGCGACGTGGCGGGCGATGGAACGACGACGGCGACGGTCCTGGCGGAAGCGATTGTGACCGAAGGGTATCGGATGCTGACGGCGGGGGTGGATGCGATGGCGCTGGCGCGCGGGATTCGCAAGGCGGTGGATGCGGTGGTGGCCGACCTCAAGAAGCAGTCGAAGCCGATCAGCGGCAAGGCGGACATTGCGAATGTGGCGTCGATCTCGGCGAACAATGACCGGGAGATCGGCGAGTTTATGGCTGATGCGTTCGAGAAGGTGGGCAAGGATGGGGTGATTACAGTTGAAGAGGGGAAATCCCTTGAGACGTTTGTGGACGTGGTGGAGGGGATGCAGTTTGATCGCGGGTTTTTGTCGCCGAACTTCATCACCGATCCGGATGAGATGATTGTGGAGTTGGAAAAGTGCCTCGTGCTGGTGTACGAGGAGAAGATCTCGGCGGCGACGAAGCTGATTCCGCTGCTTGAGAAGATTCAGAAGGCGAAGAAGCCGCTGTTGATTATTGCGGAAGATGTGGAAGGCGAGGCGCTGGCGACGCTGGTGGTGAACAAGCTGCGCGGCATTTTGAATGTGTGCGCGGTGAAGGCGCCGGGCTACGGCGACCGGCGGAAGGCGATGCTCGAAGACATCGCGATCCTGACCGGCGGCGAACCGATCATGAAGGATCTGGGCATCGAGCTGGACAAGGTTGAGATCAGCCAGCTTGGGCAGGCGAAGATTGTCCGGGTGGACAACGATAATACGACGATCATTGAAGGGGCGGGAAGCACCGAGGCGATCCAAGGGCGGATCGCGCAAATTCGCAAAGAAATCGAGATCACGACGAGCGATTACGACCGCGAGAAGCTCCAGGAGAGACTGGCGAAGCTGGCGGGCGGCGTGGCGCAGATCAATGTCGGCGCTGCGACGGAAGCGGAATTGAAAGAGAAGAAGGCCCGCATTGAAGACGCGCTGCACGCGACACGGGCGGCGGTTGAGGAAGGCGTGGTGCCTGGCGGCGGGGTGGCGCTGATTCGGGCGATGCGGTCGTTGGACGGGGTGGCGCTGAAGTTGGAAGGCGACGAGGCGGCAGGTGTGAAAGTGGTCAGGCACGCGCTGATGGTGCCGCTGAAGATGATCGCGGAGAACGCGGGCACCAGCGGAAGCGTTGTGGTTCGGCGGGTGATGGAATCGACCGGGAACAACGGGTGGAATGCGTTGACGGACGAGTATGTGGATGTGGTGAAGGCGGGGATCATCACGCCGACGAAGGTTGAGCGGACGGCGCTGCAGAACGCGGCGGAGGTGGCGGTGCTGCTGCTGACGACGGACGCGATCGTGGCGGATAAGCCGAAGGATAAGGATGAGCACGCCGGGCATGGGCACGGCGGGGCGGGTGGGGGGATGGATGAGATGATGTGAGTGCGAGAGCCTCAGTGAGTGAGGTTTACGATGGACCCATGGGAGCAAATGAGAACGACGAAGAGGGACGAGAGCCACTATTATGTGGCGCAGGTGTGTCCCAATGGGCATGTTGCCAACGACGCCGTGGATGAGTATCCTCAGCGGAATCAGCAATTCTGCTCGAAGTGCGGTGAATCCACATTGACTGTCTGCCCTGGCTGCGAAGCGACGATCCGGGGCCGCTACTATGTTCCTCGGGTGAGCGAGTCGTATCCGTCGTATTGTGCTCCGGCCTATTGCCACAGTTGTGGCAGGGCTTTCCCCTGGACGGAGCGCGGCATCCAAGCTGCTATCGAGCTTGCTGCCGAGGATGCGAACTTGACCCCAGAGGACGTTGAGGAATTCAAGCAGAGCTTGACCGATGCTGCTCGGGACACTGCTCGAATGCGATTAGGTGTAACGCGTTTGCAGAAACTCCTCGGCAAAATGGTCGCGGGAACAGCCAATGCGGTTCGGGACATTGTGGTTAATCTGCTCAGTGAGACTGCAAGGAAAGCGATTTGGCCTGACAGGCCCTAGTTGCGGAATCGTGAGATGAGCATGGGCACGTTTCGAATCGGTTGCCGGGTTGAGAATATCGCTGACCGTGAGAAGTCGGTGAAGGTTGAGAAGTTGCTTGTCGACACCGGCAGCGATTACACATGGCTGCCCTCGAAGACGCTGGAGAAGATCGGTGTCGAGCGAGAGAAGAAAGACATCTCGCTCGTCATGGCCAACGGACAGGAGGTCACTCGTAGCGTTGGGTTCGCGATCATTCGGGCGGACAAGTTCTTCACGGTGGATGAAGTGGTCTTTGCAGAGCCGGGAGACTTGTTGCTGCTTGGGGCGCGAACGTTGGAAGGATTCAATGCTCGGGTGGATCCGAAGCAGAAGAAGCTGGTTGCCGCTGGTCCGGTTTTGGCGGCGTGAGTGGAAGTCGCATGAGTACGTCAATCGCGGATGAGAAGTTCCTGGTGCGGGTGACTCGCGTTGTTGTGACGGACGACGTGCTCGTCGTCGATCTTGAGGACGGGCGCACGATTTCGGTCCCAGTGCTGTGGTATCCGCGGCTGGTGCATGGCACGGCCGCCGAACGCAACAATGTGGAGATCGGCCCCTTCGGCATCCATTGGCCGGATTTGGACGAGGACATCAGCATCAAGTGCCTTCTGCTTGGCAACAAGTCTGGCGAGTCGCCCAGGTCGTTCCAGCGGTGGCTGGAGCACCGGGCCAGAGGAGAGAAAGTGCCGGTGAGGACGGTGCCGCTGCCTGAATGGGCAAAGGATGCGCCTGAGAGGCATTGAAGCAAGTGTCGGGATGTGACGGATGCCGGTTGTGCTGCGGAAGAGAGGCTATCGCTTCATGTTCTATTCGAGCGATGCCGCTGAACCGCCGCACGTGCATGTGAAGAAAGGACGTAAAGCCGCGAAGTTCTGGTTGGTGCCGGTCGTGGATCTGGAGAGCAACAGAGGTTTTCGGCCGCACGAGCTGAACGAGATCGAGCGGATCATTGTTGAAGAGATCGAGTATCTGTTGGAGTCGTGGAATGCCTTCTTCGGTCGCTGAAGCCCAACTCGATGTGCGAGCCACCTCGGTCAAGGTGACGGATGAGACCATCACGGTTGACCTGGAGGACGGGCGTTCCATTTCGGTGCCGACGGCGTGGTATCCGCGGCTGAAGCATGCGACGGCACGTGAGCGGGCGAATTACGAGATGGAGGCGTACGGGGTCTCTTGGCCTGACGTTGAGGCCGATTTCAGCATTCGCGGACTGCTGCTCGGGCGAAAGAGCGGCGAGTCGCGGGAGTCGTTGAAGTTCTGGCTGGACCATCGAAGAAGAGGCCGGAGCGTGACGTTTGAGGATTACATGAGGCATCGCCGCGTAAAGCGAGCGAAGTGAACTGCAAGGTGGGCGAAACCCACTCTACGGAAGACAGAGGATTGGATATGAAACTGAAACCACTGGCGGATCGTGTGATTGTGAAGCAGACGGAAGCGGACGAGAAGACGGCGAGCGGGATCTATCTTCCCGATGCGGCGAAGGAGAAGCCGACGAAGGGGAAGGTGATCGCGGTTGGGCCGGGCAAGGTGGATGAGAAGGGCAAGCGGATGGAGTTGAATGTGAAGAACGGCGACACGGTCTATTATGGGAAGTATTCGGGGACCGAGGTCGAGGTGGATGGGGTGAAGTTTGTGATTTTGAGAGAGAGCGATCTGCTGGGCGTGCTCGAGTAATTGCCGGTTGCCGGTTGCCAGTTGCCAGCGATGGCAGCGGCGGCCGGCGTGAATCTGGCAACTGGCAAGTAACAACTGGCGACTGGAGTGAAATAATATGGCAGCGAAACAGATGATGTTTGGTGTAGGGGCCCGGGCCGAGATTGGCAATGGGCTGATGCAATTGTCGAGGGCGGTGAAGGCGACACTTGGGCCTCGAGGTCGGAACGTGGTGTTGCAGAAGTCGTGGGGTAGCCCGCGGATCACGAAGGACGGGGTGACGGTGAGCAAGGAGATCGAGCTTCCGCAGCCGTTTGAGAACATGGGCGCGAAGCTGATCAATATGGTCGCGAGCAAGACCGGCGATGTGGCGGGTGATGGGACCACGACGGCGGTGGTGCTGGCGGAGGCGATCTACCGCGAGGGTTTGAAGTACACGACGGCGGGCGTGAACCCGGTGCAGATTCAGCGCGGGATCATGAAGGCGGCGGAAGTGGCGGCGGAAGCGATCGCATCGCAGTCGCGGAAGGTGAAGGGGCACGAGGATTACAGGCGGGTGGCGACGATCAGCGCGAACGGCGACGAGAAGATCGGTCAGTTGATGGCCGACGCGATGGAGAAGGTTGGCCGGGAAGGGGTGATCACGGTTGACGAAGGCAAGAGCACCGAGTCGGTGTTGGAGTACACCGAAGGGATGCAGTTTGACAAGGGATATTTGTCGCCGTACTTCATGACGAATCCGAATACGCTGGAGTGCGAGCTGGAGAACGCGCTGATCCTGATCCATGAGAAGAAGATCAGCAATCTGGTGGAGCTGTTGCCGCTGTTGAACAAGGTGGTGACGGGCGGGAAGCCGTTGTTGATCATCGCGGAGGATGTGGAGTCGGAGGCGTTGGCGGCGTTGGTGGTGAACCGGCTGCGGGGCATCCTGAATATCTGCGCGGTGAAGGCGCCTGGTTTTGGCGATCGTCGGAAGGCGTTGATGGGCGATATCGCGACCGTGACCGGCGGCAAGTTCATCAGCGAGGACCTTGGGCTGAAGCTGGAGAACGTGGAGTTGGAGGATCTTGGCACCGCGAAGCGACTGCTGGTGGATAAGGATAAGACGCTGATCATCGAAGGCGGGGGCAAGAAGAAGGAAATCGAATCGCGGACGGATCAGATTCGCAAGCAGATTGATACGACGACGAGCGATTATGATCGGGAGAAGCTGCAGGAGCGGCTGGCGAAGTTGGTGGGGGGCGTGGCGGTGATCAAGGCCGGCGCTGCGACCGAGACGGAGATGAAGGAGCGCAAGGATCTGATTGACGATGCGCTGCACGCGACGAAGGCCGCGGCGGAAGAAGGGATTGTGCCAGGCGGTGGGGTGACGTTTCTGCGTGCAATCGAGGCGGTGATGAACGCCAAGAGCAAAGCCAGGGGGGATGAGAAGCTTGGTTTTGACATTGTGGCAGAGGCGTTGCGATGGCCGGCGCGTCAGATCGCGGATAACGCTGGGGAGGACGGCGAAGTGGTTGTGGCGGAGATCCTCGAGAGCAAGAATCCGGCGTGGGGTTATGACGCGGCGAACGGCCAGTTTGTGGACATGTTCAAGGCGGGTATTATTGACCCGACGAAGGTGGCGCGGACGGCGTTGTTGAACGCAGCCAGTGCGATTGGGCTGGCGTTGACGACGGACGTGCTGGTGACCGAGCTGAAGGAGAAGAAAGGCGAAGAGACCAAGCCTGTGTCCGGCGCCGTGGTCTAGGTGCAACGGCAATTGACGGTTGGCAGTTGTCAGTGGACAGTTGGCGGAAGATGGTTCAAGCCGGCTGGGATTGCCAACTGCCAACTTCTGTTGAGGCTGGTGGCGGCGGGAAGAGGTGGTTGTCGCCGGCCTATGATGACGATAACAGGGAGGGGAGCGGTGGGGGTGCGGTGCGGCGGATGATTTGCGGAGCAGGTGGGCGTTGCTCACCGAACAAGGATGAATGTGGCGACGACCAAACGAGACTATTACGAGGTTTTGGGAGTCAGCAGGACGGTGGACGCGGAGGAGATTAAGCGCGCGTACCGGAAACTGGCGATGAAGTATCACCCGGACCGGGCGGACGGGGACAAGACGGCGGCGGAAACGAAGTTCAAGGAGGGTGCGGAAGCTTACGAAGTGCTGGCGGACCCTGAGAAGCGGCAGCGGTACGATCAGTATGGTCACGCGGGGGTTTCGGGGCACCACGACTTTTCGCACATGGACGTGTCGGACATTTTCTCGATGTTCGACGACATTTTCGCGGGGCTGGGCGGGAGTCCGTTTGGCGGTCGGCGTGGTGGGCGGGGTTCGACGTCGCACCGGGGTTTTGACCTTGAGACTCAGGTGGAGTTGACGTTGGGGGAGGTGGGGAAGGGGTGCGAGAAGACGATTGAGTTTGAGCGGCAAGATGTGTGCGACATTTGCCGGGGTAGCGGGGCGAAGGCGGGGAGCAGCCCGGTGATGTGCCCGCAGTGCGGCGGACAGGGGCGGGTGGCGCAGCAGGGATTTGGGGGGATGTTCCGGATGGTGACGACGTGCCCGGGCTGCCGGGGGCGAGGGGCGGTGATACGGGATCATTGTTCGGCGTGCGGCGGGACTGGGCGGCAGGTTCGCAAGCGGACGGTGCGGATCCAGATTCCGCCGGGCGTGCACGAGGGGCAGGCGGTGCGAGTGGCGGGGGAGGGGGAGCCTGGGAGCGGTGGGGGTGGGAATGGGGACCTGCACTGCTGCATTGCGGTAAAGGAGCATCCGCTGTTCAGCCGGCACAACAATGATTTGGTATGCCAGGTGCCGGTTTCGTTTACACAGGCGGCATTGGGGGCGATGATCGAGGTTCCAACGCTGGACGGGCAGAATGAGCTGGAGATCAATGCGGGGACGCAGCATGGGGAGGTATTCAAGCTGAAGGGCAAGGGTCTGCCCGACCTGCGGAGCAAGCGGAGCGGGGACTTGCTGGTGCAGATTTTGGTGGAAGTGCCGCGGAAGCTGACGGACAAGCAGAGGCAGTGGTTGCGTGAGTTTGCGGCGACGGAGGATGCGTCGGTGATGCCTCAGCGGAAGAGTTTTTTGGAGAAATTAAAGGGGATGCTGACGGGCGAGCAATGAGGTAAGGCGGAGAGATGTGGAGACGGTGTTTGGGCAGCAGGTGATGTAAGCGGTTGAGAGGTAGTTATGACTGAGGAGATGAATACCAACCAGGCGGGCGAGGGCGCCGACGGCGAGGCGGGGGAGATGGACGCTGGGGCGGTGCTGGAGGCGGACCTGCGGAAACTGCAGGAAGAGCGTAATGCGCTATTTGAGCAGTTGGCGAGGGTGCAGGCGGATTTCCGCAATGCCCAGAAGCGGCTGGAGGGGGAGAAGATGACGGCGATCCAGTTTGCCAACGGCAAGCTGATTACGGCGTTGCTGCCGGTGATCGACAACTTTGAGCGGGGGATTGGAGTTGATCCGTCGAAGGCGGATGCGGCGTCGGTGTTGAAGGGGCTGGAGATTGTGCATGACCAGTTGATCGCGGCGCTTCGGCAGCAGCACGTGGAGGAGATAGCGCCGGAGCCTGGGATGGCGTTTGATCCGAATCAGCATCAGGCGTTGATGCAGCAGGCGGACGACCGGTACAAGGAGCTGGCGGTGACGCAACTGTTGCAGAAGGGGTATTCGCTGCATGGTCGGGTGCTGCGGCCGGCGCAGGTGGCGGTGAATGCGTAGTTGCCGGTGGTTGGTTGTCAGTTGCCAGGAGGGCGAGAGGCAGCGGGAGAGAGGCGTTTTTATGCCGACGTACGAGTACAAATGCGACGCGTGTGGAGTGGAGTTTGAGCGGTTTCAGTCGATCAAGGCTGGGCCAGTGAGGGTTTGTCCGGAGTGCAAAAAGGCGAAGGTGAGGCGGCTGATCAGCAGCGGGGCGGGGCTGATTTTCAAGGGGAGCGGGTTCTACATTACCGACTACCGGTCGGACGGGTACAAGAAGGCAGCGCAGAGCGATTCGGGGACGAGCACCACGGCCGGCAGCGGCAGTCCAAGTACGGGGAGCAGCGGCGGTCCAAGTACGGGGAGCAGTGGGGGAAACGGTGCGGCGGTGAAGACGGAGACGAAATCGGAGAAAACATGCAGCGGCAAAGCGGCGGGGAAATGAGCCGGGTGTCGTGGCGGAGTGCGAGCAGAGGTTTGTGAGTGGTCCTTTGTCATTTTCAGCGATTCGCCGCATAGGCCAACCTGCGAAGAACAAAGGACAACTGACAAAGGACCTATGACAGAGTAGTAGAGGCATGCGATGTCCGATCTGCAAGCGTGAGGTGGACGAGAAGGAACGGGAGAAGCCGAAGAGCTTGTATCCGTTCTGCAGCGAGCGATGCAAGCTGATCGACCTTGGGCGATGGTTGGGGGGGAGGTACCAGATTCCAGTGATTGATGAGGATCAGTCGATGGGAGAACCTGCGGAGGAGGATGAGGATGAGCAGGGGGGTCGGTGAGGGCGGATGGATTGTGGACGCCGCTGTGAGAAGGCGATGGATTGGGACTACCCACGGCGGCGCTGTGGGCTTTGGGAGTTGTGAGAGCGAAAAACGATTCAGATGGAAGAAGGGTGATTCAGGCGGTTTGATGGAGATGGGGTTGGGATTATAATACGGGTCACTGGTATAGTAGAGTCGGGCGTTTTGCCCGCATGGGCGGCCGGGAGTGCAGGCGAAAGGAGTGCACGAGTATGGCGGATGAACCGCAGGTTCTATGTGGGATCAATTGGCGCGAGGCTTTTCCATTTACGCATATTTTCCGTGCGTTTCGCATCGCCGTGCATCCATCGAAGCTGGTTTTGGCATTGGCGGCGGTGCTGTGCGTGTACTTCGGGGGGCGGATCCTGGATCGGGTATGGATGAGGCAATATCGGGCAGTTCCAGGAGAGGTGGAACTGTACGAGCGGTCGGTGGACCGGGAGGGTTTCGGTAGGGACCGGGACGTGATGCGTGAGGTTGCGACGGACGGGTGCGCTCGGATGATCCAGCGGGTTGGGCAAGTGAAGGGCGGGGCCTGGAACGAGCTGGTCAGCGATTTTGACAAGGCCAAGGCGGCGGCGCGCGACGGGCGATGTGAGGGAGACGCGCGCTATTGGATCGGCACGGAGCGGCAGAAAGCGGTGGAGGGGGCGTACAAGACTTACGAGGCGAGCAAGAAGGACGACGCGGCGGCGAAGGAACTGCGGCAGGGGGTGCAGGCGGCGTATCAAGAAGCGGGCCAGCGGTTGGCGGCGGTGGATGCGGTGAACGGGCGGGGTCTGTTCGCGGTTTTCTTTGATTACCAGCGGCAGCAGGTGCGCAAGGTTGCGGATAGCGTGTTGGCGGGCAACTGGCTGGGCGGGCTGGGCGGGATCGGCGGGCCTGATGGGGTGTACAAATCGGCGTTCAAGTTTTTCACATCGGCGCCGGCGTGGGCGATCCAATATCACTGGGTGTATTTCCTGATCTATGGGACTTTGTTCCTGTTCGTCTGGTCATTGTTTGGCGGGGCGATCGCGCGAATCGCGGCGGTTCATGTCGCGGATGAAGGACGGAAACTGTCGATGCGGCAGGGGCTGAGCTTTGCGGTGTCGAAGTTCTTGAGTTTTCTGTCGGCGCCGCTGATCCCGCTGATCATCGTGGTGGGGCTGGGGCTGGTGGTGTCGGTGGTGAGCGGGGTGGCGTTCCTGGTCTACCTGGATGTGGCGGTTGGGGTGTTTTATTTCCTGGCGCTGGCGGCTGGTTTTGTGATGACGCTGGTGGTGCTGGGGACGGCGGGGGGGCTGAACCTGATGTATCCGACGATCGCGGTGGAAGGGTCGGACAGCTTCGACGCGATCAGCCGGTCGTTCAGCTACGTTTATGCGAAGCCGTGGCGGATGCTGTTTTATTCAACGGTGGCGGTGGGATATGGGGCGGTGTGCTACCTGTTCGTGCGGCTGTTTGTATGGCTGGTGTTGTTGTTGGCGCACGTATCGGTGGGGCTGTTCGTGTTCCGCAATGCCGACGACATGAGTTCGCTCTGGCCGACGTTGCAGCCGGTGGGGGTGGCTCTGAATCTTCCGCGTGGAGTGAATTTTGAGGCGTTGAACTGGTATGGTGATGTGACGGCAGGGGTGCTGTCGATCTGGGTCTATCTGATGATTGCGATGCTAGCGGCATTCGCCATCAGCTTCTACTTTTCTGCCAGCACGATCATCTACTAC
>JAPLNB010000235.1 GCA_026693085.1 Planctomycetota bacterium | reverse complement strand
GTTGGCGGCATGCACGCGGCGAAGGGAATCTTGACCGCGACCGGCGGCAAGACCAGCCATGCGGCCGTCGTGGCGCGCGGCTGGGGCAAGTGCTGCGTGGTCGGCTGCGAGGCGCTGAACATCAACTACGACACCAAGCAGATGGTGATTGGCGGCAAGACGATCCAGCAAGGCGAGTACATCACGCTGGATGGCTCGGCCGGCGAAGTCTACATCGGCGATATGCCCCTGAAGGACCCGGAGCTGCCAGAGTCGTTTTACACGCTGATGAAGTGGGCCGATGAGCAGCGGACGCTGAAGGTGCGGACGAACGCCGACACGCCGTACGATGCCCAGAACGGCGTGAAGATGGGCGCGGAAGGCATCGGCCTCTGCCGCACCGAACACATGTTCTTCGACACCGAAGAGCGGCGGCTTGCGATCCAGGAAATGATCGTGGCCGAGACGCCGCCGGCCCGCAAGGCGGCGCTGGCCAAGCTGCTGCCGTTCCAGAAGGCCGACTTTGTCGGCATCTTCACGGCCATGAACGGCAAGCCGGTGACGATCCGCCTGATCGATCCGCCGCTGCATGAGTTCACGCCGAAGGATGACGCCGGCGTCAACAAGCTCAGTCAGATCACCGGCATCAGCCCGGAGAAGATCTGGCATCGCTGCGAGCAGTTGCACGAGTCGAACCCGATGCTCGGGCATCGCGGCTGCCGCCTGTGCATCACCTATCCGGAAATTCTGGACATGCAGGTGACGGCGATCATCGAAGCGGCGATCGAGTGCACCAAGGCCGGGATCAAGGTCTTCCCGGAGATTATGCACCCGCTGACGATCGACAAGAAAGAGCTGCAGATCCTCGAACAGCAGACGCGCGCCGTTGCCGACCCGCTGATTAAGAGCGCCGGCGTGAAACTGGCGTACCTGGTCGGCACGATGATCGAGATTCCGCGGGCGGCGTTGCTGGCGGACCAGCTTGCGGAAGTGGCGGAGTTCTTCAGCTTCGGCACGAACGACCTGACGCAGATGACGCTGGGCTTGTCGCGTGACGATGCCGGGCGGTTTCTGCCGGTGTACGTGGCAAACGAGAAGGACGGCGGAAAGGCGATTCTGAAGGCCGACCCGTTCCAGAGCCTGGATCAAAGCGGCGTGGGGATGCTCGTGAAGATGGGCATCGAGAAGGGTCGCAGCACTCGGCCGAATTTGAAGATCGGGATCTGCGGCGAGCATGGCGGCGAGGCGGATAGCGTGAAGTTCTGCCACCGCGTGGGCATGAACTACGTGAGCTGCTCGCCGTACCGCGTGCCGATCGCGAGGTTGGCCGCGGCCCAGGCTGCGGTCGCGGAAAAGGCGGGGAAGAAGGCGAAGAAGTGAACCAGGCGCGTGCTGGTTTGTGAGATAGAAAGAGCGGCCGGTCTTTCGGGACCGGCCGTTCTCTTGATGTGCATGTCCTCAGCCACACCGGTTGGCGAACGGCTTCTTCCCAATCAAGCGCTCACCCAACTCGCTTCCGCATCTCCGCCAAGCCAACCCCGCGGCCTTTGTCCAATTCGGCAAAGGACCGGCGAAGGATCTTCAGGAACTTTGGATTTGTGGCCAGAGAGAGCGATTCCGCGTCGATGCCCTCGATGGCAATCAACGCAGCGATGGGCTTGCCTTTGTCTGTGAATACCAGGGTGTCACTCTGGGCTTCGCTCATCATTTTCCGGAGTTGCTTGTTTGTCGAGGGCACTTCGATCGTCTTCATAGGTCCACCTTGTCTCCACCATCGGCTGACGAGTAAGCAACTGCTCGATCCCATCGAGGACGATGCGGCGGTCTCGCGCGGTGAGGGATCGCAGATGTTTCTCGACCGAGGCTGCGAACTCGATCGCGTAGGTCGCCATGGAGGGGAAGTATAGCTTGAGTCGGCCGCGTGACAAAAAGCCGGCAGATCCGCATAATCCAAGAGACCAACCCCGCTACGCAATCGTGGAGACTGGTTGATGGTTGCTGCGCCAATGAAACTTGCTCGCCGGCAATGTCGGTGGGTCCGGTTTGGCACGGATGCGCCAAGTGACGGGCCTGAGGTGCTTGGGGTTAAGGGGTGCGCGCTTGGCGGGCTGGCGCGGCGGGGGGTGGCGGTGCCGCCGTTTTTCGTCATTACGAGCGAGGCGTGCGCGGAGTATCTGCGAGGGGGGTTGAAGCTGCCGGGGGGGGTGATGGAGGACGTTGAGGAGGGAATCGGGTGGTTGGAGAAGGTGACGGGACGGGGAAGTAATTCGCTGCGGCTTTCGGTGCGGAACAGCGCGGCGGCGGCGATACCGGGGTTGATGCCGTGCATCCTCAATATCGGGCTGAACGATGCGATGTCGCAGCTTCGGCGGACGATCGAAGCGGCAATGCAATGCTGGAACAATCCCTTTGCCGTTTCGTACCGACGTTCGCGGAAGCTGACGCACCTGACGGGGCTTGCGGTGATCGTGCAGGCGATGGTGTTCGGGAACGCCGATGAGAATTCGCTGGTGGGGAAGGTGTCAACGCGCGATGCGACGAGCGGGCGGGCGAAGCTGGCAGGGAAATTCCTGAAGATGGCGCAGGGGACGGATCTGCGCGAGGCGACGAGGCACCCCGAGCGGATTGAGAAATTGCCGCGGGTTTCGCGCACGAGTTGGCAGAACGTACGGCGAGCGGCGGCGGATGTCGAGCGTGCATGCGGTGATACGCAGGAGTTCTCGTTCACGATCGAGCGGGGGAAGCTGTGGGTGCTGAATTCGCGTGCTGCCGATCGGACGGCGGCGGCAGCGGTCCGGATCGCGGTCGATCTGGCATCGGAGGGGATCATCGATCGCAAGACGGCGGTGACGCGAGTGGAGGCGGGGTCGATTGAGAAGCTCCTGCATCCGACGCTGTCGCCCACGAACAAGAATGCGCTGTTGGCGCTGGGGACCGCCGCGTCGCCGGGGGCGGCGGTGGGGAAGATTGCGTTCTCGGCTGCAGAGGCGCAGGACCGGGCGCGGCGAGGCGAACCCGTCATTCTCGTCCGCACCGAGACCGATGCCTCAGACGTGGTCGGGATGCACGCGTGCCAGGCGATCTTGACAAGCAGCGGCGGCCTGACTTCGCACGCGGCGGTCGTAGCCAGGGGGGTCGGCAAGCCGTGCGTGACGGGGGCGGCGGCGATCCAGATCAACCCGAAACGCCGGATTATCACTGTGAACTCCCGCCAGTTGGGGCCTGGTGATTTTCTGAGCATCGATGGAGGAAACGGGCACGTTTACCAAGGCCAGTCGCCCGTCCTCAGGCCGACGCCGACGCCAGAACTGTTGACGCTGTTGGAGTGGGCGGATGGGTATCGGCGGCTGAGCGTGAGGGCGAATGCGGACACGCCGACAGATGCTCGGCTTGCCCGGCGGCTGGGCGCGGAGGGGATCGGGCTCTGCCGCACGGAGCATATGTTCTTCTCGCCTGGCCGGATTGGCCCTATGCGGGCGATGATCCTGGCGGCTGATGCATCGGCGAGGGAAAAGACGCTGGCGAAACTCCTGCCGTATCAACGGCGGGATTTTGTGGGCATTTTCAAAGCGATGAACGGCCTGCCGGTAACAATCCGGCTGCTCGATCCACCGCTGCATGAGTTCTTGCCGCGAGAAGAAGGTGAGCAGAGGGCGTTGGCGAAAGAACTGGGGCTGACGTTCCATCAGATTCAGTATCGAGTTCAGCAACTTCGCGAATCGAACCCGATGCTCGGGCACCGTGGATGCCGCTTGGCGGTTTCATATCCGGAGATCCTCATCATGCAGGTTCGCGCCATCATCGAGGCGGCGTGCATGTGCAGGAAACGCGGCATCCAGGTCATGCCCGAGATCATGATTCCGCTGATAATGGATGCGCGGGAGATTCGGTATCTCGGCCGGATCGTGCGCCAGACAACGGGGAAGGTCATGGCGGAAGCGGGCGTGAGGGTGGATTATCTGCTGGGCAGCATGATCGAGACGCCGCGGGCGGCTCTGATGGCGGACGAGATTGCGGCGGACGCCGAGTTCTTCAGCTTCGGCACCAATGACCTGACACAGATGACGTTCGGCTTCAGCCGCGATGATGCAACCAGTTTCCTGCCGGATTACGTGAACCGGCATATTCTTGATCGCGACCCGTTCGCGACGCTTGACCAGGTTGGCGTGGGCATGCTGATGCAGTCCGCGGTGGAAAAGGGCCGAGCGGTTCGCCGCGGATTGAAGTGCGGGATCTGCGGCGAACACGGCGGCGATCCACGGTCGATCGAGTTCTGCCATCGGATCGGGCTGGAGTATGTGAGCTGCTCGCCGCACCGTTTGCCGATCGCGCGGCTGGCGGCGGCGCAGGCGGCGATAGGCGAAAACGCGCGCCGCGCGCGGGGCGGCTGAACGGGGCTTCCGTTGCTTCTGCTACAATACCGCCATGCATCTCCGCCACGACATGATCGAGTGTTTCGTCGTCAGGCCCACTGCCGCATCGCACGAATTCCTTCAGATCCTCCGCTCGCCAGGCCGCTACATGGCGGGCGTTTGGCACACGGTCGCCGGCCGGATCGAGGCGGGGGAGACGGCCGTTGCGGCGGCGGTTCGCGAAATGCGCGAGGAGACGTCGCTGGTTCCGCTGGAACTGTACTGCCTCGATCGGATCGGATCGTTCTACATTCCGGAGCAGGACACGCTGTGGCACAGCGTGGTTTTCTGCGCCATCGTGCCGGCCGACGCGCCGGTGCAGTTGAACGAGGAGCACGATGCGTTTCGGTGGATGGCGAGGGATACCGCCGCAGCGCACTTTGTCTGGCCGGGGAATCGGGAATCCATCGCGCAAGTGTGCACGGAGATTCTCGACGGATCGGCCGCCAAGCCGCGCATGCGGGTGCCGCTGGGATGAGCGAACGGGCCGTCAGATGATGCGCACGGGCACGCCGTGGTCGTGGAGGAACTGCTTGATTTGGCCAACGGTGTAGGTGCCGAAGTGGAAGATGCTGGCGGCGAGGGCGGCGTCGGCGTGGCCGGTGGTCAGGACGCTGAGGATATGCTCCGGCCCCCCCGCCCCACCGCTGGCAACGACGGGGATTTTGACCGCGTCGCTTACCGCCGCCGTCATCTCCAGGTCATAGCCCTCGGTCGTGCCGTCGGCGTTCATGACGTTGAGGACGATCTCGCCGGCGCCCATGGCCTCGGCCTGTTTCGACCACTCCAGCACATCAATGCCCGTGCCGACGCGGCCGCCATTAACAAAGACTTCCCACTTTTCCACGCCGTCTTTCTTCACGCGGTTGGCGTCGAGTCCGAGGACGGTGGCGCAGCGGCCGAATTTGCGGGAGACCTCCGCGATGAGCTCCGGGCGTTTCACCGCGGCGGAGTTGACGCTGACCTTCTCCGCGCCCGCCTGGATCAGCCGCGTCGCATCGTCCAATGTGCGGATGCCCCCCCCTACCGTCAGCGGCATGAAGATGTTCTCCATCACGCGGCGGACCAGATCGGCCATGATTTCGCGGCCTTCGTGGCTCGCGGTGATGTCGTAGAACACAAGCTCGTCGGCGCCGGCCTCCTGGTATCGGCGGGCCTGCTCGACGGGATCGCCGGCGTCCACGTGGTCGAAGAACTTGACCCCTTTGACCACGCGGCCGCGATCCACGTCCAGGCACGGAATGATCCTCTTGGTCAGCATGTCGCGTCCATCCTATGGGGCGCATTGTGTGCCCGCCCCACCGCCGGGTCAACGATCCGGCAAGGGCAATCAGCCGCGGGTTGCGAACACTGCTTTGGATTCGTCCTGCATGCGGCGAAAGTCCTGCGGTTCGAGGACGAGCGAACCGGCGGCGGCGTTTTCAGATGCTTGCTCTGGTCGGCGGGCGCCGCAGAGAACGTGGGTGATGCCGGGCTGCATGGCTGTGGCGGCGATTACCAACTGCACCGGGGTGCATTTGTACTGGGCGGCCAGAGATTTCCAGCCGTCGAGCAGTTCGAGCACGCGCTGGCGGTTTTCGGGCTTGAACCACGGGTTCCACCCTTCGTGGCTACGTATATCGTCTTTGTTGAACTTGCGATCCATCGTCACCTTGCCGGTGAGCAGGCCCTGCTCCAGGGGTTGATAGGCGAGCACTGCGATGTTTTGCCGCTGGCAGTACGGGAGGACGTCCTTTTCGATGTCGCGCCAGAGCAGGCTGTAGCGCATCTGGCAACTCGCCACGTCGCCGCGGGCGGCGTTTTCCCTCAGTTCTTCGAGCGAGACATTACAGACGCCGATGGCGCAGATCTTGCCTTGGTCCTTGAGCTGCATGAGGCAGGCCATCTGGTCGGCGATGGGGGTTTTGTCGGGTTCGATGCTCGGCCAGTGCGTCTGGTAGAGATCGACATGATCGGTACCGAGGCGGCGCAAGCTGCCTTCCAGTTCCTTGCGGATGCTCTCCGGATGGAGGTTGCGGCGGAGCATGTGGCCGTCGAGGAAAAAATGGTCCACGCCGGGCTCGCCGTTGAAGAGCAGGCCACACTTGGTCGCGACGACGACTTTGTCGCGGCGGCCTTTGATGGCTTTGCCGATGACTTCTTCGGATCGGCCGAAGCCGTATGCGGGGGCGGTGTCGATGAAGTTGATGCCCGCGTCAAGCGCGGCCTGGATGGTGCGGATGGACTCGGCGTCATCGGTGTCCTGGCTCCACACGGTGCCGCCGCCGGTCACCCAGGTGCCGAGCGCTACGATGGAAGCGTTGATCCCGGACTTCCCCAAGGGCCGAAATTGCATGGGCTGTCTCCTCTTGGTTCGCTGAACCACCTATTCTATCGCAGAGCCGGTTGCCAATGAAACGTGGCGGGGGGTTTGGGGTGTCGGGTTTGGGGAAGAATACCCCGGCGGACACCCCGAAAGTCACCCTAAAACCACCCCAAGACCACCCATTTCTCCCCCTGTTCTCCCCCTGTTGACCCCCTGGTTATTCTTGGGGGCCTTTGGATTGACAAGGGGTTGGGGGAGTTTTGGTATTCGAATGGCGATTTTCGAGTGGGGGAAATGGGTTCGTTTTGTAGAAATGGTGTGGCGGAGGGCGAGAGGGCTGGCGGAAGGGCCTGGGGCGAGGGGGCGATGGAAGGGCGGAGGGCGACATTGGACGAGATAGTATCCACGTGGAGTAATACGGATGGGTTAGGGTTTTGTTGGCGTGGAAATGGCGGAAATTTGGGGTTTTTGTGGCGGGCGGGGGGCGGGCGGGGTATGTTTGTTCGTAGCTATTCCCTCGGCGACACGTCCCAAACGGGTTTGGCTGCGCGATGAGGGGGAATAGCAGCGTTGGGTTGATCTCAACAGTCCCTTGGCGACGCCATCTTCGGCACACATTTGGGGGCGTTGTCGCCTTGACGGGAAGGAGCAGGGTATGTCTCTCGGGAATTTGCTGGCGTGTCTGAAGATGAGCTACGGCAGTCACAGCGAGCGAGTCCGGGGTCGAGTTGCGGTTGCCAAGGCCGTTATGGCAGCGTTGCCTCGGTGCAGTGTCGAGGCGTTGGAGCGGCGGGTGTTGCTGGGAGGGGGCTACATCATGACCGATCTGGGCACTTTGGGTGGTGGAAACAGTTCAGCCAACGCCATCAATAGCAAGGGGCAGATTGTCGGGACGTGGGAGCCTTACCAATATTATGGGCCCGCTCGTAGCTTCCTCTACAGCGACGGGATCATGAGCGATCTCGGCCAGTGGTGCGCATATGACATCAACGACAGTGGGCAGATCGTCGGGGAGGGGCAGTTTCCATTTCATGCTTGCCTCTACAGCGACGGCACCATGATCGATCTGGGGAGTGTCTGCGGGGACTGGAGCCGGGCCACCGGCATCAACAACAGGGGGCAGGTTGTCGGGTACTCGGGAACAACCGAGTCCTCGGGGTGGCATGGGCATGCTTTCCTCTACAGCGGTGGGGTGATGACCGATCTGGGCACCCTAGGTGGAGGTGGGCCATTCGTCGACAGCTATGCGACCGACATCAATGACAGCGGGCAGGTTGTCGGATGGTCTCAAACTGCCAATAAAAGTGAACTTCGTGCTTTCCTCTACAGCGACGGGAAAATGATGGATCTAGGTCCTGGTGAGGCTTTGGCGATCAATAACAGGGGGCAGGTTGTGGGAGCGTCATTTGCTACTTCGTTAAATGATGCGCGTCCTTTCCTCTACAGCGAGGGGATCATGACCGATCTGGGCACTTTGGGTGGTCAACGCGGTGAAGCCTGCGCCATTAATAGCAGTGGGCAGGTCGTCGGGTATTCGGATTTCGATGTAACTGAATACGCGGATTCGAGGCATATTTTCCTTTACAGCGGCGGGAAGATGATCGATCTGCACTCGCTCGGCATGTCACCCCGCGTGCCCCTCGCCATCAACGACTGCGGGCAGATCGTCGGGCATACGGGTAACGATGTACGATACCAGGCCTTTCTTGCGTCGCCGGGTAAGGCGAACCTCGTCCCCACTTTCGACGACAGATCGCTTCCGCAGAACCGCGCTGTAGAATGCGGCCAGACACTGCACACGACCATCTCGGTGGCCAACGAAGGCGCCAGCACCGCCACCGGGACGATGGCCATCGACTATTATCTCTCGCCTAGCCCCGCTTTGGACAACACCAGTACCCTTATTAGCCATGTGACAAATCAGACTGTGAACATCGAGTGGCAGGACAGTAGCGACTACGGCGCCGACATCAAGATCCCTGCAGGCACCAAGCCGGGTACCTACTACATCGTGGTCAAAGTGAATCCCGATGGGGCAATCCCAGAGACCACTCTGGGCGACAACATTGCGGCCAGCGTGGCGATTCAGATACTGCAGGCAGACCTCGTCGCAACGTCGATCCAATGGAATTCGCAGGACCCCGGGTTTGACCTTGAGTACGAGGTGAATGAAGGCAGTCCAGCAGCGGAAACGACTATCCAGTTGTTTTGGTCGCCGGGTGGGACACTGCCAGAACAAAGGACCTCCGCGTCCGTTCCCATCGCGCTCGACAGGACAGGCGGCCACCACACCCAGCACATCCCTCTGGCACTGATCCTGAGAAACGCGCCATCAGACACGCGATACATCACCCTTGCCGTAGACCCGGACAACATCGTCGCGGAACCAGATGAAAGCAATAATGTTGTATCGCATCGTTTGGGTCAGGAGGTACTTGCCAATAGCGTCACGAAGAGGCTGACCGACCGTAATACGCGTATCGAGCTGATATTCACCCCCAACTTCGGCCTCACCCTGAACGATGCTGCGGAGATTGTCGGGGTTGACCACTTCAATTGGCTGAGTTTCATCACCAGCATTCCTAGCACCTGGATATATCGCGTGTATGACAGTACCGGCAGTCTGCTGAGAAGTGTTGAAGTTCCTATCACCGATCCGGTGGTCGGAGTTGGCTTAGAATACCGAATCTACTTAGGTCCGGACAAAGAGGAACGAACGCTCATCAAGCAATATCCCCCAGACAACGCCCCATTCTACTGGAACGAAGGCGGTCCCGACTATGAAGCAGCGGCGAGTCAGTACCCCAACTCCCTGCCGTTCGACGATCAGCCGTATAGGCACCCAACTTACTACGGTCCCGGTGATTTCATGGGATTCACGACGCTATTGGCGGGCGTGCAGAACGACGGCATGCACTACGTCACATGGCCCGATGCTCTCAAGACCAACTTCACCTGGAAAACCAATTACACGGGCGATACAGGCGGGATTTTCGACGATCAGTTCTCCAACGAACCCAGCGCGCGTACAATCGACGGCACCCCATCGGTAGATAGGTATTCCCTGCGGCTTGACCCCACAGGAACCCATGTGCAGTTGCTCGATGACAGAGGCACATCGGGCACCGTGCTTTTCTCCGTCCCTATCGGGTCATTGGAGAGCCTCGCGGTAGACGGCCGCTCCGGCAACGACCTGCTGACTATCGACTCGACGAATGGGAATCCCCTTGCGGGTATGCGTTTGGAGGTCCAATCCGGTTTCCTCAGCGTCAACGTCCTGGGAGGCACCAACGTCCTGAGTGTGCCTTCTATCTCGGTGGCTCCCGGTGCCACTCTTGACCTGGGCCAGACTACGCTCGTCCTGGAATCTGGCGAACTTGCCACGATCACATCGCTCATCACGTCCGGGCGTGCCCTTGGCTTGTGGGACGGCCCCGGCATCACCTCCTCCGCCGTCAAGCTCAACCCCTACGGCGCCCTCGGTGTCCGCCTCAACGACCAAAACCAAGTCCTCGTCAAGTACACCTGGAACGGCGACGGCAATCTGGATGGGGTGGTGAACGCGGATGACTACTTCCTGATCGACGAGGGGTTTATCTCGCACAAGAAGGGCTGGTACCATGGTGATTTCAATTATGACGGCGCGATTAATGCGGATGATTATTTTTTGATTGATTCGGCGTATATTGGGCAGGAGGGGGTGTTGGGGGTTCAAGAGTCCAAGGGTTCAAAGGTTCAAGAGTTTCAAGGTTCAAGAGTTCAAGAGATTGGTCCAATGCGTGGGAAGGAGACGGAGGAGGGGGTGTTTCAGGGGAGTCGGATAATTGCGGGGGAGGCGAGGCGATCGGTGTTTGGGGAGCTGGAGGAAGTGGTGGAACTGTTGTATCCGTCCGGCAGACTGCACCCGTGCGGCGATCGGGCGTCGGGACGCCCGGTGCATGACAGATTCCATTGACTTGTGGAAAGGTGGCCCGGCGAAGATTCAAGAGTGGGCGGCGACGCGGATGGCCTTCCAATTCTGCG
>JAPLNB010000234.1 GCA_026693085.1 Planctomycetota bacterium | reverse complement strand
GTACAACTTCTGCTGGTGCGTGCGGACGCTGCGCCGATGGCGGCAAGGGCGTTGGCGAAGGTGCACGCCAGCCATGTCCGCGGGCTTGGCCGATCACCCCTGGTCGTTGCGGGAGTGGCTGTCATACCCGGTCATCGGCCTTCCCACTTGAGGGGGGCACGAGGAGGGGGAGGGGGAGAATGGGGACTGCGGGCGTGGTGGGGGCAAGGGGGCGAGTACGCGCACCTGCTCCGCCACGCCATCGGTTCGCTGCTGCTGAGCATCGCATGCCTCGCCGGCTGTTCGCTGGCGGTCGGCCTGTCCACTCTCTGGCCGCGATGCACCTATGCCGCCGTGGACCAGAGCGCCGCCCGCCGACTCGGTTAGGGCCGGAAAGGGGGTCATAAGCCAATAGATAAATGGCTTCGGACCCCTTTGCCGAGCCCTGACCCTGTTTCCGGGCTCCATTGCCCTTATTGTTGCGATGAACGTCGCGCATACAAATAGGTCAGGTCGGTGGGAGTGTGATTAGCTGAGGGAGGATCAATGCCACCGCGTCAGGGTCGTTCGGGGTGATCTCCGATAAGTGGGGGAAGTGGATGATGTTCTTGATGATGCCCAGTTCAGGCTCAAGCCAGAGTTGGCCATCTTGCCTGCGTACTGCCGGGGCGAGCAGAAACTCTTTGTGCTTCGCAAACTCCTGCTTGAACTTCGGCAGCATTGGTGGCATGCCGGGGACGGGGTAGAGGCGGTTCCACTGGCCGAGAAGGGGAACAATCCGAGCATCGAGCACAAAGTCCTCTGCCGTGGCGTGCATCGCCAAGGCGTCAGGATCAGGAGCAATATGGACGGAGTAGCCTGGCCGGTGCTCTTGCCCCGGCACCGGGCCTTGGATGATCGACACTCGGATCTCTTCGAAGCGATCCGAGTGATTCATCTGTCGCTTGGCCTCGCGAAAGATCTCTTCTCCAGGCGTCGCATCGTCGAAAACGAGACCCATAATGGGAGGGGCGTCACTCGTCGGGTGCCATCGGAAGGTGGTGGCCGACCACCGTGCTTCCGCCCACAGTGGGTGGGTCGTGAACGTGAGGGCAGGCATGGTCCCGCAATGCTGCCGGATTCGCTCCGCGAGTGCATCGGCTTGTTCCTTGACAGCCGTCGCGAACACGGCCATGCGCTCCAGTGGGAAGAAGTCCGGGACTTCTCCGAGCAAGGCTATTGCTAGACTCTGGGTTGCACCGCACGATGCACAAACCAGGTCGATTGCCGCTTCGCGTGAGAACAGGTTGACGAGGTTCCATGCGGCTGACAGTGTTTGGGCATGACATGCCGGGCACTCGACCGGGGTGGACGGCGACTGCACGGCGCGTAGAGCGACCTCGGGCCAGTCGGTAGCAGAGGGGGAAAGGAACGATTCTCGAAAGTCATTCATAGGCACCTCATTCCAAACGAACAACCGCTGCTGGCCAGCATGCTCGACCAGCGACAACACTCACAGGCAGGGTCAGCGCTTCAGGTCGATGTCGGGCGAGGCTTCGGCATCCACGGTGAGGCGAAAACCTCGATCCAGTAGCTGTGCGGCTTCCGGGCCAACTCGGGATCCCTTGATTCGCTCAAAACCGCGAAGTACGTGCTTCACGAATCGCTCGTAGAGGTCTTGCGACGCACGACCGGTGTGCATCGTGCCAATCTCGCCCGCGATCAGCGTTGTTTCGTCGTGGAGGCCGCCGGGTCTGAACACGATGGACTTCGGGTGATCGACCGGGTACACATCATAGCGGATATTTCCTCCGGGGAGCCTAATGCCTATTGCCGCAAGGCCTATCGCCAGGTCGCGCCGCCAGCCTGGTCGAATCCCCAGCCAGCCGCGCCTGTACTTGGGAATCTCGACGACTCGGCGAGTAACCACGCGCCCATGGCAGGGCAGCACAATGTAGGTTTCCGACGTGCGACTGCTGACGCGGCCAAACTCGGGGATGTCGAACGCGGAGTGGTAGCTGTCTACACTGCGGGTTGGATACGATTGATCCCACACATATTGCAGTTGCAGTTCCGCCTCGATCGCCCTAAGCCCCGGCTCGAAGTCTGCACGCGTGGCGAAGAGGAACTTACGAAGGCCCCGGGTCATTACGGACCTCCCGGGCCGTCCCACGCCCATTCTGAGCGATCGTCGGAATCTCCGAACGGGGCCGGTGCCATGGCCGCACCGTCCTGCGGTTGCTTCGGCACCAGTATCAATGCTTCGCTCGGGTGCTGCTGCTTGATGCGACCGGCGGCTGCCATCTCACGGTTGGTCGGCGCACCGCTTTTCCGCGTATCAACAGTTTGGATACGCAATGTCCGGAGCTGACCATTGACCATCTTCTGTGCCGTGATGTCGACGTACGTCGAGCCAGATCTCCCGCCAGTGGGTCCGGGGATAGGCTCTTCCGAACCCATACCTCCACCGAACGTTATCTTCCAGCCCTTGCCTTTCAGATGGATGGCGATGCGGCTGTTCTGGAGCTGTGTATTCAGTCCTCCCCAGCGGCCGCCCGGCAAGTGGCCGTTCACGTACCGATACGTTCCTAGGCCGATAACGGCGACTGCTCCACGGAAGATCGCAGAGTCCCAATCCCGATCTGCCAGGGCTTCGCCGATGGCATATGCACTTAGTGCTAACCCTAGCTTCCACGGGATCAGCGGGCCAGCCACACCGAACGCCCCGCCCCAAGCAGCGCCCTGCATGATGGAGTATCCCCGGAAGGCCGCGTCCGTACCGCCGATCACGGCCCCTAGCGAGAACCGGAACAGGATCGCGTTTACGCCGAACCCGGTCAGCAGCGACGGCAAGTTCCACATCCCCGTCGGGTCGGTACCATTTATGGGGTTGTTGTGCGTGTACGCATATTTGTGCAGCGTCAGTGGTTCACTGGCGACGCCCTCGTACGGATCGCATTCCCTGAACCGCACCGAGGGTCGAATGCGACTACGATATGGCGCAGAGGGGTAGTAGGGTTTTAAGTCGGGATCGAAAACGGAATCTGATTTCGTACCCATCATGGTGTACGCTCCTTCTCTTGTAGGTTCAGACGAACGATCTTTATCGCATTTGCCTGTCTGGCTTCCTCCGCGATGCGCGTGATCCGCACATGCAGATGCTCCGGGTCTTTCGAGCGGTCGCGGAATACATCGAGGGCATTGAGCAGTTGATCTGGGCCCGGCTCGATGGGCAAGGCTAGCGGGCTGGCCAGGAAAGCTCTGGCCGACTGAGACAGAGATGCCGCCGCTTGTGGCGCGTCCACCCCGCCTGTCGTTTTCTGCTGAATATGCGAGCGGATGTCCGGGCAGGCTGGGTTGATGGGGTCAAAGCGTGCGGCGGCTTGGAGCGCGTGCAATGCCTCCGGGAACCTGCCGATCTCGCGAAGAATCAGGGCGCGGTTGCACAGGAACTTGGAGACCTCCTGCCGGGGCGTCATCGAATGCAGCCAGACCTTGCACCGGGCGTTCAACTCATACATTGTCTCATCCCACTTCTCCGGCCAGGTGTGGAAATACTCGTCGGAGCGGATGTCGGTGCCCGCTTTCGTGTGTTGGAAATTGACCTTTTCTTGGGGGTCATCCCACCGAAAGACAGTGTGGTTGGGGACTCGGACGAGCTTCAGCGGGTAGCCCAGGCGGCGACCAACGGCAATCGAGAAGGTGGGCAGTGACGAGCAAGTGCCTGTCCGCTTCTCGTTGAGGATGCCGTGAATGAAGATCGCGCTGCTGTCGGATGTGTTCCACTCTTTGTCGGTCCTGACGGCTTCGCGGACCAGCGGGTCGTACTTGACCTTGAACTGCACACGCAGCACATGCTCCATCATCAGCACGCGAAAGACGTTCTCGGAGTTCCGAAACTCCGCAGGCTTGATCTTGAACAGGCGCCAGCTTTGCTCGGTGTGCTGGCGGACGGCGCCGGCCATTCTATCGAGCAGAGCGAGGCACTTGGGGATGTCGATGTCTTCGGCATTGGGCAGGCCTGTCGCGCAGGCAAGGTTCACGGCGGCGATGTCGGTGTGCCTGGCGACGAACCGATCAGGATCAGTGGTCGTGAGGATTTCGTGGATACTCGGGATAGCTACGGGTTCCCCCGGCCTTGATGGGATGGTTATTGGGGCCGATTGAGACTCCCTAGTCTGCGTGTTCATGGCACTCCCCGTCATAAGCTGCATAGTCTGCACAACTTATTGGCAAGGTACCAGACGCAGCAGTTTGACGTCAAGGGCGTGCCACTCTGATCTTGCCCTACTCGGGGGGAGCGAACTGATTGGCGTCGCCTAGGAGGGGGAGTTGGAGGGTGGGGGGGCGGTCTTGGGAGGGGGAGAGTTTTTGGACGGAGCGGAGGGGGGG
>JAPLNB010000233.1 GCA_026693085.1 Planctomycetota bacterium | reverse complement strand
CGGCTTTTTTCCAGGTGGAGTAGAGTCGGTGGCGGGTGGTGGGGTCTATTTGGGGCCTGAAGGTTCTGTCGGGTTGCCAAGCCGAGCGAAGATCGTCGAGGCTGGTGTAGAAGCCGGTGGCGAGGCCGGCGGCGTAGGCGGTGCTGTTGTGGAAGCCGAGCAAGCTGCTGAAGGTCGGGCAGAACGGCGTGGCGTGGCAAGGGCTGCGCTATGGCGTGAGGGAGCTGTCGCTGCTGGGCTGGCTGGGCAAAGAGGTGTGTCTGCGGATCGATCCGAACGATGTTTCCCGTGTCACCGTTTGCACGCCGGAGGATCGGATTATCTGTGTGGCGCGGGCGAGCCAGCGCCTGCCGTTCCTGGCCAGCCAGGCGGAGTTGCGAAAGGCCATCGCAGAGAAGCGGCGGGGGCGGAAGGTACTGAAGGAATACCACGAACAACACCCGCGCCTGCATGAGGACTTGCCCGGATTGATGATCGAGGCCCGAGCTGAAGAGAACCGCCAGAAACAACAAACGGCGGCGGCGGCGGATCGCAACCCCGGCCCGACGATCAAGCCCATTCAAACGGCGATGAATGACCAGTTACCAGCCCTTCGACGGGCGCTCAAAGCGCCGACAGAGGCAGAGGCCCTGGAATCCATTGGGCCAAACTGGGACTTGCTGAAAGAGTCGGCGGCCGCGTGGGAAGCCGACCGGGAGGAAAAAGAGGCGGAGAGGTATCCAGATTTACAGGACATGCTCAAGAGACTTGGGGAGGCTGGATGATGTTTACGAAGCCCCCCAACCCGATGGATTCTCTGGTGGAGGGATCGCGGTTCACCACCGGCTTCATCCGCCACACCGACCCGGCCAACGTCACTGAGCAGGAGGCGGCGGAGGTGATTGTCGCCGTCCGGTCGTACATGGCCGGGCGCCGGATGAGTCACACCTTCGTTGCGCGAGCGATCGGCTACAGCGTTTCGGTTATCTCCCAAGTCTTCAGCCGAACCTATGAGGGGAACTGGCGGCAGGTGATTGTTGACCTGGACCGATGGCTGGCGGATCAGGTAAAGGCGGACGGGGTTCTAAAGCCATCGGAGTACGTGCGGACGCAAGTGGCGGAGGAAATATTTGCGGTGGCTGAGGCGGCCATGCACTTGAAGGGCATCGGCCTGGTCTTTGGGCCTTCTGGCATCGGGAAGACGCTGGCGTTGCGGGCGCTGGCGGCGGAGAAGCCGGGGGCGATCTACGTGAGCCTGGAAACCATCGCGTCCAGTGCGGCCGGGGTCATTGAAGCGATTGCCAGGGCAATGCGTCTGATTCCGTCGGCTCGGCAATTGGCGGCGACGCGCCACAGCCTGGCCGGGATCAAAGAAAAGCTCCAGGGGACGCCCCGGCTGCTCCTCATCGACGAGATCCACAAGCTGTGCGGCCAGGCCGGGGACAAGGCGTTGACTGTCCTGCGCGATCTATACGACGCGACGCAATCGCCGATGCTGTGGTGTGGCACCACCGATCTTGTCGCCTACCTGGAACGCGAAACGGGGGATGCTCGCGAGCCGCTGGCACAGATCAGGCGGCGTATCACGATCTGCCGGGACTTGACCGAGCGGACGATGGCGCCGGGCGGCGG
>JAPLNB010000232.1 GCA_026693085.1 Planctomycetota bacterium | reverse complement strand
CGGGCCCCGCGGCCGCTCCCGCTTCACCCCCTTCCCCGATAACGGCCCCCTCCAGGTCCCGGACCACGGCAACCCCGTCCGCTTCCGCAACGACTGGTATCGCCCCCTCCCCCCCCGCGCCATCGAAGGCGGCACCGACGGCAACCTCACCACCGACGCCACCACCGCCAAACGCAAAGAAATCGCCGCCGATATCCGCAAAGACGCCGAAACCCGCACCGGCATGCCCCAAACCCTCCGCCTCATGGAATCCCTCCAATACGAAGCCGACGAAACCACCCTCAAGAAGGTCGAAGACCAAACCTCCAAGTACGTCGCCACCCTCAAAGACACCCCCCCCGCCCAGCTCGACTCCAAGAAGGACCAGGCCAAGTACATCAACGACGCCTTCAATCTCCTGACCAAAGCCAAAGCCATCCCCGCCGACTTCCCCCCCAAGGCCGAGCTGCTCAAAATCATCAAAGCCCAAGGCTGGGACAAGCGCTAACCCCGCCCTCCGCAAAACCCCCGATTGACGACAAAAGCCCCGGATGCAAATCCGGGGCTTCTTTTTCTCCTCGTACCGTGAGATTCAGCGCACCCGAGCCAGTTACTTCCAAGGGTTCCCCACACGAACCCTGGCGCGATCCCGTACGCTTGGGTCAGGGTCTCCCTCCATGCGATCGAGGTAAGCCGCCGCTCGAGGATCACCGGAGGTATCCAGCCCAACGACGGCTGCGAGCCTGACCCGCGCGTCCTCGTGCCCCAGTGCCACCACCAGAGCATCAAAACCCCGCGACCCACACTGCGCCAGTGCAATCGCAGCGGTGCAAAAACTCTGGTCGAACGAGTTACGGGTATCGAGGAGCACATTCACAAGTGTTGGCACCGCCCGTTCGTCGCCCATCTCCCTCAATGCCTGCATCGCGCTCTCATTGAAGAGCACGTTCGCGCGCGATTCGATGAACCTGCACAGGGGCTCAAGAACGCGGGGATCGGGAAAGTAGGTGATCGCGAAAATGCCCTGGAGAACCACCTCCGGATCGGGATCAGAGAGCGCATCGTAAAGCGGCCCAGGAGCCGGACCATTTTCCGCCAGTTCCGTCAGCGCCGCGACGCAAGCGCATCGCACCCCCACATCCCGGCTCGCGTAGAACAGGTCGGCCAGCGGTTGAACCAGATCTGGCCGGCGCTTCGCACGCGGTCGTTCTTTCAGCTTGCCGAAGAACGTTCGAACCGCCTTGGCCCGCGGCCTCTCGTCCGGGGACCGCATCTGCTCGATCAACGATTCCAGCGACGGCGCCTTTGCAGCCTTTTTGCGGATACGCTGCGCTGGAACGCGAGGGACGTCGGGCCCCGGCGCCTCCAGTGTCGGCAGCCCGCGATCAGCCCCTTTCACCCCCCCAAGGCATGCGAACGACCGATACTCGTGCAACATCAGGTGCGCGAATGAGGGGTATCGCTTGGCCCCAGGCACCCAATTGGCAAAGAACCACGCCTCCCACTCCCCGTCGGGCGTGACGCCTTCGGGATTAAGCAAGTACACACCATCATCCACATCCGAAATCTGGAGCAGAGACGGCATATGCCCATTGCGATGGTCCGGCGCGCCGTCCTCCCCATAGTCATAGTACTCCTCGTCTGCCAATGGCGATCCGCTGTCGGAGTAAACCTCGACCCACTGTTCGTTCTCCACGCGGAACCAGTTGACCTCCTGGGTCGGTCGAATCCGGTCAATGAACCTCGTGGTCCGGCGCCACCCGTTGCTCGTTAGCAGGAACGCCCTATAGGACGGCGGGAGGATCACCCCCAACCGCTGCTCCAACTCCATCAGGTCGCCTTCGGTGGCCGGGGCAAATCCCAACCAGTCGGGCGACTCCGGAGGCGGCTCCACCCGCCCCGCCAATTCCGTCTTCATGAGCTCTCTCGACCAACGGGTGAGAAATAATTGCCAATCGATCATCTGCCCACCTCTAGCTCCATGCCGAAAACGATCAGGAATCCCTGATGAGATCATGATACCTGCCCTCTTGGGCTTCGCAAGAGCCCTCCCAGAATCCCTGGCCTTTACGGGCGTGCCCGGATTTGCGGGGGATAGCAAAAATGGCATAATGAGGGCGTTGGCCGGCCTGGAGGCCGGTGTTTTCACGGGAGTGTGCCATGGAACGGCTGTTGACAATGGACAAGCAGGAGTATGTGTCGCGGATGCAG
>JAPLNB010000231.1 GCA_026693085.1 Planctomycetota bacterium | reverse complement strand
GGTGCTGCGGGATCTGGAGGCGTTGGGGGTGACGCGGCTGGTCAGCGGGGCGGCGATCTGCGAACTGCGGAGCACGCCGCAGGGCGTGGCGGGAAAGGTGGTGGCGGCGGCGGGGGTGGCGTTGGGGCCGGTGTTGAGGTTTGTTGACGAGCAAGGGACAGATAAAATGTAGTGTCACAGCCTACCCTTGCGTCCGTAACTCATTGTTCTGGCGAAAATTCGGGAATGGAACTGTAGAAGATGGGTCTGAAGCAGGGCTGGTACAACGGCGACTTCAACTATGATGATGTGGTGAACGCGGACGATTACTTCCTGATTGATTCGGCGTTCATCGGCCAGGGTCGTCCTCTGGGAGTCGGAGAGCCGTCATATGTTAATGGGCCGTCGCCGGCAGCCATCGCCGACCCCGGCATCGTGATCGCCAGGCAGCCTGCCAGGAAGCAGGACCACGACTCACTCCTGGCAACGCTGTTCGCCTCCCAGCCGGTGCGGTGAATCCTGGCTCGTCGGCACGTCACGTCCTCTCCCGCGTGACCATCCGCCGGCCACTGCCGGCATTGCCTCACGCGGAGGATGTGCCCCGCCTTCGGCCGAGTGTATCCTTCACATACGCTGATGGCCGGTCTGAAGATTCCACCCACTATCGTGCCGCAAACCCGACAGCAGATGACCACGTCTCCGGATCAATCCTTCTTGAGTTCCTTCAAGACGATGTTCTTGAACTGAACCTTCATGGGGGCGCCCGGATGCATCTGGAGCGCAATGATGCCCGTGGAGGCGGCCAGCTTTGGGTGTTTGTCAATCACCTGGCTCATCAAGACGCCGTTGAGATAGATTGTGATCTCGGGACCGCGGCATACAACCCGGTAGGTGTTCCAGTCTTCGACCTTGTACCCTTTGATCAGCTCGTTCGGATTGCCGATCTTCTCAACCTCACGCTTGCCTTCCCCCGTGAAGTTCACCTTTTCACCACGTCCGACAATGAGTCCGCGTTCGTGGTGATAGAGGAACCCGACCAGTTCACCGTTGCCCGTCATATCCGCCTGGTAGCCCCAGGTGTCCCATTCCGGCCGGGTTTCCGACCGGATCTGAATGCCCGAGTTGGCGTCCTTGCTGATGCGAAACTCAGCCGTGAGCTCAAAATCACTCGGTTGACCACCTTTCCAGATCAGGTAGTTGCATTGCTTGCAGGGCTTTTGGGCCGTGCTCTCGGACGTAAGCGCACCATCCTCGACACGCCACCAGCCCGGCGCCCCATCCCAGCCGGTCAGGTCTTTTCCGTTGAACAGACTTTTCTCTTGCGCAACAGCAACACCGCCGCATAGCGCAATCACAAGTAATGCAACCGCTTGTCTCATTTTCTGACCTCCTTAGATGGCCCACGGCTCCCGCATCGCGCGGGACCGGAGGCGATTGGCATCAGGATCTGCGATGAACTCCGACTTGAGCAGATCGAACATCAGATTCCGCTTCAACTGCTCGCAGATGTCGGCGGCCAGGCAGATGCTCATGGACCGAAGCATCATTTCGGGACCAGCTACCGTCGGACGGCGCGACTTGACGCAGTCGAGGAAATCCCGCACGTGGCTCGCCGGCCGTTGCGTCCGGCCGGCGTATTCCGCCAGCACCTTCTTGTATTCCTCCAACAGGGCAGGGGATGAGACGTCGGGCTTGGAATAACCGTCCGCCGCCGCCGCCCACCCTTCCGAACCATCAAACCGCTCGCCACAGGCGCCATGCCAGTACTTGCAGGGTTGCCAGACATCGCCGGGTACCCGGTAAAGAACCAGCTTCAGGCCGTTCGACAAGCGCGCCATTATGGTGGAGTCGGGCCCGGCGAACTCAAACTCGATGGTCGACACATCGGACATGTCGAGCCCGGCCAGAGCCTGGGCCACCGTGTGCGCCCCCCACATGGCCACGTCGGTGGCGAAATCATAGAAGTTGTACCACCCGCTGCTCATATACCCGCTATTGTAAGGCCGCCACGGGCACGGACCGAGCCACACGTCCCAGTCCATCTCCTCTTTTGGCGGCAATGGTTGCGCCGGCAGCCAGTCGTGGCGCATCCCACCGCGCCATCGGCAGTCGGCATAGGCGGTATGAATCTTGCCAAGCCGGCCCGACTTCGCCATCTCGATGGCGAAGATGTGATTAAGCTCGCTGAGTCGCTGCGCGCCGGTTTGATAAACCCGGCTGTACCGTCGGGCCGTTGCCACAACCGCCTGCCCCTGTGCCATGGTGAGACAGGCCGGCTTCTCGCAGTAGACATCCTTTCCCGCCCGCATCGCCAGGATCGAGGCCAGCGAGTGCCAGCGGTCGCCGGTGGCGATCAACACCGCATCAACATCCTTGCGCTCGGCCAGAAACTGGCGAATGTCCCCGTACACGGCGCAATCCTTGTTCCCGTACCGGTTGTCGACCGCCTGCTTCACCGCTTCGCGGCGGCTCTTCATGACATCGCAGACCGCCACGAACTGGACATCCGGTTCCCCCATCATCCAGTCCACATCGCCGGAGCCTCGGCCTCCGACCCCTATCGCGCCCATGACGATGCGCTCGCTGGGCGCGACCACCCCGCCGCGGCCCAAGGCTGAAGCGGGAATGATCTGGGGCACAGCCAACGCGCCGCCTGCCGCAATGGCACTCTTCAAGAACCGACGCCGCGTGATTGCCGTGCTGTGGTTGTCGCTCATAACAAGTCTCCTGGCTCGCCTCTCTTCAGTATAGCATCTCGATCCGCGGGTTGCGCGTGAGGTCACAGAACGACGGTGCCGACACTGGGGCTTGCATCGTCGTTATGATCTCCTTTATCTCTCACCGCTCACCGCCCAATCACCCTTCCCCAAGTCGTTACCCGCCTGCCGCAGTGTCGGCATTCTCGCCGTCGCATGATATGGGCACCGACCGCCTTGCGAGTGTAAACCACCAGCAGATGCCGGCACCCGCACACCCCACCAGACAGTCCAGCCAGGGGTTACGATAGAATAATCTGGCCTTTTTCGCGGCCGCGCCATAGAGCTGGAAATACTCCTCGCTGAAATACTTGGGCGTGAACTTGTCCCCGAACGGCAGCGGCGCCAGACCGCCATAACCGCTCCGGTCGCGATTGCTCTGCAACTGTGCCTCAACCTCGGCGGCGGTCACAGCGGTATTGTTCCAGAACCAGAGGGGCCGGGATCGAAACTTCAGGGGCGGATTGACGAAATCGATCTTCTGGTCTGGTGTGCTTGTTTAGCGTCCTGTGTGCCCGATTGCCGATAATACCACTGGCATGGATGCCCGCTACAAAAGCATGGATGCTCCCACCTGTCCAGGCTGCGCCGCACGCGACCGCCGCATCGCCCAACTCGAAGCTCAGAGCGCGTCCCTGGAGCAGCGCATCACCAAGCTCGAAGAGCAGCTTGCCGTCGCGACTCGCGCAAGGGGCCGCCCAAGGCCAATCCCCGGACGCCCGGACGCAAGCCCGGCAAGGATTACGGCCCCAAGGCGTTCCGCCCCGTCCCGCCGGTGATTGACGAAGTATACGCAGCCCCGCTCCCCAAGCGTTGTCCCTGTGGCGGGGTGGTGCTGCTGGAGCAGGTCGTGCCTCAATACCAGACCGAGATCCCACGCCGGCCGATCTATCGCCAGTTCAATGTGCATAATCCCAGCCGGTTCAAGGGTGCCAAGAACCCCGTGGGAAAAGTCTCGTGGGATGATTGCCAGGCTTGCCTTGATAAACTCAATGCCAAGGCAGGCGGCCAAGGGGGCAAGTTTGCATTGCCGACTGAAACTCAGTGGGAATACGCCTGCCAGGCGGGAAGCACGCAGAGCTACAGCTTTGGCGACCAGGAATCAAGACTTGGCGAGTACGGATGGTTCGATGGAAACTCTGGCAGCAAGACCCACCCGGTAGGCGAGAAGAAGCCGAACGCCGCGGGGCTTTACGACATGCACGGGAACGTATGGGAATGGTGTCAGGATTGGTACGGCGCTTATGGGGCGGAAGCGGTGACAGACCCGAGTGGTCCAACATCGGGTTCGAACCGCGTGGTTCGCGGCGGTAGCCAGGGCGACCCAGGAGTGTTCAGCCGGTCCTCGAAGCGCGCGGACAACCAGCCCGGGCTCAGGTGGAACGACCTGGGCTTTCGCGTCTCCCGAGTTCCGGCGGAGTGAGTGAGTGAATGAAGGATACAAGAAATAGTATTGAGCGCACAGAAAAGAGAGCAACTATGAAGAAAAATCCGACAGTTAAAGGTTGGCTGGTTACATTGGTCGGTCTTGGCATCGCCGCAATATCCCAAGCCGCGGACGAAGGAGCAAACAACGTCAGGGTGGAGTCGGAAGATCTACCAGTGGTCGACATCTCACGACTTACCCAACGGCACGTGATCGTAGCCGCCGGCACGGAGAAGGTTTACCAGGGCCATCCCACGACCCTGTTGATGCCGGATGGGAAAACGATGTTCTGCGTCTGGTCGCTGGGGCACGGCGGGCCGGCCGGGTCAATGGCCCGCAGCGACGACACGGGACTCACCTGGAAACGCTTGGACGATGCGTTGCCGCCGGGTTTCAAGAAGCACAGGAACTGCCCGAGCATCTATCGAATGGTCGATTCCCAGGGCAAGGAGCGGCTGTGGGTCTTCTCGGCGCAGCCTCTCATGCCCCGCATTGTCAGCGAAGACGGGGGCAAGACCTGGAAGGAGATGAAGTCGCTGGGCTTTGAGAATGTCATGACATTCAGCTCGGTCGTTCGCCTGAAGGACGGCAGCCACCTCGGCCTTTATCACCGCCAAACGGGGTCCGCCCTGCAGGTGATGCAGACGCGAACCACCGACGGCGGGTTGTCTTGGTCCGAACCCCGCATGGTGGCCGAGGTCGAGGGCAAGGCTCCGTGCGAGCCGTTCGCCTTCCGCTCGCCCGACGGGAAAGAGCTTTGCTGCCTGATGCGGGAGAACACGCACCAGGGCCGCAGCCTGATGATGTTCAGCACGGACGAAGGCCAAACCTGGAGCACGCCGAAAGACACGCCCTGGGGCCTGACAGGTGACCGGCACATGGGCGTGTACGCGCCCGACGGACGACTGGTGATCGCCTTCCGCGACAAGGCACAAGGCAGTTCGACCCGAGACCACTTCGTGGCCTGGGTCGGCACCTATGACGACCTCCGCAACTGCCGGCCCGGCCAATACCGGATCAAACTTCTGCACTCCAATGCCGGTGGCGACTGCGGCTATCCAGGAATGGATCTGCTGCCCGACGGCACGATCGTCGCGACCACCTATATCAAGTACCGCCCCGACAAGCAGAAGCAATCCGTCGTTAGCACGAGGTTCACGCTCAAGGAAACCGATGAAGTGCAGCAGGCGCGGGCTGCCGACGAGAGCCTTGGTATCAAGCCCCAATGTCGAATCGAGGAATGGTGGCTTGAAGCAGATGGCCAGGAATCTCACGGATCCGCTGGTCGGATTTCTACGCGACAAGCGTTACCTGCTGATGGATCGGGACACCAAGTACAGCGAGGCCTTTCGCCACCTGCTTGAGCAAGCCGGCGTCAACTGCGTGCGGCTACCCGCTCGATCACCCAATCTGACCCCTCACATCGAGCGCTTCATGCGGACGATCAAGGACGAATGCCTCCACCGGATGATCTTCTTTGGCGAGCAATCGCTGCGGAAGGCCGCCCGAGAGTTCCTCGCTCATTATCATGTTGCGGTATTATTACCGCGACGCGGCCTGAACGACGCGGCCAGACTGCTGGGCGGCATCCAGGATGCGAAATCGCTTGTCGCTGCGCGGCACCACGATTGCAAGCGCAACATACCATAGCCAGATCGCACTTCGGAAAAAATCGAGCCGTTTGAATCTCGACCGCGTCCGCAATCCGCGCCCCACGTTGCCTTGGATCTCCCAGTCCCCGCCGCATTTCCCGCTCAGTTGGCTTGGTTCACCATACGCCTTGGACGATGCGACCCAGAGCCAGACGGCGAAGGCCAACGGCACCGACGGGACGGCGTATCAAAACCTTAGCGCTTCGCTTGCACCTGTGCTTGCACCCCCTACCGGACATTCGAGTACAACAGAGCGTAAATCTGACCACCACGGTGCAATATGCAGCTCTCCGCCTAATGCAGCGGAAACCGTCGTAAGTGCCACTCCTGTCAACAGAAAAGGCTCGCAGTTCACTTCTGACCACGAGCCTCCACAAATCGGGGTTGTGGGATTTGAACCCACGACCTTCAGACCCCCAGTCTGACGCGCTAACCAAACTGCGCTAAACCCCGTCCAAATTGTCTACTCAGCAGCATAAACCACCCACACGAGAAGTCAACCACTTCGCCCGCTTTTCATTTGTTTGTTCCCAATACCCCCCCCACCGTTTGAAACCCGCCTCGCCTTTGCTATTGTACCCCCACTTACCAACTGAGGTTACTCTTCCATGAACGTTTTGCTCATCGGATCTGGCGGCCGCGAACACGCACTCGCATGGAAACTCGCTGAATCACCCCGCATCACCTCCCTCTTCGTCGCCCCTGGAAACGCCGGCACTGCCCAATTCGCCCACAACGTCCCACTCAACCCCCTCCGCTTCCCCGACGTCGCCAAATTCATAAAGAACAACGCCATCGACTTCGTCGTCATCGGCCCCGAAGACCCCCTCGCCGCCGGACTTGCCGACTTCGTCCACTCCCTCGGCCTCCCCGTCTTCGGCCCATCAAAACAGGCCGCCCAGCTCGAATCCGACAAATGGTTCGCCAAAGAACTCATGCGCCGCCAAGCCATCCCCACCGCCGAAGCACGCTCCTTCACCAACCCCAACGCCGCCGTCGAATACATCCAAATGCACGGCGGCTCCTGCGTCATCAAAGCCTCCGGACTTGCCAAAGGCAAAGGCGTCACCGTCTGCTATCGCACCCAACACGCCCTCGACGCCATTGACAACATCATGCGAAAAAAAGCCTTCGGCGACGCCGGCGCCCGAATCGTCATCGAAGAAAGACTCACCGGCCCGGAAGTCTCCATCCTCGCGCTCGTCGATAAAACCGCCATCTACGTCCTCGAAACCTCCCAAGACCACAAACCCGTCGAAGACGGCGACACCGGCCCCATGACCGGCGGCATGGGCGCCTACTCCCCCACCCCCGTCGTCTCCTCCGACGTCCTCTCCCAGATCGAACGCGAAGTCCTCGTGCCCACCGTCGATGGCCTACGCCGCGACGGCATCGACTACTCCGGCGTCCTCTACGCCGGACTCATGCTCACCGCCTCAGGCCCACGCGTCCTCGAATTCAACTGCCGTTTCGGCGACCCCGAAACCCAACCCCTCATGATGCGACTCCAGTCCGACCTCCTCGAAACACTCCTCGCCGTCGCCGAAGGCCGCCTCGCCAAAATCAATCTCAAATGGGACCCCCGCCCAGCCCTCTGCGTCGTCGCCACCAGCCCCGGCTACCCCGGCCCCTACAAAACCGGCCTCCCCATCTCCGGCATCGACCATGCCGACGCCCTCCCCGACACCAAAGTCTTCCACGCCGGCACCAAGTTAAAGGATGGTCAAGTCCTAACGGACGGCGGCCGCGTCCTAGCCGTCACCGCCCTAGGCCAAACCATCGCCGACGCCCAACGCCGCGCCTGCCAAGCCATGGCCCTGATCCACTTCGACGGCATGCACTACCGCAAGGACATAGGCCACCAAGCCCTCCGCCCCGGCCAGTAACACCCACTGAATACCACAATACTCCAGAGTCCCGGACCCAGACCCAGGACTTCCTCTCTTCATCCTTCCCCACCTTCCTCCGCGCCAAATCGATCCTCTCCGGAATCGTATTCATTCACCCATTCGCCCCTCCCCCCCCATATCGAGCCATCTCTCACGCGCCTGCGGGCGATACCACAGACCAATCCTCTGCGCGGAAACCGGAGTACACCTGAACAACTACCTCGCGAATGCGCCTCATCTTGTCAGAACTGACCAGCACCAGATTCCGCTCCACCGCTTGCGCGACCAGCCACAGATCGTTCTCGTCAATCCCCAGTTCACGCGCGGCTACCGGGTCATACATCTGCTCGGCTCGCTTCTTCTTGCTCCACCCTCCCGCCGGCGGAAACTTCTGTGCCAGGTGCGCCCGAACACGACCATATGGCTCGGCAGTGTCATGCGAGACCTCAAGCGTCTGCGGCAATTCCTTACGAAGGAGTCTCAGAAACTCGTCCCGCTTGGCGCCTGCCCCATCTGGATTGAGGGCATGCCCATACTCAATCTCCCCCAGAGTGATCGCCGAGACATACAGCGGCGAATCCGCTGCGCGACCCCGCGCGTTTGCCTCCACCGCCGGGAAATGCTCCGACTTCTCGTCGAACCAGTAGCTGATCGTCTGTGTATCAAGAAGGTAGCCCGGCACGAATCACCCCTCCGAAAACGCCTCCGCCGCATTCCGGAGAGCCGCCAGAATCTCCGGAGATTCAGCAGGCCTATGCTGCTCCCTGAATCGTCCTAATGTGGAACGTGCATAATCATCCGATATCAACTCGTGCAACGGCACATACGCGTCCAGATCCGGAGGGTAGTACCCCCTGAACTCGCACCCGACACCCTTTCGCTCCACCCCCGCAAATAGGTCAAGCAACTGCCGTTCAAGCCGCGGCGGCAGGTCATACAGCCGCAGCACCTCGGCATCCATCGCCAGCAGCGCACGCCGGACGCTGTCTGCCTGATCGGGCTGCATGAATGCCGATTCAGACGCTTGAACAGCCTGCAAGTATGCCGTCGCCGCTCCTTCAATGGCGCAAGAACGTTCTGGCGTGATCGTCGGAAGCGGAAATGCGCGCCAGTCCTTGACCAGCGTGTGCCTCTTGCTAGACCAACAGAAAGCAAAAGCGTTTGCTACCGGCGAATTCAGGACAGCCCAGAGTACCCGAATGCGTAAAGCACTCGTCGTTGGACGTACAACCACAAAGTTGCTCGATATTGCAAGCCCTGCAACATCCTCAACAGCCTTCAGCCGCCAAGGCTCGCGGGCGACAGGGGCGTAGTTGACCAAGACCTGTGGAGTACCCGGCTTGGCGCCTCCCCCACGTGCGCGATACGTTCGAAGCGAGGGATCGAGCCAAACGCGGGTCGGCAAGCTCCAGATCGAGTAATGGTCGTCGGCACGGAGAATTGTCGGGATCCATCCTTCCTTCTTCCTCTTCGACAACAACCCCAGGTCGTTGAGTCTCTCTTCATTCCAGTATTGCCTCCCCTGCTGCACGTGCACTTGATCCTTGAGTAACGGCTGAGCTCCCATGTACTCCCAGACCTCTGGCAGATCCGGTAACAGCAGTTTCGCACCAGCCCGCTCTATGAAAGCGCTTTGCCGTATCGTTCTCTCCGACGAGAACTCCAGTCGGTCCTTGAACGCCGACATACCTCGCTCACGGACGCGACGGTACGCCATCGTACCCGGCCCCGCCCCTCCGCCGCGGCGACGCCCCATGAGCACCGCCACCTCGTGGTCCGCCTGCTCGAAGAGGTTATCTGCAAAAACGTCGATCTCAGTCAGTTCACATTCGCGAAGCAGGAACTCGCGCACTGGTTCGGATTCCCTGTCGTACAGTACGCCCTGTGGTACCACCACCCCGAAAACTCCTCCGGGCGGCAACTTGAACAGGCTCCGCTTGAGCATCTCCACTACCTTGGTTATCGCAGTAACTCGCTCGCCCCTGCGCTCGTAATCCCGCCGCGACTCCGAGCTGAACGGCTCATAAGGCGGATTGGCCAACAGGAGCGTACATGCCGAAGCGGCCTTCGCCAGCACACCCGGATCAAACATGTCTTGCTGCTCTATGCGCCAGTGGTTGCCGTACGGCACGTCCGCTAGCGTGAGTGATAGCTTACCGAGTTCTCTCGCGAACGGATCGATCTCGACCCCGTACAAATGATCGCGCAGATACCGGTGTCGCTCCTCGCCCTCAGGCATGCCGGAAAAGTCGCGGAGCCACCGCAACGCAGCCACCAGGAAGCCCGCGTGCCCGCATGCCGGCTCAAAGACACGCCGGTTCTGAGGCTCGTGCTCCTCGACCAGTGGCCATAGTTGAGACAACATGTGGTCGATCAACACCGAAGGCGTGCTGTGAATGCCGAGCTTCTTGCGGACATTCTGATCGAACTGCTGGGCCTTCGCTGCCTTCCCTTTTGCTTTCACGTCGATCAGAGCATTCTCATACAGGTATGCGAGCGATTCTGTAGACACATTACCTAGGTGCCCATGGGTGGCAATCGTCGCGGCGGCATCTTCTATCGCGGGACGCCATGCCCGACCGCCCGGCGGGTATCCCTCGACGTCTGCGTAGTGTCGGCCGACACGCATGAAGACCTCATCGACGTCTGTCAACGTGATCTTCCTGAACTTCTCAACACCTTTATCGTGCAATAGCTTTGCCGCCAGCAGCCAGAACGTCGTCCTGTATAAGTCCTCGAAGTTCTTCTGGCTCCGTAGCTGTCCCCGAAGCCGGTTTGCCAGCCCCTGTATCACGTCTTCGACCAACCGATGCAGAGCTTCACCGTTCCGACGCTCAACAGCCGGCATCAGACCAGCATCGACGAACCACATCTGCCGACCGCCGCGATTCGCGTATGGACGCCGCAGCTTTGCGGCATAGATGGAGTCAGGACGCAACTCCTCCCCGTGCTTGGAGAAGAAACCATCGAGTTCCCCAGCCTGCATGACGCGCTGCTCTGTCGGCCCCTCAACCGACAGCCGCCACCATTCCAAGGTACCACCCCCACAGACCAACGCCGTCGGCGCGCCGAGCTCGACACACGTCGCCGCCGCCGCCCTCCCATCACCCTTGGACTCAACCACCGCCAAACACGCCGAGCGAGTATCAAATGGCCTTCCATAAAACCCGGCCAGCGGTATGCGAGTGTCACCAAATTGATAATCCACCGCCACCCTGGAACCACCGGAATACCCGCAACGCTCCAGATACGGCTTAACCGAGGCGGGCGTGACGGAACAGGCAGACACGATGGTAGCTACCTCCACCAGCGCAATTTGGCTTGCCTTACCCTAACAACATCCTATATTCTATCGCTCAGTTCGCGAATACTCAAGGCTAAGACATTATCATACAACAGTTTGCGTAAGTACACAAGCCGCGCTGGCTTATGGAGAAAAGATCGGCTGTTCGGGGCTCGTCACGTGAGTGATACGCGGCGAGCCGAAGAGAGCTTCGCAGGCCCCCCAACAGAACGCCACACAACTCTTCTTTGGCCTCACCCCCACCCAATCCACACAATATTCCGCCATTTTCCCGCCAACAAAATTCTAACTCATCCGTAGTACTCCACGTGGATACCGTCTCGTCCAACTTCGCCGTCCGCCGTTCTACCCCCGCCTCCCCTCTGGCCCTTCCGCCAGCCCCCTCTCCCTCCGCCCCACCATTTCTACAAAACGAACCCATTTCCTCCAATCGAGAATCGACATTCGAAAATCGAAAATCCCCTAACCCCCGGCCCCGCCAATGGCCCCCAAAAACCACCAGGGGGTCCGGCGGGGGGGAAAAGGGGGAGAAAAGGGGGAGAAAAAGGTGGTTCCCGGGTGGTTTTTGGGTGGTTTTTGGTCACCCCGCCGGGGCGCAAAAAGACAAACGCCCGGCGATCTGGGGAATCATCGCCCAACGCTTTCTGACTCGCTTCACTCCTACCGCCCCTTCCTCGCCCTCATCTTCCCCATCTTCTCCTGCACCTTCCCAACACCCTCATTTCACCTCAACTGCCTCCCCATTCTTCTTCGCCGATTCATACATCGCCAACACAATCGCCACCGCCTTGCGAGCCTCTGTACCACACGTTTCCGCATCCCGCCCTTCCCCCCACGCATCCAGTATCGCCCGAATATTCATCCCATGCATATCCAGCGGCACATCCGCCGCGCTCGCCCCACTCCCCGTGCTCGATCCCCTTTTGCGATTGACCAACTCGACCAATTCCTTATCCCCCGCCCGCTCGTCCCGGAACTTGAACATCTTCAGCCCATTCTCCGAAACCGCCGTCCCGTTCTCCCCCCCCACCTCGATCCGCATCGGAATCCCCGGATACATCGCCGTCGTCCCCACAATCGTCCCAAACCCACCATTGGCAAACTGCAACGCACAACTGAGCGTATCCTCCACCTCGATCTCCGCGTGAATCCGGCTCGATGCATACGCGCTCACCTGCTTCACTGGCCCGACAATCCACTGCAACAGATCGATCGCATGCACCGACTGGTTCATGATCGCCCCCCCGCCGTCCAGCTTCCAAGTCCCCCGCCAACCCCCGTCGCGGTAGTACTCGTCCGTTCGATACCACTGCGTAAAGCACCCCGCCCAGGCAAACCGTCCAAACCGCCCCGCCGCCGCCGCATCCCGGATCGCCCGGTTCGCCGGGTTCCACCGATTCTGAAAAATCCCCGCCAGCCTCACCCCGCACTGGCCCGCCACCTCGATCATCCGATCAATCCGATCGAGCTGGATCTCCATCGGCTTCTCACAGATGACGTTCTTCCCAGCCTCCATCGCCATTATGGCCGGTTTCATGTGGCCCCCGCTCGGCGTACAGATATGCACAACGTCGATCTGCTCCTTCCGCAGCATCTCCGCCTGGTCCGTATAGATCGGCACCCCCACCAGCTTGTTCTTCTCCAACGCCGCCTTCGCCCTCTCCGTCGCCACATCGCACACCGCCACCAGCGTCGTGGCCGGCACATGCGGAACCGTCTTCACATGCCACTCCCCCACCATCCCCGTCCCCACCACAGCGCAACGCCACTGCTTGGCCATCAAGAACTCCTGTTCAGGCGAATCAGAATGTACGGCACCACAATGGAAGCAACAAGCACGGCCGAATGCCCCTGCTGCTCATGCCACCCGTATCAGCCGATAGTTCTTCTTGCCGCCCCGCAGCACAATCGCCGCTCCCGCGACCAACTGACCCGCCCCCAGCGCCAGGCTCGCGTCCGTGACCACCACGTTGTTCACATACAACCCGCCCTGCGCGATCAGCCGGCGTGCTTCGCCCTTGCTCTTGGCCAGCCCCGCTTCGACTGCCGCGTCCACCACCAGCCAACCCCCCTCCAGCTTCGCTCGCAGCACCGTGATCGTCGCCACTCCCTGTCCCGCCAGCGCCTCCACCGCCGCCGCGTCCAACTGCTCCACCCCCCCACCGTACAGCGTGCCGCTCGCTGCCACCGCCTGTTCCGCCGCCGCCGCCCCATGCACCAGCCGCGTCATCTCGTCCGCCAGTCGTTTCTGCGCCAGTCGCTTCTCCGGCGACTTCACGTGCTCCGCCAACAAAGCGTCGATTTCCTCCAGGGGCAGGAACGTGAAGTACCGCAGGTACCTGGCCACATCCGCATCTTCCGTCCGCAGCCAGAACTGGTAAAAATCGAACGGCTTGGTCCGGTCCGCCGTTAACCAGACCGCGTTGCCCTCGCTCTTTCCGAACTTCGCGCCGCTGGCCGTCGCGATCAAAGGCATCGTCAGCCCCAGCGCATTGCCGCCCTCGCCCTCGAGCTTGCGGATCAGATCGATGCCGGCCGTGATATTGCCCCACTGGTCCGACCCACCCAATTGCAGCACGCACCCGTAATCCTTGTACAGCCGGTAAAAATCAAACCCCTGCAACAACTGGTAGCTGAACTCCGTGTAACTCATCCCCTCTTCACTGGCCTCCATGCGCGACCGCACCGAGTCCTTCGCCAGCATCGATCCGATCCGGAAGTGCTTGCCCACATCGCGCAGAAAGTCGATCGCCGACATCGCGCCGAACCAATCGAGGTTGTTCACGATCTGTGCCGGGGCTTTGGGATCATCGAACCTCAGAAACCGTTCGAGCACCCCCCGGATGCCCTGCACGTTCCTGGCGACCGTCTCTTTGGTCTGCAACTGGCGCTCGGCTGCCTTGCCGGACGGATCGCCGATCAGGCCCGTCGCCCCGCCAACGATCGCGATGGGGCGGATGCCGTTCCGCTGCGCATACATCAGCCCAATGATCGCCACGAAATTCCCCACGTGCAGCGAATCCGCCGTCGGATCAAACCCGGCGTACGCCGCAATCGGGCGCTTGGCCCCCATCTCCGCCAAACGCTGATCGATGGCCGGATCCGACACCTGCTGAACCAGGCCGCGTGACGCGAGATCGGCAACCAATGACATGGTCTTTCTTTCCTTATTGAAAGCGTGGGATTCTAAGGCCACGTGGATGGGGCATCAATGAGCCGGCCCGTTCTGCTCACCGTCCCATATAATGGGACGCCAGGATCGAAATGCCGTTAAAGAGCGAATGGATCACCACCGGCAGCCACAGATTCCCCCGCCGCTCATACGCATACCCCAGACACAGCGACAGAAAGAGAATCGGCGGCTGCGTCCACCACGGATGCACCAATGCAAACGCCGCCGACGTCAGCACAATCGCCGCCCAAGGCCGTCCCAGCAGATGCCGAAGCACGCTCTGCAGATGCCCCCGGAAGAGCACCTCCTCATACACTGGCGCGATAACCACCGCGGTGAAGACCAGCAGCCGGGCGACCTGCACGTCGTGTGTCTTGTCGAGGATCTCCAGCAGTTCGTGCTTGGCAGGATGCGCCAGATGCAGCAGTTCCCAGATCTTCACCGCCCCGATACTGATCCACGCCATCAGCGGCATAATGCAGATGATGCCCACGATGCCCTGCGGAATAGCCGCCAGCAGCCGCCGCACGTCAAATCCCAGCTGCGTTAGCCCGTGGCGTCGATAGGCCACGTTGCCTACCACGAGCACAATCAGCGCCGCCACTGCGGCAACGGCGCTGAGCATGACCTGCTCGGCCGGGCTGATATGCACTTCCCCGCGCGTCGCCGCCGGGGCAGAGCGATACCCCGCGTAAATCGCCGGCGTCAGAATCCACACCGCCAGCCCAGCCAGGAAGATCAGCACCATGTTTCCCGGCTGCTGGTCCGCTGCAAGCCGGTCCGGACTACGCAAGCTCCGCGGCGAAAAAACCCCCGCCGCAATCGCGATCACCACCGAAACGACCAACCCCACAACCAGATACACGGCCGGATCCGCTGCCAGAGCCATAATCTGCTGCTGCATTAGCGCCAGTGCGTTTGACATCATCACGGTCCGGTATACAGTGGCTCGCCGCGCGATGGCAAGCCACACGCAGTGGCACGCTGCTGGCGAAGGTTGCCATACAGTACTGTCAAACAGGCTGTGCGTCAGCAGACAACGTTTGCTTTTGCCGGCGCGTTCGCCGCGGCAAGCCGGACATTATGTGCACCATGCTCGACCAGATCGTTGCCACCAAGCATGAGGAAGTCGCGCAGCGCAAGCAGCAGGTGCCGCTGGAAGCGTTGAAGGACCGCATATCGCAGCTCCCCCACCCTCGCAACTTCTTCAACGCGGTCACCGCGAAGACTTCCAAGCGACTCAACCTCATCGCTGAGGTCAAGAAAGCCTCGCCCAGCGCGGGCCTGATCCGCAGCGACTTTGACCCTGTCAAGATCGCGCAGACCTACGCCCAGGCCGGCGCCGATGCCCTTAGCGTCCTGACCGACGAAAAGTACTTCCAGGGCAAGCTGGAGTATGTCCAGGCCGTCCGCGAGGCCGTGCAGTTGCCGGTCCTTCGCAAGGATTTCATCATCGATCCTTACCAGGTCTACGAAACCCGCGCCGCCGGCGCCGACGCCATGCTCCTGATCGCCGAATGCCTCGACACATCGCAGTTGATCGACCTGCAGATCCTGGCGACCGAGCTGAACCTCACCATCCTCGTCGAGGTCCACGACATGGACAACCTGATCCGCGTCCGCGACCACGTGATTGGCTTTCCGCACCAGCGATACAGCCTGCTGGGCATCAACAATCGCGATCTGCGCACGTTCAAGACCGACCTCGGTACCACGCTGCGCTTGGCCGAGCTGGTCGCGGACCGCTCCGTTCTGGTCAGCGAGAGCGGCATCGCCACGGTCGAGGACATCGCCAGGCTGGCCGAGGCCGGTATACGCGCGGTACTGGTCGGCGAAACCCTGATGCGCAGCGATGACATTCCCGGCACGATCGCCAAGCTATTCAAGCGGTAGAGCATGTCCCCCTCCAGCGAACGTGCTCCCCACACGCAAAACACTGGCCCACGGACGGATGTCCATGGGCCGGCCCTCCAGCATGGCGGCAGCAGACGCGAAGCTTGCTACGACGCCGCGCCCGTTCCCCGCAGCAGCCGGCGAACAAGCCGAATCGGCCGCAGGGGGTAATACAGGAACGAAAGAGACGCCGGCAACGCCAAGAGCAGGAAATCCGCGATCTTCGGCATCATCGCCAGACGCAGGCAGTATTCAGCCCGATGCCGCGGACATTGCCTCGCCCGCAAATGGGAAAAAACGCACTCCAGAGAGCTTGGGCTGTAAACTCCACGTTGAACCAAGACGCGGGCACGGATCAGTTCAGAGACGCCGCAGATCAGATCCAGCCGATCCCAGCAATGCTTCGTCCCGTACGCACACAGGATCAGAAGCAAGTCCTCCGGCGTAACGCTGATGACGCTGTCATCGGCCAACGCCAGCTTCCCCGCACACGACAAGACGTAACTTGCCTCCCCCTGAACACGGTTTCACGCGGTAATTACCGTATCGAAACGTCGATTTTCGACTTCACGCGTCAGGCTACAATTTGACTTTCAGCAGATCCAGTATCCGCTGCTGATCCGTGTCGGGCATGCTGATGACATCGGGAATCTCCGTCCCGCCGATCCGCAGAGGCTGCGTGCGAATGGCTTTGAGACGCTCGATCACCCGCGCCCAGGTCCACTGGCGATTCTTCCCCTTCCCATCCGAAGCGAACAGCGGCTCCAGCATCCTCATCGCCTGCCACTGCACGTAATACGCCAGCATGCATACAAACACATGGGCTTGCAGCCGGTCGTCCCGATGAGGGTAAAAGGGACGCATCTCCAGCCAGACCGTCTTGAGATTCCGAAACGCCTGCTCGACGTGAATCAAGTCCTTGTAGCAGTCCCGTGCACCGGAAATGCCCAGCGCGGGAACCTCGTTGCGGATGATGTAGCAGCCATCCATCGCATCTTCCTGCTCGATCAGTTCCTGCTTGAGTTGCCAGACCAGCCGGCCACCCTCGACGCTCCACTGGACAAACTTGCCCGTGTGGTATTTCGTCAGCACCATGCCCACGCTGGCCGCCAACTTGTCCTGGGTCAGCCGGCGGGATCGGACCCGCTTGTCCATCGCCTGGGTGGTCCGCACAGTTCCCACAACGCCGAATCCAGGTAGACGCCGGTGAGGGCCAGTTTGCTGCCCTGGAACACGATTCTGCCAACGATCA
>JAPLNB010000230.1 GCA_026693085.1 Planctomycetota bacterium | reverse complement strand
CGTTGAACAACGAGGCGTTTATCATGAATACATTGAGGTCGCGGGGATTTGGGGTGGTGTATTCGAGGTCGCGGATTGGGGAGTGGGAGAAGCGGAATCGGTGTCCGGAGAACGATCGGTTGTGCGAAGAAGCGGTGTGGTTGACGCAGAACATGCTGCTGGGGCCGAGGCGGGATATGGATCAGATTGCGGAGGCGGTGGGGAAGATTGCGGAGTATGCGGGTGAGTTGGGGAGGGGGTAGGGGTAAGGGGAAGAGAGTGGAAGAAGCCGCCGCTACTTCCATTTGCATTTGCGGTTGACGATTTTGTGGTTGCCGTGGCAGTTGGTGCAGAGTTTTTTGTCGGTAGCGCCGGCGAGGAAGGCTTTGTGGAGGTCGGGGTCGAGTTTGTCTTTGGGGTGGCAGGCGTAGCAGGAGGGGTTGATCTTGTCTGGGGGGAACATGGTTGTGGGGGCGGTGCCGTTGCCGCCGGAGGCCCAGGATTCGTCGGCGATGTGGGCGTCGGATTCGCCGTGGCATTTAGCGCAGCCGATGTTGGCTTTGGCGTGTTTGGCGGCAAGGTCTTCGGTGACGAGGTTGAGGTGGCAGACCTGGCAGCGGGAGTTGTCGGCGGTTTCGCCGGTGGGGTCGGTGGTGGGGGTTTCTTCGTCGAGGAGGAGGAGTTTATCGGATTGGCCGGCTTTGGGGGAGGAGGAGGCTGGGGATTGGGATTGGGGGGAAGGTGGGGTGGTTGCGCGCGGGCGGTCGCAGGCGGAGAGGACCAGGGCAAGGCAGAAGAGCAGGAGAGAAGCGAGTTTCATGGTGTAATGAGATCCTCGAAATAACCCTGCCCCCAACGCTCTCCCGGAGTACCGGGCGAGGGAGTATCAAGGGGTGCCGGGAGAGAGAGTGGAGAGAACAGACCGATTACACGTATTCCCAATCGCGGAGCCATTGGTAGTGGGTGGGGAGCGAGGCGGAGGCGTGATCGGAGATGATCTGCAGCTCGGCTTTTTCCTTGATATCGAGTTCGCGGCGTTCGAGGACGGCTTTGGCGGCGTTATCGACTTCGGCGATGCTCTGGAGGCCGGGGATGGGGATGACGGTGTTGCTGCTGAGGATGTAGCGGAGTGCCAGACGCGCGCGGCGGTAGTCTTCTTCTTTCTGTCCTGTGAAGAGGGAACCGGCGGCGAAGGGCTTGATGCCGAAGGCTCCGACGTCGCACTTTTTGAGGGCTTCGAAGACGGAATCTTTGGGAGCGGCCTTGGTCATGGTGGTGTAGGGGAAGCAGACGACGTCGATCTGGGGGAAGTACTCGATCATGAACTTGATCCATCGGCGGTCGTGGGTGGAGAAGCCGATGAAGCGCGCTTTGCCCTGTTTTTTGGCTTTCTCGAGCGCATCGGCGATTTCGGCGGCGGTGTCAAAAGTGTGGCGGCCGCCAGGCTCGAAGCAGGTGATTCGCCAGAGGTCGGTGAATTCCTGGCTGGAGTCTTTGAGGAGGGATTCGAGTGATTCGAGGAGCTTTTTTGAGGTTCGGAAGTTTTCGCTGCGGACTTCCTGTGCTCCGTGGGAAAGGGCGAGGTACATTTTGTCGCGGCGGCCCTTGAGGGCTTTGGCGTCGCGTTTGACTTCGTTGTCCCAGCAGGCGTCGATGTAGTTGATGCCGGCATCGATGCAGCGGCTGACGATTTCGGTTCGTTCCTGGTCGTTGCTGCGGGAGTGTCCGCCGAGACAGACGGCCGAGACCATGAGTGCGGTCTTGCCTTGTCGGCGGTATTCCATGTTGGGGTTGTAGTTGAGGATTTTTGAGGTATCGATGGGTGTGGCGGGGGCGCCGTGGGCGCTGGGGGGCATGATGCTTGCGAGGCCGACGGCGAGGCCGGCGGCGGCGATATCGCGGACGAAATCACGTCGGGAGATTGAGTTGTTGTCCATGTTTTTTGCGTCCTTATACAGACTCTCAAACAAAACCCAGGGATGAATCCCTGGGCTTGGAATAAATCAAGATCACTGTTTATCGGGGGATGGATTGGGGAGGGGGCGGGCGGATTCGAGTTTGAACAGGGCGGTGATTTCCTGGTCTAACAGAGGGCGGGAGTAGATGCGGAGGTCGTCGAGGAGGCCCTTGTATCGGGCGCCGATGCGGACGTCTTGTTTGTCGCCGGTGTCGATGGGCCAGAGGTCGAGGAGGCCGATGTCGTCGATTTCGGCGATTTCGCTGTCGAGGTAGAGTTTGACGTCATCGTGAAGGTTTGGGGGTGAGGCTTGGCGGACGACGATGGCGATGTGGTGCCATTTGTCGTCGTTGGTGGCGGATTTCATGTAGAAGTATCCGCCTTTGGGGTGGACGCCGATGCGGTCGCGGATGAAGCAGACGACGAACATTTTACCGGCGTCGTTGAAGCCCCAGGAGACGATTTCGCCGCCGTTGGAGGAGTGCTTGATCCATGCGGAGATGGTTCTGGGGGCGGGGCCGGTGATGCCTTTGTAGTCGGGGATGGTGACGGAGTCTTTGCCGTCGAATTTGAGGGCTTGGCCGATGCGGCCTGGGGCGGAAGAGGTGTCGAACGAAAGGGCGCCCTGGAGGGAGGCATTGCGGGCGTTTTTGGAGGAATCGGCGGCGGATTTTCCGGCGGATTCGTCGAATTTGTACCAGGCGGCGAGGTGGGGATCGGAGTCGAGCGTGGGGGCGTCGGCGGCGCGGGAGGTGGCGGTGGTCAGGAGGAGAGTGCAGAAGGTGAGGAGCGAATGGCGGAATGTTGATTGTCGCATGCGGGCCTCCTGACGGGCTGTGTCCAAGCGTATGATAGCGATGGTACACGGCGAGAGGTTGCGCGTCCATAGGAATGACGCGAGATGGCGGCAATGGGCGAGGATGTGCGGTGCATAGGGTGGTGGCGATGAGAGGCGCCTGTGCCACGAATCGCTGTTGGCGATGAGCATGAGATGTGCGTGGCAGGGAAGAGGAAGCTGGAGGGGATCAGGCGGTTTGACGTGGCAGGGTTTGAGCCGGATGCGGCGTATGTGAGGGAGCTGAAAAAGTATGGAGTGTTGAAGGGGGCGGGTGCGATGAGCGTGTATGAGATGGATCGGAGGTATTGGGAGTCGTTGTGGTATGGGCGGTAGTTGTTGGTTGTTAGTTGTCAGTTATTAGAAACTATCTCAGCACCTCCAAACGGCACTGGCGGCGATACCACAACACCCCGCAGGCCAGTTGAACGACGCCCAGGTAGTGTAGTGTCTCATGCTGATGCCATCTTATCGGATGCCACGGCCGCCTTGTCCGCCCGTGGTCCCATGGCGGAAACACTGGCAGCAAACTGCCAGTGGCACCCGGCGGACTGGCTGGAGTTCGTGAACGAGCCGCAGAGTACTGAAGAACTGCCGCCGATTCGCCGCAGTGTGAACCGGGGTTGTCCGTTTGGGGATGATCAGTGGCGGGAGCCGACCGTTAGGGAACTGGGGCTGGAGTCGACGATGCGCGATCCTGTCCGGCCAAGAAGAGCCATGCCAGCGGGCGAAGCGAGGTGAACGAATCCTGTCCCGTTTCGTTCGTGATAATCCATATAATCCATAATGGGCAGCCACCTATGGTGTATACTATGTGGGCTGCGTTGTGGGATTCTCGTACAACAACGGTGCGGTATAAGACGGGAAGGCTCAGGAGGAATGGGTATGCACAGTTCAAATCAAGGGGCACAACTGCATCGAATCCGCCGAGCACGCATTCCCACGCCTTTGCGCTGTGCCGCCGCCGCTGTGGTACTCGGCTCATGCCTCAATGCATCTGCCCTGGCCGACACATGTTCATGGAAAAACCCCGCCGACGGCAACTTCTCCGATGCGCGGAACTGGCTCCAACACGTCCCCTCATGGCTGGACGATGCCCTGTTCAACCTCAGCAGCACCCAACCCTATTCCGTCACGCTCGACGTTCCCGGCATCCGCGTGTTCACGGTCAGATCCGACAGGCTCAACGTCTCCATCCCGGGCCCTTGCCAAGTGCACAGCCTCTCGGTCATCCCTGAGGGCTCGGAAAGCGCCGAGTTGACTATTTCCAAGGGCAACTTCACGGCCAGCAGCGGCCTCGGGGTTGGCTACCAGGGAACGGCCAGTATGGCTATTACAGAGGCGGGAAGCCTCGTAACTCCGCAGTTGTCCGTGAACGGCCAGGCCCCATCCTTGCTCAGGATCAGCGCGGGAGCCAAGGTCGATACCGTCACCGGATACGTGGCCAGCAGCGATCGCGGCGAGGTCGCCATCGACGGGCTCGCTTCCGTCTGGACCAATTCCGGAACCCTCACCATTGGCCGAGACAAAAACACCAATGGCTCCATCGCCATTACCAACGGCGGGAGCCTCTCCAGTAACCGTGTTGTCATTGGCGAACAGGTCGGCTCCACCGGCTTCGTCACCATCGACGGACCTTCCTCCACTTGGACCACTACCAAGGGCACTACCGTCGGTGACAATGGGACCGGCACCATGAAGGTCACCAACGGCGCTACCGTCTCCGGAAGCGTCAACATCGCGGCCGGCTTCACGTCGCCTCATTCGCCCTCTGTCGGAACAGTCATTGTGGATGGCCCTGGTTCCACCCTCCAAGCTCCTCAAGGCGTCATCACTGTCGCCGAAGTCAATGTCGGAACACTCTCGATCACCGCCGGCGGAAAGGTTTCTGCCAAATACTTCTACGTCAGCCATGGCGAAAGGGCCCGTGGAACCGCCACTGTCGATGGTCCTGGTTCCACCCTGACTGCCACCGAGACGTTCTCGGTCGGCGCCGCCGGTACCGGCGAACTTAGAATCACCGGCGGCGGAAGCGTCTTCAGCACCGGTGCTTACGTCGGCCGCGACAGCGGCACCGTTACCGTCACTGGCGCCGGCTCCACCTGGATCGACACGGGTAATCTCAAGGTCGGATCGGGCGCGGGCACCAGCCCCGGCACGGGCACGCTCAATATCACCGCTGGCGCCTCTGTCTCCAATCACGATGGACGCCTTGCAAACATGGCTGGGTCCTCTGGCTATGTCACCGTCGATGGCCCAACTTCCCTCTGGACAAACGCCGCTGACCTCTTCGTCGGCGACCGCGGCTATGGCAACCTTACTATCGCCAATGGGGGCGGCGTCCGCAGCAATGGCGGCTTTCTCGGCTTTACCGCTGCCTCACGCGGTGTGGTCACTGTCGATGGTGAGGGCTCGGCTTGGATCACCTCCGCCCCCGTCTACATCGCTGGCAACACGACCGGACCCGCCGGCAGAGGCGATGTTACAATCAAGAACGGCGGAACCCTCCGCTCTCCTTCGCCCGTGACCATCTGGAGCCCCGGCTCGGTTTCCCTGTACGCTGGAACCATCGACGCGCCCACACTGATCGTCAATGGCACCCTCAGCATCTACGGCAACCCCAATACGCTTCTCGCTCAACTCGACAGCGACATCACCAACTCCGGTACCATCTACATCTCCACGAATCGCACTGCCATCTTCCACGCCAACGTCCAAGGCCCCGGACAGTTCACCGGCACCGGCACCGCCTTGTTCCAAGCCACTTACTCCCCGGGCGCCAGCCCCGCCGGCGTCTCCTTCGCCGGCAATCTCGCCTTCGCTGACCAAGCCACCCTCCTCCTTGAACTCGCCGGCAACACGCCCGGCACCCAGTACGACCAGATCACCGTCACCGGCCAACTCGCCGCCGATGGCCTCCTGCGCGTTATGCTCCTCGGTGATTACCACCCCTCCCTCACCGACACCTTCACTCTGGTCAAATACGCCTCTATAACTGGCGGTTTTGATTACGACCTGCCCAGCCTCGCCGGTGGATTCTCGTGGCGCGTCTCCGAAGGCCCCCGCGAGATCTCTCTCACCGTCGTCCCCGAACCAGGCTCAGCAATGGCTCTGCTCCTCGCCTCGGCGATCCTCTCCCGCCGACGCCCCCGAACGGATTAAGAAAGGCTCGTCCACCTTTTCGCCCGCCTCAAACACCCCCGCCGCCCCGCCCCACCCCAACATTCC
>JAPLNB010000229.1 GCA_026693085.1 Planctomycetota bacterium | reverse complement strand
GGGATTGCATCCGGTCTGGAATCCCAAGCCCTTCAGCACCTCAGCCAAGGATATCGTGCTGCGCGCCGGCTCGGCCGGCGCCGTCAAGGGCCGTGTCGTCGGCGCCGACGGGGCGCTGCGGCCGAACAGCCAGATCAACATTCAGGATGCGGCCGGAAACAAGGTGGGCACGTGGGGCGGCAGCATGAATGTGAAGGCGGATGGGACGTTCAGCTTTGAGAATGTGCCGGTCGGGAAATATGTGATCTCGCCCAAGCCCATCTTCCTGCCGGGCGTGCCGATGCCGGCCGAGGCCAAGACCATCACCGTGGAAGCGGGCAAGACGGTGGAAGTGGAATTCAAGGTCAAGTGAGCCCCGCTCGACTGTAACTTCAGCATGCCATCGTCACGAGTGCCCGATATTCCTTGTCACGGACCCTCCGTGTGCGGGTGTATTAATCTACAACGCTAACGCCACCGGGTTCTGCCACAAGATCGTTGTACGTATCTGAGAAATCCGCCATTTACGTGTCCGCTAGGGTTGTGAGATTAGCATGGATGAACGAGTGTGGCGAAGTCAGACTATGCTGGTGGCCAGAAGTTTCGGGCCAATTCGGTGCGTGACGCGTCCGGATCCGCAGGCCAAGGCGGTGGCCCGGAATGCCGCTCAGGATGGCATCGCAACTGGGCGACAGTTGGAAACTGACGCGACCCCGTAGGGTCCAGGCATTTGGTGACTCTATAGAAGACGCCCATGAAGTGGTTCACCATTCTCACGGCTATGGCGATGTGGACAACGACGGCCCTCGCGATCCCGGTCGCGCTGTTCTCTGATGTGGATCTGTATGCCCAGACAGCCAAGGACGTCCTTGTTGTTGAGTGTCTATCCGTTCCGGACGGCGCGCCGGATGCGTTCGTGGATGGACTCTATCTGGCCAAGGGGGAGATTCTCACAGTGCTCAAAGGAGAGAAGAAACCCGGCAAGACGCAAATCGCAACGATCTACCCGATGACGAAGGGCAATCGCTATCTGATCTGCAGTTTCGGTGGCCAGGCACTTGACACCGACATCCCCGCTGGCCATGTGCCGAAGGTTGCCTAATGAGACGCCGCGTGTTCAACGTTGTGTCGGCATTGTCGCTGTTATTGTGCGTCCCAATGGTGGCGTTGTGGGTGAGGAGTACCACAACCAGCGATATCATTTCTTTCACCACTGGCGGTAATCGGATGCTGGCGTTTCGGACGGTCCCAGGCTGGCTCTCCATTGAATCGTTCACCCCTTGGCAGACGGGAGAGTCGCTCCGTTGGGACGTTCGTGACAGCGACAAAGTAAATCTGTTCGTAGTGGGCAGCCGGGCGGGTGCGGCGACGAACTGGGGCTGCCCTGGCATCATGATGTATGTAACGCTGACCGGAGTGCGCATCCCCGTAGATGCGAAGGGGAAGCCTTTCCGATTCTTCTACTACGGCATGAAAGGGCCTAACGTCTCCTCCACTATCAGTCTCTCGCCGTACACGCTGAATTACGCGCAATTGGTTCTGAGTTTCTGGACACTCCTGGCGCTGTTTCTTGTCCTGCCTTTCGTACGGGCGTCCTTGCCCGTGCGAACGTGGTGGCTCCGCAAACGACGCTTGCGCCGCTGGCGACTTCGCGGCCTCTGCCCAGTCTGCGGCTACGACCTCCGCGCCTCCACAGACCGCTGCCCCGAATGCGGGACGCCCATCCCCACACCATCCAATCCGAGCAACGATTCGGTACAATCCCCACCATGAAACGCCGCCTCTTCACCCTCATCTGCGCTCTTCCGCCGCTCTTGTGCCTCGCCGTACTGGCCCTCTGGCTCTTCAGCTATCGCTACATCGCTTCCGGCGGCATCACCTGGAACGAAGCAGAGCCGCATACAGGAGAACTCATCCCCGTTCGCTGGTTCAAAATTCCCTGCTGGGAGGTCGGCCTATGGTATCGCTGGGGCACGAACATGGGCTGGGGCTACAAGGTGCCTGGCCCCGTCTCCTCCCGCTGGACATTCGACTGTGGTCGTACATCCGACTATACAAACCCCATCTATCTGCGAGAAAGCGCCGACAACCCCGACAACTGGCGCTACGGCTTTACTTACGGCTCCACCTCGAGTTTCTCCGACAGAAACGCCCTCCGCATCCCGTTCTGGTCCGTCCAAGCCATCACCTGCATCCCCCTGATCCCGCTGCTTCTCCCCCACCTCCGCCTCCGCTCCCGCCTCCGCCTCGGCCTCTGCCCCACCTGCGGTTATGATCTTCGCGCCAGCAAAGACCGCTGCCCCGAATGCGGCTCGCTCATCCTTGCTCTCCCTGAACTGTCGGTCGTGGAACTGGCGCCACACCTTCAGATCGAGAAGATGGAAGGCAGGAGCCTGACGGAAAAGCTCGTCACGATATTCGACGCACGGCTACGCGAAGTCGAGCGCCAACTCAGGCAACTGGAGAAGGAGAAGGCATTGCTGGACAAGGCCACCGCAAAGAGTAGATGATCTCGCCTGCCATAAGACGGTTGGCGTCTGCGAGCCGGAACCAACATTTGCCACCAAGCCGGGGCAGATGGGCTTCTGGAGCATGAACTGGTCAAGCGAGTCACTGCGAAGGCCAGCCGCTTCGTCCACGCCGAATTGAGGCCAGGGAAACGGGCGGTCTTGTTCCTCGGCAAGGTCCGGTTCGAAGGCGATCTCGTACAAGCTGATTTGCGGCGAGTCGTCCGCGAGGACGCCTCCGGTAAGCACTTGGACGCAACGGAAGAGGTTATCCGCCACCCGTCGAAGAGCGAGCCATCCGAGTTGCGATACCCGCGGCCTGCACCGCGGCACCGATCACCTCGGGCAGGGTCGCCGGCCTTTTGCGTGGTGGATCCATCATCCATCCGCGTCGGGAAACCTGCCCAAAGCAGGAACGGCGGCAGTCACCAGGAATGCAACCGCCGTCGGGGCGACTCTCGCCTTCCCGCACCGATGCCTATCTGGCCGGTGGCAGGTATCCGTCGGGCACGACGCGAAACTTGTAGCCACCGCAGTCGGTGAAGTAGATACGCCCCCGGTTGGCGGCAAGCCAGTCTCCCCATTCCTCGCGCGTTTTGAACGACTCGGTCGTATATCGTCCGAGGAATTTGCCGGCCAACTCGCTCTTGCGAGGGTCCTTCATCATCTCAACCATCGCGCTCAAGGCGGCCACGGTGCGATTCGACGCAATTCCTGCCGATTTGAGCTCCTCATCCACGTAGAACAGCCGGTCGAGATAGATCCACTCGGTGTTGTCCCGATAGTATGCGATCAGGTCGTCCGCGTCCTTGCCGTACTTGGCCAGCGCATCGGCCGGAAAGAACTGCTCCGGCCACTTGGGGTCCGCCGGGAACCGGGTGAAGGCGGCCAGATTCGGCACGTACGATCGGCCGAGGTGCTCCCGTTTCACAAGCGGCGGTTTGCCGTCGAACTTGCGGATATAGCAGATGCAGTTCAGAAAGAATGCTCTCCCGGCATCGGTCATCTGCGCTGGCGAGCCGGAAAAGCCCCATTGGAAAAAGTTGCCGTGCCGACCGACGCCGACGGAACCGTTGGACTTGCCGACGTTGAATCCGACGGTCAGGACCTCCGCATCAGGGAAGCGGTCGAAGGCGTCTTTTGGTGACACAACCCCGCCGAACTCCTTTCCGGTGTTCTGGACGCGCCAGACCTTGGTGCGATCGGGGAGGCGCCATCCGCCGGGCTCCATGAGATAGTTGTTGGGCGTCTTCCACATCTCATAGTGGGGCTCGACTTTGAAGGGGGTGGTGAAGACCTCATGCTGAATCGGCTCACCCTGAGCCGCATCGCCCATGCAGTTTCACAAGTAGCCCGTCTTCAGGTCGCGCTCCGAGCAGATATGGGCGCCGGCCACGCCGAGCGTGATGGTTGCCCGGCTGTATGAGGCCGTCAACGCGGGCTCGGGGTTCTTGTCGCTATCGTTGTCAAGGATAACAACGTCGAACTGCTCGGCCTGCACATCGGCGAAGCCGGCTGCCTTCGCGGTCTTGACCACTTTGAAGTGTCTGGCCAGGAAGTCAACGAAATCCTTTTCGCGGTCGGAGCCCGGCTTGCCGGCGTAGAGGATCTTGAGTTCTATCCTGTCGGCCGGCCGGGTCTGAGCCGGCGCGGACGATGTCAGCGTGGCAATCGCCCACAGCAGGGGAATAGACATTGCGATACGGGCTCTTCCCATGATGGGCCTCCTTCGAAGGTGCCTCAAAGCTCGTCAGTCTTCCCATAATACATCCGTTCGCCGAAAAGCGTGACGTCGGCATGGTCGACAACGGCCCTGCGGCGAGAATAGGCGCGCGGCCTCTTGACATCCGTTTACGCTTGTAATAGGTTACAGATGTAAACGATATGGCTACGACACCCACCATCTCCGACGCCGAATGGGAAGTGATGCGCGTGGTCTGGGAGACCTCGCCGATCACCGCCAACGAGGTCGTCGCCCGCCTCGCTTCGCGGCGCGGCTGGGTCCCGGCGACCGTCAGGACCATGCTCAACCGCTTGGTGAGGAAAGGCGCGATTACGTTCGAGCGGGAAGGCAAGAGGTACCTCTACCGCCCCAGCGTCAGCCAGAGTCAGTGCGTCCGCTTCGAGAGCCGCTCGTTCCTCGACCGCGTGTTCGGCGGCGTGGCAGGCTCGCTGCTCAATCATTTTGTCAGGCACACCAAGCTGTCACGGCGGGAGATCGACGAACTCAAGCGCATACTCGATCGGATGGAGCAATGACGTGAGCGGCCTGCAGGACATCTCCGGTCCGATGATCGACTGGTTGGCCAAAACGAGCTGGCAGGCATGTGTGGTCATTGCGGCGGTATTGCTGGCACAGGCCGTCTTCCGCCGCTGGCTGCCGGCGAGATGGCGATACACCCTCTGGGGGCTGCTGGTGCTCCGCCTGCTCATGCCGGCGCTTCCCGCCTGCTCGACCAGCATCTTCAACCTCATGCCGGATGTCCCTCGGCCGGAACGACGGCCGACTCCGGAGGTCTGGGTGTCTGTGCCGGACTCGACGCCTGCCAGCCCGCTTGCGGTAGCGCAGCCGTCGGACTCAGTAGGTTCTGCTGCGTCCCTGAACTGGCGCCCGATGCTCGTCGCGCCTTGGCTTGCTGGCGCGTTGGGCATGGTTCTTCTCATCGGCCGCCGACGATTGCGCCTCGCGCGCTGCTTGGCCTGCGGGCGCGCCGTGTCAGACCCTCGGTTGCTTCGGTTGGTGGCAGACTGCCGGCGAGAGATGCGCATTCGCCGCCCCGTCGTAATCGTGGAGATGGACGGCCTGCCCGGGCCCGCGGTCGCAGGCGTCTTCCGCTCGAAGCTCCTGCTGCCCCTGGGATTCGCAGATGCCCTCGGCGAAGCAGACCAGCGTCTGATCTTCCTCCACGAATTGGCGCACGTGCGGTGCCGCGACGCCGGCGTCGACTGCCTGCTTGACCTTCTGCTGATCGTCAACTGGTTCAATCCCGCCGTCTGGTTTGCGATGGCCCGGCTGCGGGCCGACCGCGAGCTCGCCCGCGACGAAATGGTGCTTTCCACAGGCACGCCGCGGGATGCGCGCTCCTACGGGATGGCGATTCTCGGTCTCGTCGAGAGATTCAACCACCCCGATCTCGCGCAGGGCTCACTGGCACTCATCCATGGGAAACGACAACTAACGCGGAGAATACACATGATCGCCGCATTCAGGCCCACCGGGATTGCGCGCGCGGCCCTCGCGATCGCGCTCTTGCTCACCGTCGGCTGCGCCACGCTGACCGGCCAAAAGGCCCCCGCTCCCGTTCTTGAGCCGGCCCCGCTCGTGACGCGCCAGTACGATGTCTCGTCGATTCTGAATCCGCCCGAAGGCAAGAAGGCCCCCATGCAGCCGGCGCAGCTCGCTGCCATGGCCGAGAAACTCATCGACGAACAGCAGCGCGATCGCGGCGGGCAGGTGAAACTGGAGGGAGCACAACTCTCGGTGATCGCCGTGGAACCAACTCAGTCGATGATCTCGGCATGGATCGCGGCCTTGAAGGACCACGCCGGGCCAATGGTGATGATCGAGATGCGTCTGCTGAGCATCACGGAGAAACACATCGCCAGCCTTGATGCGCCGACGCGCGCCAAGTGGGGACTCGACGCACCAGACTCGACAAAGGCCGCTGTCGCGGCCATCAGCCAGAGTGACCTTGCCGAATTGCTCGCATCCGCCCGAAACCGCAAGGAAACGCTCGAAATCCTCATAGGCCCCAGAGTGCTCGTCAACGATGGACAGGATGCGACAATCCAGATCGGATCGGTAATCCCGTACATCTCCGACTACACGCCGGTCAGATCGTCAGACGGCCAGACCCGCTACGAGCCGAAGATGGGCAAGCTCGAAGATGGCATGCGGATCGACATGCGCCCGACTGTTGCCAACGACCGCAATTCCGCCAAGATTCAGGTGCATCCGAAGCTCACTCACCTTCGCACTATGGCCGAGTCGTCCTTCCCGGGCGTCCCGGCCGGCCAGAAGCTCAAGGTGCAGAAGCCCGAGGTCGATGTGCGCGAGATCCAGACGACGGTCAATCTTCCAAACGCCGGCACAGTGGCGATCACCGGCATGGGCACCATGGACGCGCAGAAGGACAAACCGCCCGCTCGTCTGGTGTTTGTGATGACCGCTTCGATCCTGAACCCGGTGCCGCAGTAGCTGACGTCCGGGAATCCGGGCAGGCTCAGATTTCGCACGTCACGCTTTGCCATTCGGCGGCTGTGTATGTGCGGGTTCGACTCGAAGATTGCGGTTGAAGCCGATAAGGGACCCTGACCGGGCACAAAGCTGAAAGAGAACTTCTAGGTGCGCTGGAACGGCATCACCGGCATCCCGAGCGACGGCAACTACCGGTTTTTCCTGGAATCTGACGACGGGTCGTGGCTGTTCATCGATGCCAAGCGAATTGTGGACAACGGTGGTCTCCATCCAATGCAGGAGGCCGAGGATCGTTGCGACCTCAAGGCCGGAGATCACGAAATCAAGGTTGAGTTGTTTCAAGGCACCGGCGAATACGGCTGCCGGCTTCTCTGGATGCCCCCCAATGGAGAAGAGCAGATTGTTCCATCTACGGTGCTGTTCCACCGCAGATCGCAGGAATGACAGGGCGGCTGGCGAATGATCCGGCGAGCAACGAAGAATCGCCCGGTGATCCATGAACTAAGGTTGACCCAGCAGGAGACCATAGCAAGGTGTTGACTGGCCGGAGGTAGAGCCGTGAAATGCTCAGAGGATTCACTTGTGTTTCGGGCCGTTCTGTTGATCGTTGCAGCGATCGTGTGCGTGCTGGTGGCGGGCATCCGCCCCCACGCGACTGCCGCTTCAGAACTAGATGCGCCCAAAGCACCTGCCGAACCCGGCCAGCGGGCATCTGCGGTCGCAGGTCCATGGACGGGAGGGACGGCTTCACGATCCGGGGGTGAGGAGGGTTCGAACACCAGGAAGCCCCAAACGCGGCCGATCTCGCCTGTTATTAACGGCAATGCCGTATTTCGGTATCCGGAAGGACGCTACGGTAGCGGAGAATTGCGCTACATCAAGGGCGTGCCGGTGCTGATTGTCCGGGGGAGCCATCGCGAGATCGGCGAGCAAATCGGAAGGCTTGCTTTGAAGCCCGCTGCTCAGGTTGCGGATCTGGTAGGCACGTACGCAAATCAAAACATCCCAAAGGCGCTCCGGCCGCTGGCTGATGCTGCGGTACGTTCAATGTATGCCAAATTCCCGCGCGAGTACCGCGAAGAACTGGAGGCAATGGCGGCCGCGGCGGATGTGGACCTGTCCGTTCTGGTTACAGCCAACACGATTATTGATTTGTATGAGATGATCGGATGCTCGAGCCTGATGGTTTCAAGTGCACGAAGCACCACGGGCGGTCCGCTCTACAGTCGCAACGTTGATGCGCCCTACGTGAAGGGTCTGGCTGAATTCAGTCTGCTGATCGTGTATCACCCGGATGGGTGTCATGCGTTTGCGATGCCGAATCTTCCCGGGTTTCTGATGTTTTCGAGCGGTATGAATTGCCGGGGGCTTGCCGTGGGCTCGCACTCTGTTCCGGCCCCCCTCGACAGGTCGGAACGCTTCGATCTCGCCGGTGAGTCAAGCGCCGTTGCCGGGCGGCGGCTGATCGAGGGATGCGGCACCGTTGATGAGGTCCGCAATTGGCCCGAGCAGCATCGCCTTATGCGGTGCGTCAGCATTGCGGCTTGTGACCGTGACGGGCAATGTGTGCTCGAAGTGACCACAAAACGTGTTCTCTCGCGAAGCAGCAAGGACGGGCTTTGCTGCGCCACCAACCACTTTCGTCATGACGATTTGGCGGGGGACGAGAAGTGCTGGAGATACGATGTTCTGGATGGAGCGCGAAAGAAGGATCGTCTCGGGATCGAGGAGGTTGCCGCGTTCATGAAAGCGGCTAACCAGGGCAAAATGACGATCCACACCATGGTTTTCGAGGTCTCGCCGCTCGTGATACACCTTGCCATGGGCCCGGGCCCCGCCACTGACTACCGGCTGACGAGCATCGGACTTTCAGGGCTGCTTGGGCCCACAACCACAACTGCCCCATCGCCGCGGAGGCAGTCAAATCAAGGACCGTGAGCCACCCATAAGAAGCGAAAAGTCAAGAGACCATCCCCGCGGACGCCGCGATCGTTCTGGTGGACTTTTCGGGGCGCCTCTCGACTGGCCGTAGCGTCTACGACTGCCGAACCTGACTGGAGCTCGTCTGGCTTTTGCTTGCATCATGCACCATCTGCCGCTTGTCGATCACCACTGACGCTTCGCTTACGGGCCGTTCCGTTCCGCAGCACCAACACCTGCTGCTTCAAGAACGTCGCCCAGGCACCCATCTGGGACTCTCCACGCCAGGGAGGTCCATGTAGATCTTGGAGCGTAGCTGCATAGGTCAGCGTTCATTCAGGTACCGTGACTGCTCGGTGCGTCCACTGCCTTTCGCGGAACTGCCGGACCTACGCTCGGGTTTCGGTGATCTGACCGATGGCGCAATGCAAGCTATTGCCAGTTCGCCAGCCCCACCTGCAGGTACTCCCGGCCCTCTCCCGACTTCTCACGCACCAGCCCAATCCCCAGGTACTTCCACAACGCCGATTTGCTGGTGAACCGCCACGGCGTGTCCAGGTACACCACAAATGTCGCCGCCCTCACGTACGCAATCCCCGGCAACGCCACCAGCCGTTCGATCACCTCCTCCTTCTTGGCTGTCTTCTCCAGTTGCCGTCGCAACTGCTTCTGTTGCTGCATCGGCATGTCGTAGCCCCGCCACAGCAGACGCGCGTTCTCCTGGATCGGCTTGCCCCCGCCATTGCCTCTCAACCTCGCCAACAACTCCTACCGCTTTTCCTTCATCGAGAATCCCCTCTGCACCACCACCAGGCCGAAGCCCTTGAGAAAACCCATGATCTGGTTCGCCTCGGACACCCGGTGCTCCACTCGCTGGTGGTACAGCCCCACCTGTCGCTTGAAGATCATCCGCTCCGCCGAATCGCTGTGATGCACCGACGTCTTGCAGCAAATGTCTGTGGTCTTGCCGTGCGTGTCCATCGCGATAAAATGCACCGTCTTCATGGGGCTCTCCTTGCCTTGCGGAACCTTGGTAAACTCGACACGGCTACCAAAGTACCGCCACGTTCTCGGAGACGTTCCTTGCTTCTTACATCTTCATGACGTACGATCCGACGAAGAACGGCACAAACAACCGTCGACACACCGGATAGAATGGCGCGCAAAGCTGGTCGGTGAGCGGATACGACAGGTGCTTGCGGCCATCACGGTTGTCGGGCTGGCATTGAATGTTTCAGCCGGTGTCGGGGGGAATCTCCAACCGTATTCATATCGCGAGTTCCGGCTGAACAACGGGCTACGGGTCCTCACCATGGAGGATTTCTCCAGTCCGCTTGTTGCCGTCGCGTCGATGTACCACGCCGGCTGGAATCATGAGCCAAGAGATCGCACTGACCTGGCCCACCTCCTGGAACACGTGCTATTCCGAGGCAGCGAACACCCAATGCGAGACGAGGCGTTGCGGCTTCCGTTGGGAGGAACCAGCACCGGCGCCACCAATTACGAATGCACTCGCTACATGACGGAGTTGCCGGCGAACCAGCTCGACCTGGCGCTGTGGCTGGAGGCGGAGCGTATGGCGTTTCCCCGGATCAGCCAGCGATCGTTGGACACGTGCCGTTCTCAAGTCTTGGAGGAATGGGTGCCATTTGAAGGTACGACCTTGACGTATAGCCCGCTGCAGCCGGATCTCTTCGGAGCGGACTGTTATCGGAATTCAGCAAGCAGCGTATTCCCAAATGCCGTTTGAACGGTAGTTCGCCAGCATGCGCGGCTTGCCGTTGGGATCGGTGTAGACAGTCGGGTTCTCGCAGGGATGAAACATGACGTTCGACTTCTTGAAGTTCGAGACGCCATCCTCGCTCACAGAGTAGGTCGAGCCCGCGGGAATGCCCGGCGTTGTTGTTCGCTTGAACGAACCTGTGCGCCCGTTCTTCTTCAGGTAATCCCACTGGGCGGGCAGGGTCGTCTTGTTCTGTGGGTAAACGCGCGTCGTGTGCAATCCATAGCTCAGATGGAGCTGACCGTTGAACACGAACGGCACACCCGTGCCAATGCATTCCCACTGTTCTTCCAGAGGCGTGGCCGCTTCGTGTTCGGTCCATGTCTTGAAGTCCTGGGTGGAAATGTGCGCAAAGTAATGCGCGCCGCAGCCGAACTCGCTCTGATGATGCGGGCGCCCGCTGGATACGGCACGAGATGGATCGGCCTGACCGCGGGCCTCGCCTGCAGTGGCCATCGCCAGCATTGCCACGACCAGCACGGAGCACGTCTTCATTTCGCCTCTCCCTTCCTGGTTGCTTCCTCAAAAGCCCGCAGCGGGTCCGGATCGCCCTGCAGGATCGCCGTGCGATAGCCGTTGTCGACGACCGGCTTCGGGCAGTTCTCGTACTTCGTGCCGCGGATCGCGAAGGCGAACGAGCCGCTCAGGTGGAACCCGACGGCGCTATTGCGGATCGTGTTGCCCTCGCACAGCGTGGCCAGGATCAGGGGAGTATCCTGAGTCACCTTCATCCAGGATTGATTGAACGTGGCAATCGCGGCGTTGCCAGCGAGGCGCTGGTTCTTGTTCGAGCAGGCGCTGCGGTCGATCACGTTGTCGCGAATCTCCGTTCCGTAATCGCCGAGTCCGCGGTAGTACCTCGTCTCATTCTCGACGCGCAGGGTAATGCCCATCGTAGAATAGGCTGGGGAAATGCCGGAGAAAGTGCTGCGCCGGAGCTGGCTGAAGTAGACCGGGCAATGCCATGCTTTGCCGTCGGGGAACTCGCCGATCCGGCCCCAGTTGTTCCAGCCTTCGGTGTTGACGGATGTAGCCTCCGCGTCCACGCAGTCGTAGCACCCCCCATAGTACATGTTGTATGGCGACTTGGACGCGGTCGCCTTGGTCCGGAAGAAGACGTTGTTCACATGCCAACTCCCGACACCGACCACGCTGGACGCATCCGGCGGCACATCCCAGGGCGGCGTCACCGCGAGGTGGACAACGGCTGGATCACCGCCGAGTTTTTGCCTGGCCGATATGCGTCGCAGTTGGCCCAGCCCCTTGCCCTGCACGACAACCACTTGCAGTTCGTGGGTATCGAATCCCTTGAAGTCGCTGTTGACATCAACACGGACATCGACCGTGTCCGCGGTAGCCGCGGTAACTGCGCCCGCCATGCACGACCAGGCGGAATCCGCCGCGTAGGGCTGGCAGTCGCCCGGGCCGTTGAGGTCGTGGGCGTCGTTGTCGGCAATGTAGGCATTGAAGATGTTCCAGCCCATCCACCCCTCGTTGAGGAAGAACCCATTCATCTGTCCCGCATATGGGGCCGGATGGAAGACCAGCTCGTTCTTCAGCACCAGCAGCTTCTCGCTCGACATGCACAGCCCGAGGCCATCATGCATGTCGATAAAGTTGTTGCGGAACGTGACCCGGCTCCTCACCTGGTGATTCCACAGGTTCCTGGAGGATATGAAGAAACGCGAATCCGCCACCAGCATCGGCCCGCTGCCGGAAACGAAATAGGGAGATTGGTTGACCGAAACATCAGGATCTGCACCGGGCGTTGGAGGGGGGGATCGCGCTGGAGGAGATGTTGTGCGTGCAGGAAGGGCGTGTGGTGGGCCAGGACTGGTGCGTGCGATGGCGGAACCGCTGGCTGCAGATCACGTCGGAGCATGCCTCG
>JAPLNB010000228.1 GCA_026693085.1 Planctomycetota bacterium | reverse complement strand
AGGGGAGAGGGGGTGGGCGGAGGTGTTGGGGTGGGAAGGTGGGGGCGGAGGGGGGGTGGGAAGGTTGGCGGGAGGGTGAGGTGGTGGGATTTGTGGTGGGGTTTTTGAGGAGGGAACGGAGGAAATTTGTTTGGTGGCGGGTAGTGCCAGGAGTGTTAGGCATAAGCTCCTCTTTTCTCAGTAGTTAAGGCTGTTTTCGAGCCATTTTATTAAGGGAAAAGCGACCCCAAAGTGACCCCAAAGCGACCCCGAAGCGACCCCAAAGTGACCCCGAAGCGACCCCGAAGTGGCCAGAACCGGCCTCTATCAGGGATGTGGTGTGCTGAAGCACATCCTACGTAGCCGAAGCGGGTTGGTCGGTCCATCTGGCGCATATACGGTCCCTCTGTATTAAGGGTGGTGTTGCGCGAAATGGGCGCGGGTGGCGCAGCGCGATTCTGGGAATTGAAGAGTTTCCTAGGAAAAATGGGAGAGATTTTTCTGGTTTTTTTCAGTTGCGCAGCGCGGGGGGTATCTTTTTGTTGTTTTGAGTGAAAGTGGTTGTTTGGGGGGAAGGATGGGATAGGTTAAAGGGGCCTGTCCCCTTTGTTTCTTGGCATCGTCTTGCCAATATGCGGAAATGGTCCGCAGGAGAGCCGATGACACGATTGGCGCGAGCAATGCGTATCCGGCGGCTCTCCTGCAGACCCTACATGACTGATTGCCGATGCGGGGAGTTGCAGTCGAACGTGCATGCGGGATAATATAGAGCACAGCGCCAGTGTTGTGGCGAAACGTCGGTATTGGAGTGAAGGTGGGCGATGACGGGCAAAATACGGGGCAGACAACCTTGCAGTTACCCCCCCCAGGGCGGGTAGTCTGGGTTGAGCGGCATAGCGGTTGGTGGCTGACGGCGGTCTCGGCGGTGGTTGGGCTTTTACCGCTGCTGTTTCCACAGCTTGTCGGGACGGAGAGCCGCTGGTGGCTCAGGATCGGCGCGGCGGTTGGCGCCTTCCTGGTCGTGCGATTCCTTCCGAGGCTGATGTATTGGGGACGGCAAGTAAAGTTGCTGTGGCGCAAGGGGATGGCGTATGACAGCCTGTATGCTCTATTGGAGGGCGAGAAAGGGGAACTGACCCAAGCACGGGAGGCGATCCGTCGGTACACGTCAATGCATCCACCTTACGAGTTGAGTAGTGTGCAGTTGCATCGGGAGCAACTCTACGTGGCCATCCGCAAGAAGCCCGGACGAGGGTTACCCATGGGGACGCAATTTGCAGTCATTGACACACTGGATTTTAGCGTAATGGGGAGATTTGTCTTGTTCGAGATCAGTAGGGGGCGTTACCAGACCCGAACAGACGGATATGTGAGTCCGCTGTGGATCGGGTACGTCAAAGCAACTGGAAAACCAGAGTGCGATCCTCCACCTAGAAGCATCGCATTTGTGGTTCCGCCTGAGGAGTCCGAAAATGACACAAGCCGCACCAGTGAAGAGCCAACAGCCAATTAAAGGACGTGTTGCCCGAGTTCTCAGTGAGAGGGAGCTTGTCATCAACATCGGGAGTGATGCGGGTGTAAAGCAAGGCATGAGGTTCGCGGTATTGTCAGAGACACCGCTGGAGATACGGGATCCAAGTACGAACGACGTTCTCGATCTGATTGATCGAGAGAAGGTGAGGGTCGAAGCGCAGGAAGTGCGTTCGCGCGTTACTGTGTGCAAAACGTACCGGATCAAGGGAGGTGTGTCGTTACGCGCTTCGCTGGGATTTCTCGAAGCCTTGGGTGGGCGAGCTGAAGTTGAAACGCTAAGAGCTAACGATGCTTCGCTTCCGCCACCCCTCGCTCCCGAGGAGAGCTACGTAAAGATAAACGACCGTGTAATCGCCGTGGGCGGTGAGTAATGGGTGTTCGGTGGGGCGTTGGGCGGAACCCTCACCCCAGCCCTCTCCCGGAGGGCCGGGCGAGGGGGAAAGAGGGAGTGGGGGGGAGGGGGCAGAGGGGCGCCGGCACGCAGTAGCGTGCCCTACGGGAGGCGGATGGTTTTGCAGTTGGGGAGGGCGGGCATGGTTACCCGATGGGATTGGCATGCCCACGCAAGGCGAAGAGACTCGTGCGGCAAAGGGAAGTTTCTTGGCGGCTTGCGTGGGCATGGCACCCGGCAAGAATTTGGGGAATGTGGTGTGCTGAAGCACACCCTACTTAACTCAGGCCCGACGGCGGCGGTAGAGAACGAGAATGGAAACGGCCACGAGGCCGAGGCTGGCGGGTTCGGGGACGATGGAGGGTGAACTGATGGTCAAGTACAGGGCCGTGGTGTCGAAGCGGTGGCTCTGGTCTGGCCCGAAGCCGGCAACGAAGTCCAGCGTGTCGCTGGGAACCAGAGCGAGGCTGGCGTTGTAGCTGGTGCTGCTCGCCGGCCCAAAGCCGTTGACCATGGCGTTGAAGAGCGGGGCCCCATTGAGCAGAACATGCACGTCGGTCGTGGTGGGGCCGACGAAGTCAAGGCCCAGGAACTCGGCCGCCACCTGGTAGTTGTCGGCGGCGGGAGGCGTAAAGCGGAGGATCGCATAGTTGCCATCGGGACCGGGATGAAGGGCCAGTTGGTTGGCATCGTAGTGGATGGTGCCGTAGTTGCCAGACGGCCCGCTGTTATGCACTACGCACGGCAGGGTCGTGCCGGTGGTTGGTTCCCAGTAATTGAGGGCGGGAGTTGCGTGGGTGGTGGTCAGAGGGTTGTACTCGCTGCCCAGAACCCGCGTGCTGGAATAGCCGTAACCCCAGTATCCGGCGGGGTTACTGGCCAGCGTGAAGTCGTTGGCGGGGTTGGCTGTCCCTGCGAAGGCGGCCGGTGCAAGAGTGGTGACCAACGCCAGTAGAGCAACGCGACCAGAGGAGAGACCCATGGCATGTCCTCCATTCCCGTCAAGAGAAACTGACGAAAACCGCTGCAATTACTATACACCGGATGTGAGCATGTGGCCAATAATAACACGGAATTCCGATGATGTCCCAACGATAGCCGGGTAGGGTGGGTGTAATCGCCTCACCTTTATACACATCTCGGCACAACGCCCTTGGCGCGGTCGCCAGGCCTGTTGAGCTAACCGAGCTCAAGCGGCGTAACCGCAGCGTCAAAAGCGGTCTGAGAAGATGTGTATAAAGGTGAGGTGTAATCGCCCACCGGTATCCTGCGTGTGCAATCGGTGGGCGAGTACACCCACCCTACTGAACTTGCGGAGCAGCAAGGCGATGGTGGCGTGCTTTGTAAACGCGTGTTGTGGGGCGTGTTTGCAAATCCTACGGGGTCGGTAGTCGCATCGCGGCGGTTTGCATGCAGTTCTGTCGCCCCTATGGGGCTGGGGAGCTGGTGGATCGGACAATACCCCGGGGTTCGCACCCACCCCGGGCTATTGGCTGACGCCCCCTTGGGGCTAAAACGCGCGGCGACAGGAGGAATCTCGGAGGGGCGGGCGAGGGGGAAAGAAGGAAGGCCTCACGCCGGGCCTCCTGGAGAAAAGAGCGGCATGCAATAGCATGCCCTACGGGAGAAAAGAGCGGCATGCAATAGCATGCCCTACGGGAGAAAGGGGCGGCATGCAATAGCATGCCCTGTTGGGGATTGGCGCGAAGGGATAGGCGTTGCACGTTCGCAAACACGCCGATGGCGCACGTTCCCGCGACGCTGCCCGCCCGCGGCGTGTTTGCGAACCCTACCTGATCTGCGCAAAACCCTCACCCCAGCCCTCTCCCGGAGTACCGGGCGAGGGGGAAAGAAGGAGTGGGGGGGGAGGGGGCAGAGGGGCGCCGGCACGCAGTCGCGTGCCCTACGAGAGGCGGATGGTTTTGCAGTTGGGGAGGGCGGGCATGGTTACCCGATGGGATTGGCATGCCCACGCAAGGCGAAGAGACTCGTGCGGCAAAGGGAAGGTTCTTGGCGGCTAGCGTGGGCATGGCACCCGGCAAGAATTTGGGGAATGTGGTGTGCTGAAGCACACCCTACATGACTGGAACCTTTCCCGTTCCCGCTCGCCATGTGTCAGAGAACAGGTCTTCCGACGTGGCCACATCAGTTTCCATATCCCGCGACAGGGCTGACGCGTCCTGGGCATTACGTACGGTTACGAACTTCTGGATGGGAGAGACATATACCGCTGATGGCTTTCCCCGCTCAGCCATCTTGCGAATATTCCGCAAGGTACCCTTGCTCTTCCCATCCCATGCGAACAAACCAAAGTCCGCATCCCGGAGCATCGCATCATCCTTCGCCGTGTAGAACTCAAGTCCGCGATCGCGCCCCTGATATTCAACGGCGTGCTGCGGCCAATCTCCGACATTATTCCTGCACTCGCCAGCGGTGCAGTAGACGACCACCGCGTGGTAATCGCGCTCCGCCAGGTATGCCTGGGCAGCGCGGTCGAACCCCTTGGCATCACCGACCAAGACGCGCAGTTGTTTCTGGATTATGTTGTCAAGTCGATGCTCCAACTCGGCATTCATGCGACCAAGCCGTCGTGATCCTCCAATGAACACGGAAATCACGCATTACTCCTTGTACGGGTTGCGGCAAGAAAATACACGCGGGACGCACCAGCACCTGTGAGTGCAACGGTGACAGCATTTGCGGTGGCGCCTGAACGGTAGAGGTCGTCTATCAGGAGAATGCCTTTCCCATTCACTGTCGATCGATCGACCTCAAATGCGAGGTCAAGAAGTTCACGTCGCTCCTCCAGATCGCGTATGTTCTTAAGTTCGGGCGTTTCGCGAATCTTCCGTATGGCATCGGGGACGAGCGGCTTACCGAGTCTCTTTCCAAGTTCTTCGGCGATCTGGGCGACGGGCTGGACAGCGCGAACGGTCGATGGCGGCATCGGGACAATGACGTCGATGCGGGCAAGCGTGTTAGGTTCATTATCAAAGAAATCCGCCATCACGGCAGCGACTTGGGCGGCCGTCTGCTGGCCGCGATACTTCAACTGATAGACCAGTTCACCAAGGGGCGACCGCTTTGTGTCGTACTGCTCGCGCCCGTTTTGGTCGTAGCCGAGAAACGTGCTGGATGTGGTGTGAACGTCGAGCGTCCACCCGCGCCTCCAAGCGCCCTGAACTTCAGCGGGATTCGTCATCACTGAGCCCTCTGGCTCGCCAGCCGTACGGTTGTGCTCTGGACATTCTACGCGACGGGCGGAGAAAAGGGAACAATGATTCGCATTCTCACGGCACAATCTTCGTCGCCGGATCGCTCCATGGTCCTTGTCCCGTCACGGCGACGGCGGCGACGCGGAAGCACGCCCGCTGAGCGCTCGTCAGGCCAAGATCATGGCGCTGCTCTTGTTCACGGCGGGGCACTTGCTCCAGGGGCCGGTTCCGGCAGGAGCTTTGCCTCGATTTGCCCGAGGACCTGGTCCGCGGGGATGACCTGAACGTGGCCCTGCTCAAGGTTCTGGATTCGGGTCTCGATTTCCTCTGCCCAGGCCCGCTCCAACTTCTCACGTTCGGGGGCGGGAACGCTTGCCCACAATCGCTCGGCCAGGTCAACGCGATCGTCGGGTGATAAACCCATTGCTTGCTTTGCCAGTTGGTCAACGTTCGTGCTCATGAACCACCTTGCTTGTACGTACAGTGTACGAAGCCGAGTCGGTGTTGGTCAACGGCATTGCCGGAGGGCGAGGGGGAGGGGAATCGCATTTGGCATGGTTGGGGTTTGTAGTGGGGGCTTCAGGGCGTCGGATACATACGGGCTGAAGCCCAATACCGTTCAATGCCCGATATCAAAAATCGAGCCTCCTACCATCATGGCGGTGTTCTAAACGCCCTGTGGCAAGGAGGCTACGATG
>JAPLNB010000227.1:2267-11709 GCA_026693085.1 Planctomycetota bacterium | reverse complement strand
CGGAGTGCCCGCAGAGCCCCAGGGCGAGGCAGCAGTGGTGGGAGAATCTCATGGAGGAGATCGCGGAGGAACAGATCCCCCGCCGGCGCAACCGCATCAACCCCCGCGTCATCAAACGACAGCAAAGCCAGTGGTATAAGACGCGGCCTCAGCACCGCCAATGCCCTCAGCCCACGCGCCCATTTCGAGATTCGGTCGTCATCCTCCGTTGAACGGTATTGCCCGTTAGCCACCTCCGCCCCCTCCCAGATTCATCATCCCCCTTGTCTCTAAGCTATTATGCCGCAATGAATTAGGCTCCTTGCCTACTTCGCCTCCGCCCTCACATAGATATGCCTGGGGGCGCGCGGGAAGAACTTGAACAGCGCCGGACACAGCCAGCCCTCCATCCGGTGCTCCTCGCTGTAATACCAGTTGCCGCCATCCTGTTCGCCCCGCCGGTCCAACCGATACCGCGCCCCCGGAAACGGCCGCTGTGAGAAAATCAGCCGCACGCTCGTCTCCGATCCCGGAATCCCCGCCACCATTTTATCGATCATCTCCGGGATTCCCTGCACAAACGGCTCGCGCCTTAGCCCCATCCGAGGCTCATCAAACCGCCACAGCTTGCCCGACCGGTATGGCTCAATCACCAGCAGCGCATTGCCGGCCGAGACGAGCTTGTACTCCACCACCCCCGCCGCCGCCCCCAGGACGATCACCGCCCCGATGAGCCCTTTCCCCCACGCGGTCTTGACGATGCGCCCGAACGCCAGCATCCCCAGCAGGAACGGGCAGAAGAGGATCGCCCCCAGAAACGCCGTCCTGGTCAGGCTGAACAGTGAGAAATACACCGCACTGGCGACCGCCCCAATCGCCAGCCCCAGCCAGCAGTCTCCCTTCGACGCCCTGACACACCCGCGTCCCCAGATCGCCAGTCCGACCACCGAAATATCCCGATTCCACTTGACTATGCTTGAGCGGTCAAGCATAATATCAGTATGAACAAGTTGAACACTGCTGATCGGGTTCGCGTGGTTTCGGCTCTGGTGGAAGGCAACAGCATCCGGGCGACGGTTCGCATGACTGGGGTTGCCAAGAACACAGTAGCCAAGCTGCTGGTTGATCTTGGCAAAGCATGTGCCGAGTACCATGATAAGCACGTCCGCAACGTCAAGGCCGCTCGCATCCAGTGCGATGAAATCTGGTCATTCTGTTATGCCAAGCAAAAGAACGTCCCTGCGGCGCTTCAGGGGAAATTCGCCTACGGTGACGTGTGGACTTGGACGGCGGTGGATGCTAATTCCAAGCTCATCGTTTCATATATGGTCGGACTCCGCGACGGCGGATACGCGACTGAGTTTATCCGCGATGTTGCCAGCAGACTCGCCAACCGCGTTCAGCTTACCACCGACGGACATAGAGCATATCTGGAAGCGGTGGAAGATGCGTTTGGCGGAGACATCGATTACGCCCAGCTCGTGAAGGTATACGGGGCAGAGAGGCCAGGAGAAGCCCGCTACAGCCCGGCCGTATGCCTCGCCGCCAATCCTACGCCAATCTGCGCCGATCCCGACAGGCGCTATACCTCAACCAGCTATATAGAACGGCAAAATCTTACTATGAGAATGTCGCTTAGCCGGATGACCCGTTTGAGTAACGGATTTTCAAAAAAAGTTGAGAACCTCACCCACGCTATCGCCATCCACTTCATGCACTACAACTTCTGCCGGATTCACCAAAGCTTGAGAGTTACGCCCGCGATGGAAGCGGGGTTGATGGATCATGTCTGGGAGATTGATGAACTTGTGAGCCTAGTAGAGACGGGCCGTCGTCCGCCGCTGTGACCCTGTAACTTCTTCTGAAGCCTCTTGAGGATTTCAGGAACCAACCCAGTCCCTGGCATGTTCACAATACCCAACATGCTGGAGTTGGCCCGAGACAATCGAAATGCTTGCGATTTTTTCGCTCTTGCCCCCGCGAAGTTCATTCTTATCTGCTTTATGTTCATTATTGCACCCGATAATAATTCGCAAAGAACTGATTGTTGAGTGCTGGATCAAAATAATGCTTTCGCTTTATCCAGATCAGCCCATCACCCTTGGAAATCATGGCCACGTCAATGGGACCACCAACGGTCTCTGCTTCCATGGAAATCCGCCTGCGCAACGATGTCAGATTAACCATCGACTCGGCCAGTGGCCCCAATTCGCTTTTCGGCAGCATAGATACGAGACGGACGACGGGCCGCGCAAAATGCTTGTTCCGGTACTCCTCCAGCCCCGCTTTATACTGTTTGGCAATGTCTCTTGCTGTTGACTGAAATTCGGCCTTAATCCTATCCCTATCCGCTTTACGCAGGAACTTGCATGAATCTAACACGAGTCCAGGGTACTTACTCAGCAGCATTGACATGTCCTCTTCGATCTCGCATTGATATGTTGGATCAACGCCTTCCATGAATGCGTAAACCATTTCACTCTGGGCGAACGGGACGATCGACGCGGACGTGTTGCCGTCCATAGACTCCATCAAATCTCGCCGATGATGCAGCCGTTTGTGGAAGATGCCGTGCAGCGTATAAGCGATCATCGACGGGAACAACTCTTTCGTCCCAAACCCAGCAATCACCAGCCCGGTCGCCGATGGCCAAGTAAAATTCAGCGGGCATTTGACCAAGGATAGTGCGCAAATCTCCGATAAATCTCTAACCATTGCCTTTGCAAGTTTTACGCCGTCAAAGATTTGCTTTACAAGCTGGTCAATCGCCTGACCGCTTTTCTGCTTAACATGAGCCAGAAACCGTGGTCCCGTTCGCGGAATATAGGGAGCCCTTCTCCAGAATCTGCGATAAACGGCAATAATGACTTTGACATCTTCAGGGTCAGGCGATTCCGTCTCTGTTGCATTCGTCCTTCGGCGCTTTCTCTCCTCTATCGTTTGTCGCATGAAGTACAGGATCATCGCCACGTGGTCACGATAGAAATGCTCCGATTGCTCATCAGGGAAAAATCCTCTATGGGTTTCCAGGAAGCGAAGAAGCCGTTCGGCATATTTCCTTACCGTGGGAAGGGCGGTATCTCCCAGTTCTTGACGAAAAACCTTGATTGCTGGCTCCCAAGGGACACCCATCATTGCCGCGCCCCCATAAATCATAGCTGCGACCGGCTCGCGCTTAGATAGAGCAAAAATCTTGTTCGCAGTTAGGAAGACTTTCTCCCCATGTTCGTCATGCATTGTCACAGCGCTATCCGCTGCGAGTGCGATCGCCTCGCGGTTCATCACTGCAATCTCGGCCGTCATGTCTCATTCCCTTCATCAGTCCTTCTTGCCCAGCGACATTGGGCGGCGATTCGTGCAATCTCCGAGCGCTTCGCGCTTGTTAGGCTGGCTGCCCGTGCCTTACCGCCCTTTAATCCGCCGCGCCGACCCAGCGCTACAGCAAGGGGGTTCTTCCCTTCAACACCCGGCGGCGACGTTCCACTTGCGATCGCTTGCGCAACCGAAAAGGCAATCTCGTTTATGTCGGGTTTCCTGCTTGACCGCTTATGCATGCCTTCACCTTAATACACGATCTAGGGCGAGTCAAGTTAGCATTTCTTTGCTATCCTGCTTGCCCGGCATTGCTCTTAAGCAGGATAGCAACTTATTCTTGATCGGTCAAGCACTAACGTAACTTTAATTGCATGACCGCTCAAGCAAATGCCGTACCAGCCAAGCGGTCCGAAAGGCAGACAGTCAAACTGACCCACTACCGCCCTGTGCATGGGGCTTTTCTCGGTGATCGCGTCCCACGGCCCTGAAAGGACCACCGAGTATCGCCAGATGATCGCCACCACCTTCAAGGTCCCCCTGCTCTTCTTCCTCACCCTCCTGATCACCTTCCCTTCCCTGTACGTCTTCAATGCCCTCGTGGGCTCGCGCCTGCTGATTCGCTCCGTCCTCCGCCTGCTGGTCGCCTCGCTGGCCGTCATTCTCGCCGTCCGCCAAAACATCCTCCGCGTCGTCCAGCAGCTCAGACTTTCCAAACCCCTCCTCGCCGAACTCGTCCACGCCCGCAAAATCACCATCCTCCCCTGCCTCTACAACCTCCACTCCGGCCGCGTCACCCTCCTTACCCCCCCAACCCCCGCGACGAACCACTGACCCCACAACCCCGCCAACGCTACCAAGAACACAAAACGCCCCCCCTCGCTACCTCCCACGCACTTCAAGGCACTTCCCTTACCGGCCGCGCCCCTTTCGCTTCCCCTCCCTGCCTCCGTGCCTCCGCGGTTCCTCTCCGCTACAATACCCCAATGCCCAACGGCCTCATCGACTTCGTCGCCAATCTCCCACGAACCAACATCGTCCTCGTCGGCGATGTCATGCTCGACCGCTATATCTTCGGCAACGCCGACCGCCTCTCCCCGGAAGCTCCCGTCCCTGTCCTGCACTTCCAGCACGAGGAATACCGCCTCGGCGGCGCTGGCTCCGTCCTCGCTGACCTCGCCGCTCTCCGCGCCTTCGTCAAAATCATCGGCATCGTCGGCAACGACACCGCCGCTGACGAAATCCGAAACCGCATCGTCGCCGCTGGCTCCGACCCCGCCGGCCTCGTCCAAGTCGCCGACCGCCCCACCGTCTCTAAAATGCGACTCGTCGGCTCCGCACAGCATCGCCACCCACAGCAGATGATCCGACTCGACATCGAAAACCCCGCCCCCATCGACTCCCCCACCGCCTCCCGCATCCTCGACCACGTCGCCGCCGCCCTCACCCACGCCGATGTCCTCTGCATCGAGGACTATCACAAAGGCCTCCTCACCATCGAAATCACCCGCCACATCATCGAGCTCTCCCGCGCCAAATACATCCCTGTCCTCGTCGACACCGCCAATCTCTCCGACTACTCCAAATACCTCGGCGCCACCGCCATCAAACTCAACCGCTCCGAAGCCGAACGCGCAACCGGACTCCCCCTCCGATCCCCCGACCACTACGCACCCGCCGCCGAGTGGCTACTCAACAAACTCCAACTCCAGGCCGCCATCATCACCCTCGACAAACACGGCGCCTTCCTCGCCACCTCCGATGGCCTCCGCCGACACCTCCAAACCCGCCCACGCCAGGTCTACGACGTCACCGGCGCCGGCGATATGGTCCTCGCCATGCTCGCCGTCGCCCGCGCCGCAGGCGCTTCCTGGATCGACTCCGTCGCCCTCGCCAACATCGCCGGAGGCCTCGAAGTCGAACGCTTCGGCTGCGCCCCCATCACCCCTGACGAAATCATCCACGACCTCCTCGCCCAAGGCCGAGAACACCTCGGCAAACAACGCGCCCTCGATCAGCTCCTCCCGGAACTACAACGCCACCGCGCTCTCGGCCGACGTATCGTCTTCACCAACGGCTGCTTCGACATCGTCCACTTCGGACACGTCGAATACTTCCGCTTCGCCAAAAAACAAGGCGATATCCTCGTCGTCGCCGTCAACACCGACCGCTCCATACAAAAACTCAAAGGCCCAAAACGACCCATCGTCCCCCAACACGACCGCATCTCACTCCTCGAAGAACTCCAAAGCATCGACTACGTCATCCTCTTCGACGACGACACCCCCATCCCACTCCTCAACGCCATCCGCCCAGATATCCTCGTCAAAGGCGATGACTATAAAAAAGAACAGGTCGTCGGATGGCAAATCGTCGAATCCTACGGCGGACGCATCGCCCTCGCCCCACTCATCGACGGCCGATCCACCACCGCCCTCATCCAACGAATCCTCGACGCCTACAAATAAACCCCTTCCCCCATCGCGCAAAAACAAACCCCACGAATTCCCTTCCCTGGGCCCTCTCCTGCTACCCCCCCCATCATTCCGCCTGCGGCCAGATCTCCACCCCAAAAATGCCATCTTTCTCCACCGCCCGCAACTGGTTCAGCATCTGAAAACTCCCGACGGCCCATTTGCTGTTCGCCCCGGGTTTCTTGTACCACTTCATCGCATCGTCACGGAACTCCGGAAAAACCACGCCCTTATTCGCCGGGTCCGCCGCCTGCTTCTCCAGCTTCTCCTTCACCTCCGGCTTAAACCTCTCCAAAAACTGCACGAACGGCTTATTGTCCCCAATCTTGAACACGTGCGCCCGCACCGCGTCCTTCCCGTTCTTGCTCTTGAACGGCGTCACCTTGTACAAATCATCCTCGAACCAATTCTGCCCGTCGTCGTCCGAGTAATACGCCTTGAGCGCCCCCCCCGCACCCGCGCCCCCACCTCCCGATGGCAAAATCTGCCAAACGATGACAACAATCGCAATCACGATTAACCCCACCGTGGCGCCAGTCGCGATCGCCGGTTTAGCATTCAGTGTTTCGCGTAATCCCACAGTTTGCTCCTTGTGATAAACGCTCGCCTCTCAGATCGGAACATCCTGCCAGCTATCCAAGCCCAACCCTGCTCAGCCCAATCTTAAACCCCGCCGCTCTCGTCCACAAGCTCTCGCTTCTCCCCCAACCCCCCCTACGCCCCCTACCGCCCTCTCGCCTTGCCCCATCTTCCACCTCCCAACAGTTATCGCGCTTCACTATTCCCTTTTCCATTTGGCGCGACCCAACACCCGGGGTACGGTACATCATCGCTGCAACCGGCCCAAAGGCCCCCGCCGCCGGTTCAATGCCTCTAGTGAAAGGTGTCCTATGTCCTGCATCCGCCATGCTTTGCGGTTGTACATCTTGATTTCCGCTCTGCTGGCGGCGATGGCTTCCCCACTCTCATCGCCCTCCACCACTTCCGACAACTCCCTCGCCGCCTTCCCCGAAGTCCGCCTCCGCAAGCTCCACCTCGTCCGCCCCGACCTCATCCTCTACCCCTTCGCCTACGAAGTCCTCTGCTAGCCCCACCCCCTCTTCCCATCACTCCTCCCCGATCTCCACCTCCACCAGCAGAACCTCCCCATCCCGCCCGGCCATCACCACCAGTCGATTTGGCCCCTCAAAAACCCAGTTCGCGCCCGCAAAAAAACCCTCATATTCCTTCCCACGAACACCGTTCACCATCAACACCGAGCACGCCGCTCGCCCAGGCGACACCGCCTCCTCCTTCATGTGCGCCACATAGCGCCCGTCCGGGCTCATGGTGATGCTCCCCGACCCGCTCATCTCCTTCCCGTCCAGCACCAGAAAATCCACCAGCCCATTCCGCGCTGAATGCGCAATACGCTTCCCATCCGCGCTCACCGCCACCACATCCCCTATCTTGTCATATTCCTTGCTTTCCACCCCATCCACCACCAACACGTGCTTCCGCTCCGCCACCGCACGGTACACCACATGCCTCCCATCCCCACTGAACATCGCCGCACCAACCTTGTCATACGTCCGCCCCTCCTCCCCGTCCACCACCGTCATCGACCGCTTGTTCCGAATCGCCTCGTACACCACTCGCTTCCCCTCCGGGCTGAACCGTGGCTCCGTCACCACGTCGTATCCCTTCCCCTCTTCACCATCCACCACCACAAAATACCGCTGCCCCCGCACCGCCGCAAACCCCACTCGCTTCCCATCTCGGCTGAACGACATCCCCCCAACCATGTCATATCCCTTCCCCTCCTGACCCTCAATCACCATCATCTGCTTGCCCCCACCCTCCCCCATATACGCCCACCGCTTCCCATCCGCGCTGAAGATCAATGGCCCCACCGTATCGTACTTCTTCCCTTCCTCACCATCGATCACCCAGAATCGCTTCCCCTCCACCTCCGCCCTGAACCCAACCCGCTTGCTGTCCGCGCTGAACACCACACGGTTGATCTTCTCATACTCCTTGCCCGCCACCCCATCCATCACCACCGCCACCCCACCGCTCTCCGCACTCACCTTCGCCACATACCCCACGTGTTGGCCATCCGGGCTGAACACCACCCGCGACAGCACATCTTTATATTCCTTCCCCGCCTCCGTCCCCACCACCACCAGCACGTTCTCCCCTCGCTGAACCTGGTACGCCACTCGCTTGCTGTCCGGGCTGAACACCACCGAACTGGCCAGCACCCACTCATACTCCTTGCCTTCCACCCCATCCACCACCACCACCCACCCCGAGCTGCGCTTCAACGCATACGCCACGTGCCGCCCGTCCGCGCTGAACACCATCCGCCCCGTCGGCCCCACCTTCCCCAGCGACCTCTCCTTGAAACTCAGCTTGATCTGCTTCCCCGCCTCCGCGCCCCACCCCACGCCACACATCAACAACATCACCACCAACGCCCACATCCAAGCCCGCATGGTTTCCTCTGTCGCCGCGCGACGCAAAACCGTCCTGACACAGCCCACCCACCACCGCAGCCCACACCCAACCTCCGCCCGTTCACCAACCGGCAAACGAACACACTCCGCACGCCGCTACACGCCCAAACGTCCTGCAGCAATGACTCTACCCCCCCCCGCCCCTCCCCGCCAGCCCCCAACCTGCCTTCACTTCTCTGCCGACCTGCCTTACCCTCCACTCCAGCTCCCAATGCGCCAAGGTCTTCCGGCTCCTGAATGGGTCCGAACCAAAAACAACGTTTTCCCAAGCCCCAACACTCGGCTTCATACGCAAAATGCCCGACGACGTTCGTCAGCCAAGGTTCATATGGGAAATCCCAGCCTGAATCTCAACATATGATCCCACTCCTGGGTAATACCAGCAGGGGTGGGCATATCGTTCGCCCCGTTTCACCGGAGGACACCCCATGAACAAGATCCGCACTGCAATCCTATTGGTGATCCTGCTCGTCCTGGTGACCGCCGGGGTCGCTTGGTACGTCTTCGGACTGCACGGCGGCAAGCCGGCGTCGGACACCATGGTCGTCAACCAACCGGCCCGGCCCGGGGACGATCATGTTGCCCTGGCCAACCTGCCCAAGCCGGTTATTGACGCCGTCAAGCTGGCCGTGCCCGAGGGCGTCCTGCGCGATGCGCAGAAGGAGATGGAAGACGACCAGGAAGTCTTCGATGTCGAGGGCAACGTCGGTAAACTCGGTTTCGACATGAAGGTGACCCCGGCGGGAGAGGTCTTCGAGCTGAACCAGCAGATCGCCCTCGAGAGCCTGCCCGCACCCGTCACCGAGGCCCTGAAGAACGCCGCCCCCGACGCGAACATCCGGGCCATCGAGAAGCAGAACACCAAGGGCCGGATCATCTACGAGATCAAGGCCAACGACCCCCAAGGCAAACTCACCCTCGAGTTCGCCGAGGACGGGAAGCTGCTCAAACGCAAGGGCGCCGCCAAGCCAATTCAGGCCCCCCAGCCCGCCCCGCCGGCATGAGCATCATCCAAGCCCCTCTCCAGCCCCGATGCCCTCCCACCCCGTAGCCAAGGGCGCAACCCCCCGAGACTCCACCAACCGTCAAGTGCCCCACCGGCCCGCCAGTACAGCACCCCCGCGCCGTCCAAGTAAATCGCGCCTGACCCCTTTCCAACCCCCTCCCCCCGTTCATCAT
>JAPLNB010000227.1:0-2253 GCA_026693085.1 Planctomycetota bacterium | reverse complement strand
TTCATCCTTCATCATTCTCCCCCTCATCCGCCCCACACTCTCCGCCGTCATCTCCTCCCCCTCAAACTCAATCTGCTTCACCCCCTTATTCTCCTTCAAATACTCCGTCACATTCATCCACCGTATCCGCCCATCCGACGTCCGTATCACCAGCATCACCGGATACGCCTGCTCCACCCAATACTCCGCCCACCGCCCATTCTTAATCGCAAAAATCTCCTTCTCATCCCGCTCCCTCTTCCGCAAGTACGAATCCCCGCTCTTGAGCTGCAAATACACCCGTTTCCCCCTCGCCCGCCCCTTCTCATCCCTGAATTCAATCTCCCCATCAATCCCCCAATCCGCCCACACCACAGGCCGGTAAATCTGCCCCGCCTCCGCCGCTATCTTGATCGCATCACCCACCAACAGCAGCCCCAAGCTCTCATTATCCAGATTGATCTTCGACTTCTCCTCCAACTCCCTCACGCGCTTCTTAAACTCATCCGATCCAAACTTCTCCTCGATCAAATCCCTCAGCCGAACCCGCTCATCGCACCGCCCGCACCCGATATCCGTCTTGCCCCCCTCCACCCTCGCCCTCACCGTCTCCAAATCCCCCACCGGCTTCTGACACGCCGGACACACATACGTCCTCACCCTCGTCACATCCGCCGCCTTCGCCAGCAAGTGCTCATGCACATACTTGATAAACGTCACCTTCGCGTCATCGCTCACCCCCGCCTCGAAATACACCAATATCTCCGCCGTCCCCTCCACCTTCCGCTTCATCACCAGCCCCACCCGCTTCCCCCCGCGCGTCTTGAAGTCCGCCGCATCCTTCCAGAGCTGGTCCTTCTTAAACTCCTCCGAATAGCTCAGCCTCACCACCAGCGTCGCGTAAATCTCTTCCAAAGGCCCCGAAAACCCATATGTCACCACCACTACTGTCCGGTTATATGTCGAATAATGACAATTGGTTAGAATTTTGAGCAATCGCATCATGGCCGGTTTCTTGGAAAAACCTCGGAGAAAGCAGCTCTTTTTCGAGCAGCGTCACGCTGAGAATTTGCAGCAGATCGGCCATGCTGCGTTCGATGTTCAATTCCTTGCGCACAATCGCCACCAGCACGTACACGCACACCGCGATCCACACCTGGGTCTTCACCGCGTTGGGCGAATAGCCGTAGAACGCCTTGATACGCAGGTGCTGCTTGATCCACTTGAAGAACAGTTCCACGTCCCAACGCCGGTGATAAAGTTGGGCTACCGTCAGCGCCGGCAAGTCGAAGTTGTTGGTCAGGAACACGAACTTTCTGCCCAGTTCCTCGTCCCAGTATCCGACGCGTCGCAGCGGCTGGTGATAGAGCCCGGCGGTCTTGGGGCCGCAGAGGCGAATGGTCGTGTCGCTGCGCAAGCCAGTGCTCTTGTCCACCTCGCGCCAACACTGCCGCTTGTAGTCGATGCCCTTCTTGGCGCGGGTGACGAAGAACGCCAGGTTCTGTGTGAATCGCCACAGCCGCGCAAAGTCGATGTAGCCGCGGTCCATTACGTAGAAGGAACCCGGCTCGATCGGCAGATAGTCCAGCGACCTGACATCGGCCATTTTCCCGCTGGAAACATGGATGAAACAGGGGATGCTGCCGCGCAGGTCGATGAGGGTGTGGAGCTTGACGGCGCTTTTTCGGCGTCGGAACTGCGCCCAGGGGAACAGCTTCAGGCACAGATCGATGGTGGTGGAGTCGAAGGCATAGGCCGGCTGCTGCAGATCGATGCCCACGTCCAGCGACTGGTTGCGGTAGAGCGTGCGGGCGTGCTGGATCAGGCCCATGGCCAGATCGGCGTAGATGCGCCAGTCGCGCAACTCGTTGGCGTCGGCCAGAGTGCTGCGGGAGACCCGCCCGCGGATGCCGGCGTGGTAGAGACGGGAACCCAGGGCACGCAGGCAGGTGGCCGTGTCGCGCAGGCTTTCGCGCCCGGTGAGCTGGCCAAAGGCCATGGAGAGGAACTGGTCCCAGCAGGAAAAGTTGCGGATGCGCCGGTTGCCATCGTAGCGAGCGACACACCGGCGGAACTCGGGCAGGGAAACGAAGTCGGTCAACTGGGAGAAGATCGTGCGGCCGCTGTTCATGGCGGGGGAGTGTCCCGCCTGAGCGGTCGAGGCACAAAACCGCCGGTCTTGCGCCAAATCGATCACGGCCGAAAATGTGCGGAATCGCCTGCATTTACTGAGGCCAAACGCGTTTTGGCCAATTGCTCAACCGGACAGTAGTG
>JAPLNB010000226.1 GCA_026693085.1 Planctomycetota bacterium | reverse complement strand
CCGGCGCTCAGGTCGCACTCCTGCGGAGCCCTATCCTCCGTGGCGGCGAAGCGATTGTACCACGCGGAAGGTTTTGAATTGCGCCGGAAAGGTGCTTGACAGTCAAACGCCTTTCATGGATAGGGTGCGCTTCAGCGCACGCCAAGTCCGCTCCATCGCGCACAACCCCCTCCCCCTCCTCACTCCAATATCCTCACCTCCCCAAACAACCCCGCCACCACCCCCACCTCCGTCTCCTTTCCACGCATTGGACCAATCTCTTGAACTCTTGAACCTTTGAACTCTTGAACCCCCAGCACCCCGCTCTGCCCGATATACGCTGAATCAATCAAAAAATAATCATCCGCATTGATCACCCCATCATAATTGAAGTCCCCGTTGTGCCAGCCCTGCTTCTGGCCGATGAATCCGCTGTCAATCTGGAAGTAATCATCGGCGCTGACAACTCCATCCAAGTTGGCATCGCCGTTGTACGTGAGCTTGACGATGACGTCGGTAGGAGATAGGAGCATGCCGTTTGCGGACGAGAGGAGCGGATTGCCGTCGCCTTTGTCATTGGGCACGACTGCAATGCCGGTGAAGGCGTCAGAGCGTGCAGCGGAAGAGGTGACGCCCGGACCGCGCCACGGCTCCGGCGAGCTGGAGCGGCCTGATCTGACCAACGCCGAAATTGCACCGACGACTACGTCACGCGTCTCTCTGGTGGCAAGACGCACGAACACGTTGTCCTCAAGGTCCATCACGCCGCCATCGCTTATGGCCAAACTCTTGGTACGAATGACCGCCTTTGCACCGCGCACAAGATGCACAGAAGCAGAATCCGTGATCGTCAGTGACGCCAGATTCCGACTATTGTTGATTTCCACCGTGGCGTTTCCGGAAGCACGTACTTCCGTTCCCAACAGGTCCACCGCTAGGGAGACCGTCGCGGCCTGACTGCACCGGACGTTAAGGTCAATTGGCGGCGGATTGCCGGTGTCCTTTACGACGAATTCAAAGTCGTCTTCGCCTGTGAAATCAAGTGCCGGCACATAGACCGCTCTCCCGCTGGTTTGATCGAACGCCGCGATCGTCCCGTTGTGCGGAATCCGGCTAATGAAAAACGTCAGATCACCAGATTTTGTCTCCGCATCGTTGCCCGTTAGTTGAATCGCTAGCCGAATTCCCTCTAATGCTTGCAGGGACTGCTGCTGGGCGATGGGCGGAGTGTTCGCCGGAAGAACGATGAAAGCCCAGGAGCTGCACCATGCGCTTGCATTGGGCGTGACGGGGGCGGCATCAAACGCTCTAAGCCGCCAGTAATGCGTGCCGGGGTGTAGGGGTAACGATACTTCGTACTCCGATGACGATGTCGTGACCTCGATCTCGCGGCTCGAGAAGTCGGCATTGTCGTCCACCTGCAACGCATAGTCGCGTACGCCTGAATACAGGTCTACCGAATCTGACCAGTCTAGGCGGACCAGCCCATCGGCCATCAAACTGCCGTCTGCCGGGGATAGAAGCGACGGCACTTCCGGTGGCTGGCTGTCTCGCACAAAGAACGACGCGCGAGCCGAGCCAGAGATGAACCGCGGACTTTCTACGTTGATTTCCAGGTAGTACTCCCCTGGCACGGCGGGCGCTTTGAGGCCCTGCAACGATGCCACACCGTCAGGGCCAGTGACGGCCTGGTGTAGCGGCGGAAAGCCGCTTACCTGATATTGGACCCCCACGCCGGGCACAGCCTTGCCCTCTGCGCTGGTCGCCACTGTGATCGTGCCCATCTCCTGGCCTTGATCATACATCGCAGCGAGCCCGCTGGGTGTCACGTTCAGCTTGGACATCGGCAACAGTGCCTGACTCACCTGCCGGCTGTTGTTTCCTGAACCCATGTCCGTTGGCAGTTGTACAGTCGCGGTAAACACATAGTTGCCCGCAGTGAGCGCAACCGTGTCCCAGCCGTCGAACTGCACTGTCGTGGACGCCTGCGACGCGAGCGACGGGACCGTCTGAGAGAACCGCGCTTGGTAGCTGCCGTCTGCGCTGGCAATACTGAGCACCACCACAAAATCGGCTTCGCTGTGGTTTCCATTGTTGACTACCGTGGCTTCTATGCGTCGAACATCGCCTACCCTAATCGCGTCCGGCAGCGTCGGCCCAGCCGTAACAGCCACGTCGTGGTAGTCGCGCACAATGAGCCGGACCGAGTGCATCCAGCCCCAGTCTCGCACCGCGTCCTGCGAGGTGGTCTTGCGTCTCTGGAAGATGAGCATGTTGTACTCGCCTGCCTGACAATATCTCGATGGGATGACGACGTAATAGTCGTCCACCTTCCCTGGAGACACCGAAAACTCGGGCTGGATCCGCAGAGACTCCCCATACTGCAGCGTTCGATCGCCCGATCTTCGACCGCTAGATGAATAGAATTTCAAATCGTCATATAGCGATCCAAAGACAGGATTGTACGGTGCAAGGAACACGTCAAAGGTCTCGGCTCCCGGCGGAAGGTAAAAGTCGAAAGCTGCTTTGTTGCTCGCTGGGATCTGAGGAAACTTCCAGGCGGTTTCAAGGTTTGGATATGGAAAGACGACCGGATCATAGTCATCCTGGACGAACGTGGTGCGGTCCACGCACCCAACCTCCAACTGTAGAATATAGGTGCTGGGCATGCCGACATACGTTAACCAGATCACGACGTCGCCGTTCCGGAACTTGTAGACGCCGTTCTCATTCGCTACTTGCTTGACATCCGGACGAACCGCAATCCATGCGGAAGTACTGTTCCGGTACTCCACATCGATCGTATACTCCACATCGATCGTATTGCCAGCTACGAATGTGGCTGTATTGTTTGGGCCCTGGTACTTGCAGAAGTAGAGGTGGTAGGACTGCAATGGCACCTGCACCTCCGGCACGGGGGGACTGCCAACCACGATAGGCCAGCTCATCGTGTCGTTGGAGGGATCGCTGTCTCCCGGAGAGGAAACTCGTGCGCGAACCGTGTAGAATCCGTCCACGGCGGGCGCACTGAGCAAAGGCGCGCCTTGATTGGCCTTCTCGCCAGCGTGCAGATCCGTGAGGTCCGTTTCGTTGCTAGAAACCAGGCTCCCATGGTCGTCCAGAATCTCCAGCCAGAGCGTCACCTTGCTCTCCAGGTAGGTGCCCTTATTTTCGACCCTCAGCTCTACCGTCAGGGGCGCACCGCAGGCAATCTGAACACGGTCGTCGCCAATGACGGGAGATTTCCAGAATGCATCGATCAGAGCGACATCGTGCCCGGGGAGACGGGAATTCACCTGAAAATCGAGTTTAGTGGACAGCGGCTCAGCGGCAGCCGGTCTGGCCGTCACCTCTAGGACGTAGCTCTCGGTTGCAATCTGGACATTCATCGGCGCGACAAACGACGCATCCCGATAGTTGCCCGATCCCCCAGGCTCCTCTACGCAGGGCTTCGGATAACCGGGAAGAGACACGCCTGTATTCTTCGACCGGACGATGTACTGCACGGAGGCTCCGGTAATCGGCCGTCCGAGCAGGTCGCGAAGCTGCACCTCGATGCTCCCAGTCTCCTGGCTTCGCCAAGACGTCTGCGCCTGCCCACTCATGTTCTTCATGACGCAGGCGGCGATCTGCTGTCCGGTTTGGACAGCGGTATGTGGCGTGTTGTCACCCCAAACCAACACCAGCGTCCGACCCTTGATGCCCGAGACGACCGAAGGCTTCTCCCACTGATCCGCGGCGCGGGCGCCGCTCGTAGCGTCGTCGAGGTACTGCTTGGCCACGACGCGAGGATCGCGGCCAAGGAGCACTTCTTGAGCCGCTGCTACGAGTCCGGTTTCGGCGTTCAGAGCATCCGCCATGGAGCGGTAATATGAGGCCTCGGCGAGGAGCGTTAGATGGGCTGCTGCCTTGTATTGCCCGCACAGCGTTTCAGAGACGCTGCCAGCTGTCACGCCCTGCGACATTTGATGATGCAGCGAGTTGTCGGCGTCGTATGCAACGCGGTGCAGCACCGCCTCGATGTCTTTGAGGTATTTAGCGGTGACAGCCTTTTCGGCGACTTCACTGTTGTTGGTCAGGAGGTCGCCTAATTCGAATCCCAATTCCACCGCGGCGATAGCTTGCCCAACGAGCGGAACGCTCCAGGCCGTAATTTTGCTGATGACAAATTTCAGCGCAAGCTCGACCAGCGGATGAGCAATCTCAAGAAGGAATTCACCGCTATCGATCGACTGCGACAGTTGAGACCAGAATGTGCTCGCCGTACCGTCGGCCTCACTGAGCACGCGTGTCATCGCCTCCCGAAGCATCTGGTCGTCCCCGGTGTTGCCGAGAACCCCGCTGCCCAAAACAGCGCGCAGCTCGTCGCTGGCTTCGTCGATGTAGCATATTGGAATTGATGCGGCGATAGCTCGCGTGAGCATCCCAGACACTCCGGCGTTTGCAGCCTTGAAAACCGCGCCGGCGGCTTCGTATCTTTTCTGAAAATCCCGCAGTTTTGCATACGTTTGCGAAGCGTCGAAGCCCACGACAGCCGCTAGCACATCATCGAAGCCGGCGCCTTTTGCGGCTTCGAACGCCTTCTGGTATACACGGTCAGTCAAACCCTCGAGAAAGGCGCCGGTAGCGGGGTTGATATAACGTCCAACCTTTTCGGCTATTGTATCAGCAACGATCTGTAGAACCTGCAAGGAGGGCGTTAGCATACTCGGATCCCGAGCGCAGAATGTCGTTCCCGAAAGCGTTACCATCTTTCGGAGGGCTTCGGTGAACCCAAGCACGCGGTCCGGGATTGGGTGGTAGATGGCGAACCAGTTGTAGGTCGCATCGGCCTTCTGGGCTTCTTGCACAGAGAGCCGGTACGGGGAGGCGGGGGCGCCGAAGCCGGCTTGAGTGCGGAATGCGAGGCTGTAGTTGTCCACAAGCTGTCCCATCCGCGGCATATCTAGTAGGCCGTTTAGAGCAGCAGGAAGCACCGGGAATTCGTATTGTTCGCGGTTATTGATAGCGTCATAGCGATCCGTCAGGAGATATTGGACTTTCGTGTCTGGAAGGCCGCGGGACGTGATCGCCGTTCCGTATTGCGCGCCCGTAGTCCCATGCACCTGACTGAGCAGAATGACCTGCTGATCCGGCATAACGTATGGGGCAGCGGCTACAAGTGCGGCCACAGCAGCGGGGTCGCCGGGCAGTTGGCTTCCGGTGAGAGAGTTCGCGTAAAGATCGTAACGCAGTGTCCCGTATGCATTGCTTTGGAACTCCACCAAACTCGGGAGCAACGTGACGCGTGATACAATCTCGCTTCCGCCCGGCAGACCGCCGAGCATCAAGCCGTCCAGCGTTGCCGGATACGAGGCTGACTGGCTCGGATCGACGATCTGCAGAGCCCGCGTGCTGCCGCCCGTATCGCATGCTGTCACGATAAGCTGCCGGGTGCCGGTGATCAGCGCAACAGGGAGCTTGCCTCGACACCCAGTGATGATCGCCAGCCAGACCGAATCGGGGTTTACGGGATCCAACCAACCAACCGGCACCCCGCACGCTTTCACGAGACGATCGAGATACTGAGCCGGCGGCTGTTCCACGCTGCCCGGAATGCCGAAGTACTGGTTCCACGCCTGCGACATCTCGTCGAGCGTAGGGCTGGAACCCTTTACGTAGTGGACGAGCATCTTCGCCACGGCCAGGGTCTGCCGATCTGGATCTACGATCGGACTGAGCCGGCCGACGTCGATCGCGTAGAGCATGCTTGCCGCCGAGCGTTGTTCCGCAGCGAAATCACCGGGTGCGTCGACCACGCACCTTTCGACTTGGACACCCACTGGGGCATCGAGTGGACCCGTCTCTGGCGCGTCTGATACGGAGCCCTGCAATACCGACCCGCGAGGCGTGCACGGGACTTCAGCACGCGAACTCTGCAGCGACAGCACCGTTGCCGCGTCTGTCCACTCACCCTGGTTTTCGACAAACACCGCCGGGGATGCATTGAACAAGTCGATGGTGGGTGCTGCATCCGACAGCAGCACCGGCGACTCCAACGCCTCGGCACTGCACCGAGGCAACGCCGCCATGACGGCCCTGGCAACCGCAACTCGACCCCGGACTCGCTCGCTGCGACTGCCATAGCTCGTCTTCAGATATGCCAGCAGATTCCCAAGAGACATGTGCTGCTCCTTCCCATCCAGGCGACAATGACCCGATGTGAATGCCGAAGATGCCGTCGCCACGGGACTGTTTAGATCAACCCAACGCTGCTATTCCCCCTCATCGCGCAGCCAAACCCGTTTGGGACGTATCGCCGAGGGGATAGCTACGAACAAACGTACCCCACCCGCCCCCCGCCCACCACCAAAATCCCAAAATTCCGCCATTTCCCGTGAACAAACCCCTAACTAATCCGTAGTAGTCTACATGGATACCGCTTCGTCCAACTTCGCCCTCCGCCCTTCCACCCCCGCCTCGCCCCTGGCCCTCCCGCCAGCCTCCTCTCCCTCCGCCCCTCCATTTCTACAAAACGAACCCATTTCCCCCTCCGTCCCGTGCTGGCAACTGGCAACCAACCCCTGCCAACCACTCCGACAAAACGAACCCATTTCCCCCAATCGAAAATCGAAAACTAGAAATCAAAAATCCCCCATAAGCCCCGGCCACTCCAAAGGCCCCCCAAAAATACCAGGGTGGAAAAAGGGTGGGAAAAGAGGGGCCCACGTGGGGTTCTACGGGGGTCCGCCGGGGGTCCGCCGGGGGTCTTACGGGGTACCCACCGCCACCCCCGCCGCCGCGGTCGGCTTGCTCTTGGCGGTATAGCGATCGGTGACGTTGACCTACTGGAGGAGAATCGCGGGCGAACCGCAACACTGTTGGTCGGCTGGGCGCTGGTGCTGATCGGGTGGATCAAGACCCTCACGCCCGGCGACTTTGGCTACTTTCGCAGCCGCTGGTGTTGTGCAACCCTGGCTCTGGTGTTGTACGACAGACCTGCTGTGAAGGTCAGTGCCGAGACGGTGCGGCGGTGTCTGCATGCTCAGAACCTGGTGTGGCGGCGACCTCGCCCGGCTCCGATCCCACGATCTTTTCAACCAGCATCTCGTGCCGCCAGTCATCGCCGAAATCGTACTGATAGACGAACTTCTGCTTCTCCCTGGCGATCACGTCGCCGAGCATCGTCGAGGCCGCATCCTCCATCTCCAATTCTCCGTCGTCCATGTCCGGATGCGTGAATTCCCGCCCATCGATCCTGAAGGCATAAAGGTGGTAGTTCTCCCAACCCATTGCCACTTGGATGATCTGATGCAGCTCGCCCATCGTGCAATCGGACACAAGCAAACGTCGCCAGATCGGCGGCTTGATGTCTTTGAACGTAACCTTGAGTTGGTAAGCGGTCGTCGGTTCAGACAATCTCATGGCTCTCTCCGCCGACTGGCGTGGGGCAGGCTGGACTTCACGTCCGGCAGGCCGGCCAGATAAATGACGTCGTGCTGGTGGTGGTGATAGCCCTGGAAGATGAACTCGTTCCAGTGGTGCAAGCTTGGCCCGTACTTCAGGAACTCGTGCAATGCCTGCCGGAGATCGGCCACTCCCAGGATGTTCTTGTTCAGGTAGGCGATCCAGTCAGCCCTGCTGGCGTTGAGCAATACATAAGGCGTGGTCACTGCCACGTGGTAGTCAAGCAGATCCAGAATCGGCGGACAGAGCCGTACGCACCAGAGTTCGCCCTTCTTGCCGAGATAGCCGGCCGGCACATGGCAGTCGAACACCGTGTCTGCGAGCAGCTCCCTTAACTCCACCTGGCCGTCTTTGATGCCGACATGTTCGTAGATGCCCATGCGGGTATCCTGGAAGAGCCGCGTGACGGCGAGCATACCCTCGTCCATGCCCAAGTCCCTGCCGGTATCCAGCAGGCACGTGCCAATGGTCTCAAGGTCCGGCCCGAAGCGGAAATCGAAGAACGCCCATGTGCTGAAGTAACTGTTGGTCAGCGGGCTCATGGGCGGCCCATCCGGCATGTACTCCTCCAGGGCAGCGCCGATGACTTTGGAGTAAATCTCGAACTCATCAAAGACCGAGACTGACTCGGCGAAGAAGGAGACGAAGTTCTGGACCGAGGCGTAGGCCGCATGGAGCGGATCCAAGCCCTGCTTCACCAACTGGTCGATGGCCATCACGTCCCGAGGAATCCGGGCTGACTCGCGCATCTGCTTGGCCTGTTCCCGGATCGGCTTGCGATACTTGCCACTGGCCTGGAACCGGGCCGCGAGTTTTCGGCTGATCTGGCGCATGAACCTAGATTCTACAGTGCAGTGGGATCGGCGGCGAGTCTTGGTCCGCCCAAGCGATTTGTGACCAGCGCCAGAACATGCGCTTCACGTACAAGATCCCCTCATCGGCCTTCGCGGAATTCGGTCAATACCCATGACTCTGGGGTATAATCATCGCATGGTCAGTCCAGACATTCCCAGCAACCCCGGCAAGTTTGACGACTTTGACAGGATGTGCCGCGAGGCCAAGGGAAACGGCATTGCGCGTGTGATAGTCGCTAACCCACAAGTGCTGGGCGACAACTACGCAGAGCTTGTCAGCAACCTGAACAAGCTGGCCCAGGCCAATCTGATGCTGTCCATCGCATCTGCAAAGCCGCTTCCCTGACGGGCGCAGAGCCGGCACACCGGCAGAAGCGAGCATGCGGACTCTACGCATCGGCGACATGCGCGCCGTTTCCCGGAGTCCCGTGCATCGTCGACGAGGCCCATCGGCCGAGGTGGTCTTGCCCTGTGTCCAGCACCGTGGAACGCTGCAGTCCCCGCCATGATTCTCCAGCTCTGGTATCTGCTGCTCATGGCTTTGGCCAGCTGGTTCATTCGCCGCTGGCGGCTCCCGCTGTTCATTCGAGTTCCGGCACAATACGGAATTTCAAAGTCCCTTGGCCCGCCAGCTTCATCTTCTCCGCTTCGACAGAGTCAGCACCGTTCGTGATTCGCTGATCATCAGCGACAGATCTGACACAGGCCTCGTCTGCCGGAAGCCGCCCATCCAGCCGAGCCGCAGTCGCGCCTCCTACAGCGTCCACCCTTGCCGATACTCACGCCGCAGAAACTGATTGGCCTCCGCCACGTTTGTAATCTTGCACGCCACCGGGTCCCATATCAGCTTGTGCTTGGTCAGCGGCTCACGCAACTGTGTCCGCAGTGCAACATTTCCGAGCAGCACCACTTCGGCCAATGGACCGGCCCAATCGAAATTCGAACCGGCCGCGCCCTTGCCCTTGCACGCCTCGATGAATTCGCGGTAGTGCCCCGGCGATGTCCGGATGAACTGCGGCTTGCCCGTGAGGCCGCCGCGCAGTGATTCAGGATAAATGTGGTTGCCCAGGATGAACCCTTTCTCGCCAACCAGCAGCCGCCCGTTATCTCCCATGACGACGTCCTCAGGCAGCCCCTCCGGCCGAGGCGGGCGCAGTCCGCCATCGTACCAAGTCAGCTTGACCGGCGGCATCTCCACTCCTCCGGCTTGCATGCCGCTCAGGCCCATGGTGAAAGTGTTGGTAGCCTGCGGCTCGGCATTGCGCGCGGGAAAGAAGTAGGTGACCATCGACCCCAGCGGATAGGTTTCGGTGTTCACGCGCGTGGACGATCCCTGCACCCAGACCGGATGGCCCAGCTTCAGCGCGCGGAAGACCGGGTCCATCGCGTGGCACCCGATGTCGCCCAACGCCCCAGTCCCGAAATCCCACCAGCCCCGCCATTTGAAGGGGTGGTACGCCGGATGGTACGGCCGCATGGGCGCCGGCCCAATCCACAGATCCCAATCCATCCCAGACGGAACGGGAGGCGTATCCTTGGGACGTCCCACACCCTATGGCCAGTACTCGTTGAACAGCCCCTGCGAGGGGCGGTCGGTCCAGATATGCGCCTCGTGGACCGGCCCGATGATCCCCGACCAGACATACTCGCACAGCAACCGCGTCTCGGTGCTCGCCTGACCCTGATTGCCCATCTGGGTGGCCAGCTTCTTGTCGCGCGCGGCGGCGGCGACCTGGCGGGCCTCCCATACCGAGTGCGTCAGTGGTTTCTCGCAGTATACGTGCTTGCCGCGGCGGATCGCCTCCATCGAGGCGAAGGCGTGCATGTGGTCTGGAGTGCCCACGACCACGGCGTCGATCTCTTTCATCTCATCCAACATCTTGCGATAGTCCTGGTATGGCTTGGCCTGGGGGAAAGTCTTGAGCAGTCCTGCGGCTCGCCTCTGGTCCACATCGCATAGGGCCACGATGTTCTCGCTGGCCAACTGTCGGATGTCGCTTCCACCCTGCCCCCCGATCCCGATCCCGGCGATGTTGATCTTCTCGCTGGGCGGAGTCTGCCCCTGGCCCAGAACATGGCGCGGAACGATCTGCCAGGCGGCCAATGCGGCGGCACTGCCGGCAGCGTGCTTCAGAAATGCGCGTCGTGCGATCGGCTTCATGGTTAGTTCCTCATAAAAGATGTCCACTTGGTATACCACCCAGGGAAGCGAGCGCTTACCTGACGCGAATGGTGCAATGCCATGCACTGACCGGCCTGGAGCCCGCGGTGAAAACTCGGGTCCGCGAGAACCCACATCGCAGCCGGGCTGCGACAACGCTGGTGACGCTCGATTCACCGTCACCGCGGGGCACCTACAGCACCGGCTCAGTCGAGAACAACTGGCTCAGGATGCCGTCCAGCTCGGCCTGTCTGGCCTTCTGTTGGACTGCCACGTCCGCCGAAGCCGTCGAATCAGGCTTCGACGCAGCCAACGGCTCGCTCTGGCCGATGAAGGCACTGTCGATCAGGAAGTAATCGTCGGCGTTCACCACGCCGTCGTAGTTGAAGTCGCCGTTGTAGTAGCCTTTTCGGTGGTCGATGGCCACCCTTCTTCCGTAGTAGCGGTACCGTCGGCACCTCGGCTCGCGGGCCGGTCGTGAGCGGCCCGGCAGGTTCGCCGCAAGCTGGCCACCCTGTCCAGCCAGCCCACGGAGCAGCGCCGCTCCGCATCACGGGCCATTCTGCCGCCCGCCGGCGCGGCAGAATGGCTACGCGGGCGCTACCCGTCCACGCAGCAAATGCAGCAATCACTGCAGAGCCAGGTGATACGGCCAATAACACGAAGGACAAGAGGCTGTCGGCGCGGTTTCACAGTCAAGGCCCTCCCGTTAGGATGTGCCACCATTAAGGTCGCATTTGACTGGATTTCCGCTCATGAGCAGTTGCCGACGTAATGTCTGTTCCGCGATGCTCCTGGCGTTGTGCGCTTCCCAAGTCGCCCTCGCCGCCAAGGCCAGGAACATCATCATCTTCGTCAGCGACGGCGGCGGGTCCAATGCGTTCCTTGCCGCGTCGCTCTATCAGCATGGCCGGCCCGGCGCTCAACCTTACGACCAACCTGAATGGGTCAAATACGCCTGCCGGACGTCCCCTTTAAGCTACTATTACTCCTCTGTCCGCATTGGTGATTCAAACGGCTATGATCCGGCCACGGCGTGGGACAGACAGCTTGATATCCCCTACACCTCCACGCTTTTTCCCACCATTCGGCTCAAGGGCTATTCCGCACTCCAGCAGGGCTTCACCGACTCGGCCGCCGCTGGCACTTCTTTGGCGACTGGCTATAAGACCCACACCGGCCGGATCAACTATGCCGACGGCCCGACTTATTCGTCCCCTGCCGTTCACCTCCAGAGCATCGCGGAATTGGCCAAGGCCGCCGGTCTACGCACCGGCGTCGTCACCAGCGTCGAGTGGACCGACGCCACGCCCGCAACGCTCAGCGGCGCTCACAACAGTTGGCGATCCAGCCGCCGCGAGATCGCTAATGAGATGCTCTCCAGCGGCACGCTCGACCTGATCATGGGAGCCAGCCATCCCGAATACGACCGCAACGGCGCTCCCCACCAGCCGACCGAGGAAAAGGCGTATGACGTCGTCGGCGGCTGGTCCACCTGGCAACAACTCTGTTCCGGCTCCCACCCGCGCGGCTGGAAGCTCATCCAGACCAAAGCCGATTTTCAGTCGCGATGCTCCGGCCCGACGCCCGGGCGGGTCCTGGGCATTCCCCGCGTCATGCTGACGCTCCAGCAACAGCGTCAGAGTCGCGATTGGAACCGCGACGGCATTGTGGATGCGGCCGACATCCGCGTCGCCCCGGCGTTCGGCGATCCGCCGAACGACACCGTCCCAACACTGGCCACGATGACCCGGGGCGCGCTCAATTTGCTTGGCCACGGTCAGTCGGGCTTCTACCTCATGGTCGAAGGCGGCGCGGTCGATTGGGCGGCCGTCGTCGGCCAGCCCGGGCGGCTCGTTGAGGAACAGATTGATCTCAACAACAGCATCCAGGCCGCAATCGATTGGGTGCGCTCCCACAGCAGTTGGGATGAAACCCTAGTCATCATCACGGCCGACCATGAAACGGGCCTCGTTTGGGGAGTCAATTCCGACACCATCCCGTTTGAGCCGCTCAACAACCATGGCCGCGGGAAGACGCCGGGAACGTGGTTCAACGCCAAGGGCCATTCCACCAGTCTCGTCCCGCTTCATGCCCGCGGGCCCGCCGCCGGACTTTTTGCCTTGCGCGTCGTCGGCACCGACCCGGTTCGCGGCAAGTACGTCGATAACACGTCGGTTTTCGAGATCATGAAAGCCGCTCTGACGGGCCAGGCCCTCCCGCCAACTCCCCCGTCGCTCCCGCAGAGTCTGTCCACCGAATCGCGGTCCCCATACGATACCCCCACAACACGGCCAACCGAAGACTCGAACCAAGACGGTGTTGCTGACCCTGATCTGGAAGATGAAGGAGTCTGATATGCGATGGATCACGATCCTGATGCTTCTCGGAGCGGCCACAGCCGGCTGCAGGAACACTGCAAGCGAGCCGCCCCGCGGCTCGACGCCGTCCGCTGTCGGTCAGGCCGACGTGCCCGTCGCCGCCGTCTGGCTCTATCCCAGCGGCGTCGCATATGTCGAGCATCGCGGCTTGGCTAACCCCGGCAGCGCATTCGAGCTTCGGCTCAAGAGCAGTCAACTCGATTCGGCCATGAAACGCATCACCGTGCAGGTTGGCGAGGACCAACAGCCGGCCGCAATCATTCAGCCGCTCGACAAAGCCTCCTCCCAAACCACACAGACCCGGCGCATCGAGTTGAGCAACAATACGGCCTTCCCCGCGCTTCTCGAACAACTCCGCGGTGGCTCCGTGCGCCTGATCTGCGCCCGCGAAACCATCGATGCGACCATCATCAGCCTCGAAAAGAAGGAGCAGACCACCGGCGATAAGCGCGTCGAGGCCCATTTCCTCAACATTCTCGCAGCCGGCTCCATCCGGGCGGTGCCGCTCGACACCGTTCAGCGCGTGGAACTGATCGATCCCCGCCTTCGCCAGGAACTCACCCGCGCATTGGAAACACCCTGGCAAGCGACTGACGATGACCGCAAGACAATCACAATTCCCCTTCAGACCAAGTTGAATCAGCCGGTCCGCATTGCCTATACCATCGATTCGACTGCGTGGAAGCCTTCCTATCGCCTGGTCCTCTCGCAGGCTCCGCGACTCCAACTTTGGGCCACCATCACCAATGACACCGACTACGATTGGACCCGGGTCCAGCTCAACCTGATGTGTGGCCGGCCGATGGTCGGGGATTCCGATTCACTGAGCGACTCGGCGTCGGCGGATCGAGTGGCTCGCGGGCCGGGGGTCACTCTCGCTGAACCGCTGCAATGGCCAAAGACCATTCCCTCGCGGCAGGCGCTTGATTCAGAATCATCGAATGCCACGAAGCCGGATGCAGCACCTCCCGCGCCTCCGCCGAGCCGCAATCCCGAGCCGCTGGCCACTATCGATTCATCCAGAGCCTTCTGCTACGCCGCCCAATCGGTCAGCATCCCTCGCCACAGCACGGCAACGCTGCTCATCGCGGAAGATCCCGCATCGCTCGAACCCGTCACCGTCTACAATGAGAAGAAATTCCGAGCCAATCCCCTCCTCGGCGCGCGTCTTCGCAATTCCACGGCCCGCTACCTGCTCCAGGGTTTTTTGGCCGTCCTGGACAACGTCCATTTTGCTGGCGATGCGACTCTTGAGAATCTGCCTCCCGGCCGGTCCGCGGTGATCACCTGGAGCATCGATCTGCCCGTGCTGATCGACTCCACTCACCTCACCCACACCACGGATCTCGTCGCCGGGCGCATTCAGGATGCAACCCTCAGCCTCACCCGCCGGCATCTCTACACGAGGTACTACGTCGCTGACAACCAGGATCGCACCGACCGCAAGCTGATGGTCGAACACCCTATCCGCCGCGGCTATGTGCTGCTGGAACCTTCTGGGCCCTCCGAAACGACCGAGTCGCTCTATCGATTCGAAACAACCGCCCCCGCCGGCAAACGGACCATCCTCACCGTTGTTGAACAGGCCAGCGAAATCGAGCCGGTCGATTTGCGCACGGCCGATCCCGAACTGCTCCTTTCGTATTCCCAGAACAGGTCGCTTTCGCAACCTGTGCGCGACGCCCTGGCGAAGGCCGCCACACTGAAGCGCCGCGCCGATGAGGCGCCTCGCAACCTCCAACAGTCCGGCACCGACCCCGCCACGCAGCCATCCACCCCAAGACAAGCCAGCCAAGCCTCCAAGGACCTCGACGATTATCTCCGCGATCTCAAGGTCGAGTGAACACGACTGCTACAGCATCGGCCCGGTCGAGAACAACTGGGATAGAATGCCGTCCGGCTCAGCCTTCTTTGTTTTCGGTTGGACTACCACATCTGCCGACACCGCCGATGAATCAGGCTTCGATGTAGCCAGGGGGCCGCTCTGGCCAATATACGCCGAATCGATCAGGAAGTAATCGTCGGCGTTCACCACGTCATCGTAATTGAAATCCCCGTTGTAGTAACCTTTCTTCCGGCTGATGAAGCCGGAGTCGATCTGGAAATAGTCATCGGCATTGACCACTCCATCCAGATTCGCATCGCCGTCGCAACTGTACTTGATCAGCACATCACTCAAGCCCACATCCTGGCCGCCAAATGTATCCTTGATGCGGGTCTTCGCGTCTCCCTTGTCGTTCACGACGGCGGCCAGGGTCGTGTACTTTTCGCCTTTTCCGATCAGTTGCCCCGACTTGATCCAGGCCCCGATGACCGCAGGATCGCCGTTCGCGACGATCATGTCGTTATCTGCCAGGTCCAACAGTCCGCCGGGCGATATTGCCAACGATCGGACAAGCACGAGCTTCTCACCGCCGGGCGTGAGGTTCACTCGGCCGCCGTCGGCGATGCTGAGCGACTTCAATCGCCTGGATGCAGCCACTTCGAATACTTGTCCGGCGCCGACATCGATCATGGGGTAGTCCCGCACCATGCCGCTCTCCAAGTCGGCAGTTACGCCTCCTTCGTTCAGTCGGGCGGCCTGGAAATCGATGCTGGTGGGGGTCTCCAGGTCACCGACAACTTGGAACTGAATTCGCATAAGCGTCCCACCCTGCGCGAACGAAGTGGCCTTGGCAAATCCGGCGCGGATGACCCCGGGTTCCGCCGTGTTGAACGCATACATCGAGTTCGCGGCCGCCGACCCCGCTTCCACGCCAATCAGCGAGAGCTGCGACGGGTCGTAGGTCACGACCAGGTCGGCGGCCCGGATTTCACTGGAGCCGGGATCAATGCTCACCGGCACGGCAACGGTCTCGCTCGGCGCCGCCTCGACCGTGCCGAGCGACAGGCTCGCCGATCCGCTGCTCGCCGCCGCAAGCCTCGCCATTCCTGTCCCACTGCGCTGCCAGTTGCCGGACACATCGCCGATCAGGATGGCGGTGAAATCCTGACCGCTGAGATCGCCATTCAACAAGCTGTAGCCACGGTTGGCGGGCGTAAAGTCCCAGACCTTCCCCGCTCCTTGGAACGGCACGGTTAGCAGACCCACCGATTGCTCCAATATGTACGACGCATCCATCGATGTGATCAGGCCATTGCGATTGACATCGGCCGCCAGTTTCTGCTGGTCCGACAGGCTGAGCAGGCCCGCGGCGTATTGCAACACGAGCGACGCGTCATAGGCCGTGATCTCGACGACATCGTTGGCCTTGCTGGGGGTCAGCGTATAGGCGCCCGTCTGGACGGAGGGGATCAGGTACGTGCCATCCGAAGACGATGTAGCCTGATGCACGCCGGCGCCCACGAGGCTCAGTTGTGTGCCCGGCACCGGCTTGCCGTCGGCATAGTACGAGACCTTGCCGGAGAGGGTGAACAGACCCTTGACGGTGAATGTGCCCGGACTGATCTGGCAGGATATCGCGCCATCGTTCAGCAGAGCCGTTCCGAAGGAAAGGCCGGTTGTGGAAGTCGGAGGACCGATCACTTCGAACGTCAGGTAAACCAGTGCGCCACTGCCGCTCACGGCGGTCGCGCTGGCCATAGATAGCCTCACCGTGCCGGGAGTGGAGAGGTTAGGCGCGAGCGAGAATCCGCTTGCCAAGGGCCCAACGCGGGCCTCGCGGGCCGCCAGGACCGCGGCGTCGTAACCGATGGTGATGTCGGCCGCCCGCAGGCCGCTGACGTTGGCCAGCGAGAGCGGGATATCGACAATCGCGCCCCGGTCGGCCGTGATTGCCGGGAGAGACAGGATGACGCCTTCGTCGCGGAACCGGAAGCCGTTGAGCAGTGTCGCCTGGGATGAGTCGGGGTTGATGACGGTCACGTCAACCTGAGCGGGGAAATGCGGGGGGATCGTGCAGGTGATCTGCGTCGAGCTGAGCACGACCACATCGCTTGCTGGCATGGCCCCAAACAGGACCTGGGCTCCCTGCTGGAACATCGTCCCGCCCAGTGTCACTGGTGTTCCCCCGTCAATGGAACCCTGACCAGGAGACACGGACGACAGGGTCGGGGTGTTCTGGACCACAACCGAGTGCGGGGCAACGGGCGTCCCGTTGAAGACCTCGCTGATTCCATCGGTCGCAGTGATGTAGTACTCGACGCCCGGCGGCTGGATGGCCGAGCCCGGGATTGTTGCGATCCATGTATCACCGGCCAGTCTGAACATTGGCAGTACCGCATACAGTTCGACGCTGCCGGCCGTACGATAATGAAGAGTCACGCTCTGCACTGCTACGTTGTCGGTGGCCGTCGCTTCCAGTCGCAAGGCAAAGGCTGGAGCAGCAGTCACAACAGGCACATGCGCAATGGCAGGCGGGATCGTGTCCAAGGACGCCGCGGAGGCCACGTTCGAGAACCCGGACTCGTTCAAGTCGGTCGTGACCACGGTGAATTTGTAGTATTGCGGAACCGCTGGCTGCACGTCAGTGTCCACGAACCCCTCGTCGCCAGACAGGATGATGGTCTTGTTGATGCGCTTGTACACCCCGTTGATGCTGGAGGTCCGATACAGGTTATACCCGGCTAGCAACTGGTAATCATCCTGCTGCCATGAAAGCCTGACAGCTCCTTCCTGGCCAGAAGCCTGCAGCGTCATCGCCGAGACGCCCATGGTCTTGACCTGGAAACGGTAGCGGCCCACGTCATAGCCAGAGACGAGCCACGGGTCCGAGGCGGCGACTGCGCCGGAGATTCGCATGAGGTGATATCCCTCCCCGGTCCAGGCGCTGACGTTGTAGGTCCCCTTCCAGGTTCTCGGATTGACCCAGCCCGCACCAATTGGTGCCACACGAAAGTCGGTGTAAGGCGCTGCGGGGCCGAACGTCACAAAGGGTTGGATGGCGGTGTTCATGTCACGGTTGAAGGTGACCGCGATCGTTACAGAACCTGCGCCGATGGTTGGCGACGAGAGAGCATCCTTATCGTCGATGATGACCGACTCGACAAATGGATAGGTGTCGGAGGGCGCGTCATCCGGGAGCGGCTCGTACTTAACCTGACCGGATGAGAAATCGTCCTGGTAATCGAAAATGGCGTGATCGATGATCGTTCGCGAGGTGGTGCCAAACCAGCAGCCGGTCAGAATGGAGTAGGCGTCCGTCTTGTCGGAGCCCGGGCTCGGTGGCTCGCCGTAAAGCCGCATCCAATGCGAGATATCCAGATCCCAGAGCTTACTCAGGAACGCATTGTGGTAATACTGCCCCTCAAGCCTGCTGAGGACATACGGCAGAACGTCCCCGCTCCACATGGCGTTGTTCAAATCCGCTCTCGTAAGCGTGCCCGGTATCTTTATCCAGAAATCCACGGGTTCGCCAACGTTCGAGTTCCGCCAGTTCTCGATTCCCATCGTCGCCGCAAAGGGCTCCGCGGTTTCCGGAGGCACAGGTTGCCCCGTACTCCAATTGGTGTAAGCAAGGGGGGTCCCGTCCAGCCAAGTGTAGGTTCCGGGATGCCCCTTATCGGTCAGGCCGATCACGCCGTTGTATGGCCAATTTGACGTGAGTAAGGCTTGTTCACTTGAACTGGCGATGCTGGCGACGTGGCCCCCAAAATACGACGCGATGGCTTCTGCAACGAACAGGGCCGTCTCCCGGAAATCCTGGCCATCGAAGTAAAGGACCGCGTAGGTCTGGCCTCCGCTGTTGAACGCGACCACAAATGATTCATACCTCCCCTGCCTGCTGCTCGCGTCGAGGTGAACTGAGGAAACCTCGAAGGTCTCGCGCAGTCCCATGGTGAGAGCATGGTCGCTTTCATTATCCTGCAGAAAAACGCATCGAGATAAGTCGCGGGTGGTCGGGGCCACTGTTGCGGCATCGAACAGACAGGTATCTAAGCGCCCGGAGATGGTGCTGCCGCCCATCTTGTGAAAGATCGTATTGCTGATGAAAGCGGCCGAAATCTGGGGATTGCCACTAAGCCGGTCGAAATAACAGTGATCGATCGTCGCGAACCCAGCAACCACCGCATCGGTCACCCAGGCGTAGCGCATCGACCCATAGCCGCCCGACGAAACTCCAATGGTCGATGCTTGTGTGTTGATCTGTTCGAAGGGAAATAGCCGCACTGGGTCTTGGGCAGAACCCTCAATAACCAGTCTGCCTCGTACAACCAGACTTCCGTCCTGAAGACCTGGATTGTACGGGTCTGCACTTAGTCCTCCGAACTGCACGTATGTGCCGGGCTGAACCGTGACCGTGACACCCGTTTGGATCAGGACGGGACCCGTGACCACCCACAGATCGCTTGACGTCAGCGTCATGTCCTGTGAGATGATCTTGGGCAGTGTGCGTCCACGCCGGACCACGTAGCTGACCTGCTTGCCCGAGCTATAGAGCCCCGGATCGTTCAGATCGGCGCTTCGATAGTCCAACCTTACGGTGAGATCGATGACATACCCATTGGGACATGACGGTTTCACGGCGAAAGCCAGGGGCCGGTCGATCCGGATGAGTTTTCCATCGGAAGCATACGTGAATCCGTTATCCGTTGTACCGAGTGGACCAAGGTTGCCGAAACTCGTGGATGCCGTGACGATGGACACATATGGATCGGCACTGCTCAGCGTGGCGGTGATCACGCGGGCGGCACCCTGGTAATTCATGATCTGCAGCCCCAACTGGATCGTCTCTCCGGCATCGATGTCGCCATCCTCGTTGTTGACGTCGGCCTGCGTCTTGGGATCGAACAGCCAATCCTTGATCACCCAGACGTTTGGCTTCACGGGTACTGTAATCGCACGAACGGGATCAACCACAGGTGCCGGTTCCTTCGGCTTATTGCCTTTGAAGCCACTCGTCGTCGACTGAATCTGGCCCATGATGTAACGGCTGCTGTACATGGCGCGGTCCGAGTAATAGGACCGCAAGAGGGCGGCAATGCCCGAGACGACCGGCGTTGCCATCGAGGTTCCGCTCCAGGCCGCATATTTGTTGCCGGGAATCGTGCTGTAGATATCCACCCCGGGTGCCGCGACCTCGTACTCCAAATCGGTACCCGGATAGTCATCGTAGTTGGTGAACTCGGCCAGCTTGTTGTTCCGGTCCGAGGCCATCACGCCCAGGACCCACGGCCAAGCTGCTGGATAGAACGGTCGCTCGTCGGCAGCAAACGTGATCCAACCCCCATACAGACCGTTGCCGGCGGCCGCCACCAACACTGCCTGGTTGAATGCCACCGCCAAGGCATCTTCCATCAGTTGCGACGGCGTCATCCCAGCGAAGCTCATGTTGATCACATCCGCACCGTTGTTGACAGCGTACATCACCCCCTCGGAGACGTCCGTATAGGTCAGTACACCGTTGGGTTGGGCTGCGCGCACGGCCATGATCTGCGCATTGAACGCGACGCCTGCTCCACCTTTCAGGTTGAAGGCTGTGGCGGCCGCGATACCGGCGACATGTGTTCCGTGGCCATTCATGTCCACAGGATCGCCCGAGTGATCGGGCGGATCGTAGGCCACGCTGGCCCCGTGGATGTCGTCGACGAAGCCGTTATGGTCGTCATCAACGCCATTGCCGGGGATCTCGTTCGGATTCGTCCACATGTTGGCGACGAGGTCCTGGTGCGTGTAGTCCACCCCCGTATCGATAACGGCAATGACCACGTCGCGAGAACCGCCCGGGTTGATGCCATGGTCTGCCAGTAACTGCCATGTCTCCGGGACGCGTGCTGCAGTCAAATGCCATTGCTGAGCGTAGCCAGGATCGGTTTGGGCGCTGGGGAAGCCGGCAATATGCCAGTAACCGTTCGGCTCCGCCGCCTCCACCCGCGGATCATCCGCCAGCGAAGCGGCGACTGCCGCCGCATCCGCACCAGCTGCCAGGTCAACCTGGTACCATCTTCCCAGGTCCTCCCGTGTGGCCCCGGGCTCCTCGGCATCGCCTGCGGCGGCGCTCGGCTCACCGGTCGCCAGCAACGCTGAGCCCTGCTTTGCCTCCTCCGCCAGTTTCGGAAACACCGCCTCAACCGACTGTGCCCCATACTGCGACACGAGACTGCTCAATACAGCCGCAGGATCGGGAGCCGCAACAACTTGGGCGCCGTCCCCATACGCCGCCGCCACCACAGCGGGCTTCTTCATCTTCACCAGAATCTGCCCCGGCACGTATTCGGCTGCCTTCCCGCTCGGCAACGTCGCTGCCCCGATGGCCTGCGGGCTATCCAACAGGTCTCCTTCGCCAAGCAGACCACCCGCGCCCAACAGAAGCCTCGATTCCAGCGGCTCGGCGACATTTCCCCGGCCGGCCGCTGCCACCAGCGCGGCCCGACAGCGAGATCGTTCGCTACGGCCGCCAAGAGACAACGTCGAATGACCGCGCTTTCGCGACGAAGCGAGTTTCCCAAACATGTTCCACTCCCTGCCCTGAAATGAGGCTCAACCCACTTGAACACCCAGTCCTACGAACGCCGTGGCCCTGCCCGGATATTAGCAGCGACAAATATCTTCGCGTCGTCGGCTGTAAACAAGATGTGCCGCTCCGCCGTAGCCCCGGCGGGGACCTATGACCTAATGTACCACATGGGGGAAACGCGGGCACGCTGATTCGGACTAAACAGACCGTTATGATGCGACGCCATTTCGTACGTTCTGAGTACGATAAGGCGGTTCGGGTCATGCCGTTGGCGGTGGCCGCTCTGGCGTCTGGCCAAAACCCTCATCCGAAACGCAACTCCCGGTGCCGATGGCGCTCGAGAGCAGCGGACAAATGCCCGTTCCCGCCGGTTGACGCACGTTGCTCAATCTTTGAGGCTGGGCGTGTTGCTTGCAGACACGTTTCATCTGCCGACATTCTTGGGCCGATTGCATGCATGTCGGCGGTTGGACCGAGGGGAGGGAGCCTGAACGGCTCTGACTTCGCCCCAACCGCCGATTTTCTATTACGCTGGTTGCTCTCATCCGCGAGAACGGGCCGCTGCAGTCCAAGCTGTGGTTTGGGGCACTCATCGAACAGCCGGAATGCCAGATAATCAGGCCGGGTAGGTGCCCCAGCAACTCATCCGACGCCAGTCGCAACGACACGATCCTGGTCCAGATCGGACTACGCCGGATGTGGGTGGCAACTGAAGCTGCGACCCATAACATGCTCCGCCGCGATTCTCCACGCCCACACCCACTGCAATTCCGATGAGCTAATCCAGGAGCGTACTATGGCTCGCCTCGTTCGCTGTGATGCCACTGGTCCCAGTGAGGTCAAGCTGCAAACCGGCAGTCTGTGGATCTGCGCCTGCGGTCTGAGCCAAACTTGGCCCTACTGTGACGGCTCCCATAAGAGAACGGAGGCCGAACA
>JAPLNB010000225.1 GCA_026693085.1 Planctomycetota bacterium | reverse complement strand
GGAGCCTCCGACCACGCCGGAGCCTCCGACCACGCCGGAGCCTCCGACCACGCCGGAGCCTCCGACCACGCCGGAGCCTCCGACCACGCCGGAGCCTCCGACCACGCCGGAGCCTCCGCCCGCACCGGAGCCTCCGCCCGCACCGGAGCCCCCGCCCGCACCGGAGCCCCCGCCCGTGTTATTTCCGGTTTTTGAGGACACCTACTTCCTCAACGAGCCCGACTTCGCCGCGTTCAACATTCAGCAAATTCTCGTGGTCGCCGGCTCCTTCTTCTACCTCCTCGACAAACCCGGCGGCGGCTACGATTGGACCAAGCCCAACGAGGCAGCCACTCGCCAGGTCGCACGCCGCGCCGCTAAGCTCAATCAGATTCTCTGCATCGACATCGAGCACCTCCCCGAGGACATCCGACGCGATTCCCCTGCTGGGGTTCAGAACACGGTGCAGATCTACACGCAGATCGTTAACTGGATCCGCTCCGAACGGCCCGACGTCAAACTCGGCTTCTACGGCAGCTTCCCGCGCCGCGATTACTGGACTCCCGTCAGTTACTGGCAGGCCATGGATCACCGCGGGGAACGCTGGTTCGACTTTAACCTCCCCCGCTTTGCCGAGAAGTACCGGATCTGGCAAGCGGCCAACGACGTCTTCAAGCCCCTGGCCGCCAAGGTTGACTACCTGTTCCCGTCTCTCTACAGCTTCTACAACGACCCTGCCGGATGGGTCTACTACGCCAAAGGCAACATCCTTGAGGCCAAGCGCTTCGGCAAGCCCGTCATCCCGTTCATCTGGATGGAGTATCACAACGGCACTCCCCTGATCGGCCAGCAGATCAGCAGCGAGTTCTGGCGGCTTCAGCTCGACACGATCCGCCAGATGGCCGATGGCGTGGTGATCTGGGGCGGCGTCCACTCCTCGCCCGACGCGCCCCCGGTCCCCGAGCAATGGAACGCGGCCGATCCCTGGTGGATTCAAACCAGAAGCTTCATTGCCGACCTCCTGGCCAACCCATGACCCGGAGCATCGTGGGCGCGCGTAGCGCGTGCCTCGGCGTCCGGGCCGACGACTCCCGCGTCGCCACCATCCAAGTCGTGCTGTGTTTGGAGTGTCACCGAATGCGGCCACCTTAGCAGCTAGGAGTGTAATCCCTGCTGCCAACTCCTTCTACTGAACACTGCGCTCGCATTTGCCGATAATAATAATGTGGCAATGCGTATTGGCTGGAAACACTCAGGAACTGCCCAGCCAATTCAAGAGCGATTGGACGAGGTCGCCCAGTGTTCGCAGGTGGCGCAGGCTTTCCCACGCTCACTGGAAGGGCGGGGTGTACAACGTGGTAGCAGCGAGGTACGCTGCCTTGCCTAGATTGCCAGGAGTCGTTGATGGAGATTTGGATTCGCGTCCTCGTCCTGCAGGCCGGAATATTTGCCTTTTCCACGCTTGTCGGGGTCCTGCTGTTCCGTCTGCCGCTCTTGAGTTCGATGTTGGCTGCGGTGCTGATAAGCCCCGCTCCTCTGTTCCAGGTCAGTCCCGGCGCCGCCGGTTTCATCTACGCAGGGGATCTGCTCGTCATCGTGCTGCTCATACAGCGGTTTCTTGGGGGGAGCGCCTCCGTTGGCCCGCAGGCGAGGCTGTTGCGACTGCTGGCCTTTCTAACAGTCGTTCTCCTGCCGGCGCTCAGCACCGTTCTGGGGTACTTGGTCGACTCGGAAAACCGGCTGTACAAGCCAATCTGCCTGGGCATCTTCCGTGCGATTGGCTACTACATCACATTCAGTGCGTTCATCCGTCGCGCCGGCCACAATTCGCGTGCGGACAGCGAGCTGGCGGTACAGTGCATCGCGTTCTGGCTCATTGCGTGTTGTGGCCTGGCGCAGTTTGCGACGGGGATCGATCTGGACCTATGGACGACCATCCGCCACCTCGGTCTATCCAAAACGAGCGGCGGCTACGGCAGGGGCTTCATGGGCATGTACCGCGGAGCGGTGGGAGCCTTCGGCGTTGGCATACTGGCGGTGCTGCCGGTCGTTTTTGCCGGGCGCCGTTTCGCCAGCATTGTGCTGCCCGGCATTGCCGCAATGATTCTTGCCACCACCTTGGCCGTCGGAAGCCGGCAGGGCGTGATGATCGGCATCATGGTGTTTTTCCTCGGTCTGGGCATGGGCGTGCGTGCCAGACCCCCCGGGTATCGTCTGCGGGCATTCGTGCAGGGCAGTGCAGGCTTGGTCATTCTGGGCAGTATCGGACTGATTGGTTGGGCAGCCTACGCGCCATATGAGTTTCAGAAGTTCGTGGGCAGGCGGTTCGCTACTCTGACGGACCCGGACAAGGTCGTGGAAGTGGTCCAGAAACGCGATCCACGATTCCCGCACGCCTTCGACAACGTCACCAGCAGCCCTTACGTTTTCCTGCTCGGAACGGGCTATGGGCTGGAATACGGGCAGACAGTCGGGGGCAGAGGTGCTCTTTCGGTTATTTACGTGGATTCGGAGATTATGTACGTGTGGCAGTTGGGCGGCACACTGTTGTTGGCCGGTTACCTGGTGTTCCTGATCAGAATGCGATTGCGTCTGCGCGAACGCTGCTGGCCGCCAGAAGACTCCGCTCGAGCGGCGATTGGCGCCGCGATTGTGGTTCTGTACGGCGGGCTCATGCTGATGTACGGCCACTTTTTCATCATGACAACCTCTTCCCACGAGGCGCCTATTGCGTATTGGACATGGGCCGTCTTCGGGACGGCCGTCGGGCTCTGCTCACGCCGCCCAGTGGACGATGCGAATGCGGAAATGCTTCAGCCAGCGTGGGATTCGGCAGGCGCGCCTGACGGCACGCGCGGCTGATCCGGCTTCGCACACGCGGACCTCACTGAGGCTATATCGCGGGCACGGGCAATCCCGCGCCGGACTTCCAAGCAGGGGGACGGCATATGCACCAAAACCGGGAGGTGAGCGGTTTCTATCTCAGCGGAATCTTTGAGCAGACTTGATGCGGCGAGTCTTCGTCTCTCCTGACCGTCGTCCGATCATGTCGCGCGTTTGATCAGGAGCGAACGGACGCGCTGCCGGAAACCGCGCATCGCATGGATGTAGCGTTGTTGCTCCCAAGACTCCAGGCCGATCAGCCAGATGCAAGGGAGGGCAACGACGCCGAAAGTGACGGCGACCAGCACGAGGCGGGGCAGACCCGCGGGGAGGGATCGATGAACCGCCCAGGCAGCGGCCCCGCCCGAAGCGGCAGTGATGATCACCGGCCGAACCACACGCGCCAGCCAGACACGCAGCGACAGATGCATCTGGCGGCCGACGTACCAGGCCTGAAGCGGAACCTGGCAGACGGTCAGAATCAGCGCGATTATCGGCAGCGCCGTAGCCGGAAGATGCATCACATAAAACGCGACGGTGCCCGCAATGAGCACCAACACGTCAGGGATGGTCATGATGATGGTGTAGCGCCCCAGATTTCCGCTGGCCATCATGGCCAGATGGAAGCCGCGGCTCAGCAGGAGCATGGCCATCCAGACGGTGGCGACGCGAACGAAAAACGGCGCCAGCGGAGGGTATTGTTTCAGCCAAAGCTGCAAGAGGCCTTCGGCTTCGATCTGAACCGGGATGAGAACAAACAGGAGGATCAGGCTGGGGTACTTGCACGCCAGCAGCACAAGCGAATTCAGGCTGTTGCGGTCGCCACGCGCGTGCAGGGAGACGGCCGCTGGCCTCGCTGCCACGTAGACCGCCTGTCCCAAGTTGTTCTGGTACATGGCCACTTGGCCGGCGATGGCATCAGCGGAGTTGACCAAAGGTCCGAAACGCAGGTTGAGCAGGATGGCCGAACCTTGCATGCGCAGCCGCCAGGCGATACTCCACAGCGTGGTCCAGGCAGCAAACTCGACAATGTTGCGCACCTCGCGGAAGCAGAAGTGCCGCGGCCGAGGCCGGCTTTCCGGGTAGATCCACATGATCAGGATCGCAAACGCCACCGTCGTCAGCGCCTGCGCAGCCAGGTACATCCAGCCGTACTTCAATAGATGGTCCCCGGGGACGACCGTCAGCAACAGCACCGCCACCAGGTTCAGCGCTGATGTAGCCAGTTCCCGCAGTGCGTTGAGGACCATCGCTTGGTGCGCTTCGGCGATTGCGGCGAACGGCACTCCGATCATGGACAGCGACATGCCCAGCAACATTAACAAGAACACCCACTGTGCCGTCCGGTCGCGTCCGACGGGGATGGTCAGAACCGACGGCAGAATCGGAGCCACCACCGCTCCTATCAGCAACACCAGCAGCGCCATACCCAGGAACACCCCCAGCGTGGTGTTGTAGACGGTGCACAGACGGTCCGAATCTTTGCGGGCGATCTCGTAGGCCAAGTGCCGCTGAGCGCCGCTGGTCATGGCATCAAGGAGCACGGTCACCAGCACTCCCCCGGCGCCCAGCACGTTCAGAAGCCCGAAATCGACGAACCCCAGCGTCTGCATCAGCAGCCGAGTGGCCGCCAGCCCCAGGCCAACGGTCAGCGCCATGCGCCCGTAGGTCACGAAGGTGTTGACGATCAGTACAGTGGATTGCCGCAATAAGCCCTCTGAATCCTGGTCATTTGGAGAGCCGGCTGCCGCCGAACTTGAGACGATTTCCCGGATTCAACGGCACGGCAGACAGTATAGTTGGGCTCAATACGGAGGCAAGCCATTCTGGCGCCGCAACGCCGGCAGTCCTATCGTCCTCGCTGATCCAGAACTGTGCCGTGCCGAAAGCCGCGGCCTCCTCATCACCCATCACTTATCCTCCCTCATCTCCCCCAGCTCTCCCTCGATCTCCTCCAACTTCATGATCCCTCGCCCGCGAAGCCTTCGCGTCAACTGATAGCTCCGCGTGCTCAGCGCCGCTCGCCGCCCGCGCTCGTGGGCCATCGCCCCATATCCGCAGACGATCCCCTTGACCGCCGCCGTCACATAGCCGTACCGCATCCCCGCCCGCAAACAATTCCACGTCGTCGCCGCCAAGTGCGCCGGGAAATACGGCATCGGCACGTTGTACCACGCATACAGCACGTTGTTCCGCGACGTGTAATACATGATCTTCGTCCGGTCCCGCGCCAGCGATTCATAGTGGTGAATCGGCTCCGCGAGCCCCACTCGCACCACATACCCCGCATCCAGCATCCGGATGCAGAAATCCGCCTCCTCGCCCTGCCGCCACAAGAAACCGCGATACCCCTCCAGCTTCACGAACAGATCCTTCCGTATCGCATTCGCCCCACCGCGGAACTGGCTGCAGATGTACACACCCTCCCGATCCGGCGCTAGCCCGATCGTCTCCTGGCTCTTGCGAACATCGATCGACGGGATCGCCACCACCCCCACGCGCGGATGATCGAAATCCGCCAGCGTCTGCTTCACGATGTCTTCCGTCGGAAACACGCAATCATCATCGATGGTGATTGCGATCGGCGCCGTTGCCAGTGGAATTGCCGCGTTTCTCGCCTCGATGATGCCAAGCGACTGCTCCACCCGATGCAGCCGCGCCTGCGGAAACTCTGCCGCCACCATCTCGCTGGTCCCGTCGGTCGAGCCGTCGTCGAACACCAGGATCTCCACCGCCACTGTCTGCCGCACCACCGACGCCAGCGCCGTTCGTAGCTCGTCCTTGCGGTTCTTCGTCGTGATCACCACCGTTGCCGCCGGCAGTTCACTATTCGGGGTGCTTCCCATCATTCCAACTCCTGACCTGACCGCTGACTCGTCACTCCAGACCCCTGCTGATGCGCATATCGAATCGCCGCCTCGAACCCATCCACCATCTTCTTCAGATTAAACCGCTCCATCACGGTCGCCAGCGCCCCCGCCGACAGCCGCCCCGCCAGTTCCCGATCGTCTATGATCTGCCGCAGCGCGCCCGCCAGCGCGCCCGTATCGCCATGCTTATACAGCATCCCATTCTCCGCCGGCGAAAGCGCCTCGATCTCCGGACCCTGCAACTCAGTCCGATCGCTGGTTACCACCGGCAATCCATACCCCAGCCCATGCAGAATGCTCAGCCCGATATTCGTCGGATAGCAGAACACATTCGCGCTCAACATCCACGGCGCCAGCTTCTCCTCTTCATAAATGGCCCCCGTGAATTTCGCATGCTCCTCCATCTCCAGCCGCCCAACCAGCTCCCTGAGTCGCGGCTCATCGGGGCCTTTCCCCACCACCACAATTCTCAAATGCGGATACACCCCCTTGAGCTTCGCGGCCGCCTCCAGCAGCCAATCCACTCGATTGTCAATTTCCAGCCTCGACACAAAAATGATCACCGGCCCTGGCGTAAGCCCCTCCCGTTGCGCAAACGCCTCCAACTCCTCTCGACGCCCCAGCCATTTCCCCCTCACCTCCTGGATCGGCCCCTGGTCCAGACTGTTCAGCGCCACATAAATCCGCTTCGCATTCCAGCCCGCCTCCACATACCGCTTCGCCGCCGTGTGATTGTAAAACATCAGCGCGGTCGCCAGTTCCGCCAGCTTCCGCCGCGGCAGCGCCCGCCATCCCGCCTCCTGCTTGGAATACCCGTGCCCCCACAAGATCGTCGGCACCCCATTCGCCTTTGCCCGCAACAGCGCCGGCACCAAACTCACATAATGCACGTCCCACGACAGCACCAGCACATCCGCCTGTTCCCGCGTCGCATACTCCCATTGAGGGCTGTGCCAGATCACCGGATGCCCCATCACGGTCTTCCGCCACATCGGCACATGCACGCCCTCAAACCCCGCCGGCTCCACATTGCTCAACCCCGGCACATCGCCGTAGTAGAGCGTCATCCGGATCCCCTCGCGCCCAGCCAGCTCCCGAAACACCGGCACCCGATACTTCGGCAACGCCGGCTGCTGCACCGCCACCCGGATCCCAGTCGCTTTCGAATTCTGCTCACTCATGTTATCCTGTTTATCGGATACCAAACGCCCTAATTCAACAGTGCTATCAGTTATTAGCTTACCAACCTCGCCTTCTCTTACCTCTTGAACATCATCCACACCATCACCTCTCTCGACCCCGTCCTCGGCGGCCCGCCCGCCGTCGTCGCCCACCTCGCCGCCGCTCAGGCTGCCCTCGGCCACACCGTCCACGTCCTCAGCTACCCCACGGCCACCGGCCAGGCCCGCCTCGCCCAATCCCTCGCTGCCGTCCGCAACTTTCACCTCGTCCACCACGACCTGCTGGCCATGCCCAACCGCTTCGAAATGCTCCTCGCCCGCCAGGCCCGCCACGAAATGCACCGCCGCCTGCCCGACTTCGACATCATCCACATCCATTCCGTCTGGGACCCCTTCGCCAAAGCCGCCGCCGACGTCGCTCGCCGCCACCATCGCCCCTACGTTCTGGCCCCCCACGGCATGCTCGACCCCTGGGCCATGCAGCAGGCCCGCCTGAAGAAACGGATCGCCCTCTTCCTCGGCTACCGCCGCATGCTCAACGACGCCGCTTTCCTCCACGTCCTCAACTCCGACGAACAAGACCTGCTCGGCCCCCTCAACCTCCGCTGCCCCCTCCAACTCATCCCCAACGGCATCGCCCTCGAAAGCCTCAACCCGCTCCCCTCGAAGGACGCCTTTTATCGGACCCGCCCCCAGCTTCAGAATCACCCGTTCATCCTCTTCCTGTCCCGCCTCCATCCCAAGAAAGGCCTCGATTACCTTGCCGATGCCTTCGCCATCCTCGCCCGGAAAGACGTCACCGTGCATCTGGTCGTCGCCGGCCCGGACGATGGCGCCCAAGCCGGTTTTCAAGCTCAAATCACCCGTCTCAACCTCGTCGGTCGCGTTCACCTCGTCGGCCCGCTCTATGGCCACGACAAACTCGCCGCCCTGGCTGCCGCCTTCTGTTTCTGCCTCCCCAGCCGCCAGGAAGGCTTCAGCATGGCCATCGTCGAAGCCCTCGCCGCGCGCCTGCCCGTCGTCGCTTCCCGCCAGTGTCATTTCCCCGAGCTCGCCGACGCCAACGCCGGCATCATCACCGATCTCGACCCCCAACAGATCGCCGACGCCTTGCTTGCCATCCTCGCCGACCCCCAGCGCGCAACGGCCATGGGCCTCGCCGCCAGAAACCTCATCGAATCCCGCTTCACCTGGCCAACGATCGCCCGGCACACCGTCGAGCTCTACCGAAAACACCTGTCCGCCCCCGCGAAATGACCCGCCCCGCTTGGAATCAGCCACCCTTCTTCATCCGGCACAACAGCTCCAATAAACACCCCGGCGACCGAATCCATCTCCTCTTCATCGCCAGCAAGTCATGCACGAACAGCAGCGGACGCGGGAAATAACATCGCGGCCCCCGGGTCTCCAGGTACGCAAAATCCACCCGCTCAAACCCTGCCCGCGCTCCGTACTTGCTCAGCCGCCGCTGGCTGTTGCACCGGTACATCACCGGATAGTGATAATCCTCCGAAGCCCCGCGCGTGACCGCCCGAAGCACCAGCTCGTCCAGCCACATCGCCTTCAATGTCCGGGCAATCATCGTGAAGTAATGCCTCGCATTCGGCGTCATGAACAGATACACGCCCCCCGGCTTCAGGCACCGATACGCCGCCTGCAAGAACACCGTCGGGTCCGGCACATGCTCCATCACGAAATACGAATACACCACATCGAACGCGTTCTCCGGCAGCTTCGCCGTCTCCATCGTCGAATGCTGCAAAACGTCCAGCAGCCCATGCGACGGATTCACGTTCGGGTCCGGCTCAATGGCCCACAACTCATCCACATGCGCCCGAACCACCCTCAGGTATTCCACCTGGTTCTTCTTGCTCTCGCTGATCCCCTCCCCACAGCCAATGTCCAAAGCTCGCACCGGATGCTCTCGATTCGACAACTCCTTCAGCAGCAGCCGCACAAACACCCGCGCCCGGTCCGACGTCATCATGTAGTTGTAGCGCGCCCCCAATTCCTCAAACGTCAGATCGTCGTGCGGCGCCTGTGGATCTGCAATAGGAACAATTGGCCCTTCATTCGTCTGCCCGCTCATACCAAGACTCCTTGGCTATCCGCCCCTGATCCGCCGCTCGTTACATCCCGTTACCTCTGCGCGATCCCGTTGCAGCCGATAGACTCTCCTCCAACACCCGAATGTCAAGAACGCCATACGCCCTTCCGAACGCCGCCAATCCCGCGGCAAGTTCATCTGTCGTCCTCTCTTCCCTGTTTGCATCTTATCACCTGCCCAGCATGGCGGGATGCGACCAGACCGCTATAATTTACTGTTCTGGATTGGGTGGGATGCCGCCACCGATGCCCGCGGTTCAGGCCGCAGGTTGGAAGAACGCGATCGCGCGAGAGGTTATGCCTTATGCCGTACACGCTCAGCCAGTCATCGAGCGACCTGCTGTCACCGGAGCCAGGCGACGTCGGCGGCAACCGCTGGACCCTCAATTTCGGCCCACAGCATCCCGCAACCCACACCACGCTCCGCCTCATCCTCGAACTCGACGGCGAACGCGTAATCCGTTGCACCCCTCACATCGGCTACCTCCACAGCGGCTTCGAGAAACTCGGCGAGCATCTGAACTACAACCAGTACGTCACCATCGTCGACCGCATGGACTATTCCGGCCCCGTCTACAACGAGCTCGCCTGGCACGCCGCTGCCGAGAAACTGATGGGCATCGACCTCACCCCCCGCTGCAAGGTGCTCCGAACCATCGCCGGCGAGCTCGGCCGTATCCAGTCCCACCTTCTCTGCGTCGGCGCATCCGGCCTTGACCTTGGCGCGTTCACTGCATTCCTCTACGGCTTTAACGAACGCGAGCTGGTCATGGACATCTTCGAGTTCATGAGTGGCCAGCGCTATCACACCTCCTGGACTCGCGTCGGCGGCCTTAACATGGACCTCCCCGACGAGGCCGTCTTCTGCAAAATGGTTCACAATCTGATCGACACCGCCCTCCCCCGCGCGATCGAAGACATAGAACAGCTACTGAACAAGAACAGGATCTTCATCGACCGCACCAAGGCCATCAGCCCCATCACCCAGGCCGAAGCCATCGCCTGGGGCCTCACAGGCCCCATGGCCCGCGCGTCCGGCGTAGAACGCGATATCCGCAAAGACGAACCCTACCTCTGCTTCCAGGACAACTGGGACGGACAAGGCTCCCCCGCAGTCCGTTTCAAAGTGCCGATCATGACCACCGGCGACGTCTACGCCAGGTACCTGGTTCGGCTGGAAGAAATGAAGCAGTCCGCCGGGATCGTGCGGCAGCTTATCGACAATATCCCCGGTGGCCCCGTTGATGTGAGCCCCGAAGGAAAAGAAGTCCTCCCGCCGAAAAACCAGGTCTACAGCAGCATCGAAGGCCTCATCCAGCACTTCGAGCTGATCATGGCCAATCGCGGGTTCTCCGCCCCCAAAGGCGAGGTCTACGGCTGCATCGAAAGCGGAAACGGCGAATTGGGCTATTACATCGTCAGCGCCGGCGACAACGTGCCCTGGCGGGCGCGCACCCGGCCGCCGAGCTTCATTAACTATCAGATGTTTCCCAAGCTCATCGAGGGCCACATGGTCTCCGACGTCCCCGCGGTCCTCGGAAGCATCAACGTCATCGCGGCGGAGTTGGACAGATAACATAGAGCCGAGTGCCGGCGCCAATCAGAGAACGCCTGTACTCAGCACTTAGCACTCAGGACTGACTATGGCATGGCCAGCAGAAGATCGACGAGCGACAGCAGTACCCAAGGACGGGGAGCCCCCGCTGCTCACCGACGAGATGAAGAAGGAACTGACGGAAAAGTATTTCCCTCGCTATCCAACCAGGCGGGCCGTGCTTTTGCCGGCGCTGCACATGTTACAGCACCACCACGGGTGGATCCCCATGCGGGCCCTGGCCGAGGTCGGAGAGTTCCTGGGCATCAGCCCCGCCGAGGTGCTTGATACCGCCAGCTTTTATGAAGAGTACTGGCTGAAACCCAAAGGCAAGTACCTGATTCAGGTCTGCCGCTCGCTCGCGTGCGAGATCTATGGCTCAAAGCGAGTAACCGAGCAGATCAAGAAGAAGCTGAACGTCGAGTGCGGCGAAACCACAAGAGACGGCAAGTTCACGCTCGTCGAACTCGAATGCCTCGGCTCCTGCGGCACAGCCCCCGCCATGCTCATTAACGATGTGCTGTTCGAAGACCTGACGCCACAGAAGATCAATCAAGTGCTGGACGGCCTGCCGGAAGACGCACACAAATTCCGAGACCCGACGGTGGATTGGCAATAACCCCATGGCCAAGGTCGTCATCCAACTTCCCAAGCCCATTCCCGCAAGCAACGATTGCCTGCCGCACGCTGCCATGAATCTCGGCTCGCCCAGAAGCTCCGGAACCCGGCCAATCGCCGGTATGGTGAGAACCCTCGTGCTGGAAGAACAGCTTGGCAACTGGATCCTCTATCGCCTCGATGATCGCGGAGGCTTCGTCGGCGACACGTGGCACGGCAGCAGGGAAGATGCGATCTGGCAGATAGGAAGAGAGTTTGGCGTGGTCTTGGACTTTTGAATGGGCGGACCTGAAGATGGCTGATAGCATGCCGGGAAAAGGTTGGTGGGGTTGGCTTGGCAGACAGTTCGGCTATGTGACCAAGGCGGTCAAAAGCGATGTGGAGAAACAGATCGTTCACCGGGAACAGCACGTCGCGGAGGCCAAGCTCCCCGATCGACCCGACGTGACGCTCCGGCGAACGGTGATCGATGAGGTGATTGTGGACAAGAAGCCGGCATCCGGGAATTTGGATCCAACGGGTGGCCGCACCGAATCCTGAGTGCCTCTGACGGGAACAAAACCATGGCGTTTACCGAGCCAGTACTGTTAAAGCGAATACCGCAGGATCCCAGCAAGCGAAAGGTGTTCTGGTATGACGACTATGTCGCCACCGGCGGCTACTCGGCGCTTAAGAAAGCGACCACCATGACCGGCGATGACATCACCAAGGTCGTAACCGACTCCGGTCTGCGCGGTCGCGGCGGCGCAGGCTTCAGCACCGGCCAGAAATGGGCGTTCATCCCGAAAGAGAGAAAAGGCCCGCATTACCTTGCCGTCAACGCCGACGAGTCGGAGCCCGGCACATTCAAAGACCGTTACCTGATCGACTACGACCCCCACCAGCTCCTCGAAGGCATCGCGATCACCGCAATCGCAACGCAGTGCGACATCGCGTACATCTACATCCGCGGCGAATACCATCGCCAGGCCAAGGTGCTTGAGCGCGCCATCGCCGAAGCATACGCACATGAAATCTTCGGCCGTCAGGGCATCTTCGGCAGCAACACCAAGCTCGAGTGCTACGTCCACCGCGGCGCTGGCGCCTACATCTGCGGCGAGGAAACCGGCCTGCTCGAATCCCTCGAAGGCAAGCGCGGCTGGCCTCGCAACAAGCCGCCATTTCCCGCTATCGCCGGGGCATTTGGGCGCCCCACCGTCATCAACAACGTCGAAACCCTCTGCTGCGTCCCTCACCTCATCGAACGCGGGCCAGCCTGGTTCAAAACCATGGGCACTCCGAAAAGCGCCGGCCCCAAACTCTATGGCATGAGCGGCCACGTCAATCGCCCGGGCGTCTATGAAGATGAACTCGGCATCACCCTCCAATACTCCATTGAAAACCTCGCCGGCGGCATGAAAGGCGGCAAGTACAAGGCCGCCATCTGCGGCGGCATATCCATGGGCGTCCTTGGACCCAACGAACTCGAAGTCAAGCTCGATTTCGACGACGTCCGCTTCCGTGGCGGCTGCCTCGGCCTCGGCACCGCCGGCATGATCGTCTTGAACGAGCACACCAACATGGTCGCCGCCCTGCGAAATTGCGTCCGCTTTTACGCCCACGAGTCCTGCGGCCAGTGTACCCACTGCCGCGAAGGGTCCGCATGGATGCACAAGATCCTGAGTCGTATCCTCGACGGTGGCGGCCGCGCCAGCGACCTCGATATGCTGCTCGAACTGGAGAAGACCCAGGGCATCATGCCCGGAACAACGATCTGCGGCTTCGCCGACGGAACAGCCTGGGCCACGCGCACCTTCATCAACAAATTCTACGAAGAATTCGCCGCACTCTGCCCCGAAGAGCCGCGGGTCCAGCTAACCATCCGCCGCGGAACCCAGAACGTCGCGGTGCCGATGGGCTCGAACACGAGATGACTGCTCCGCTTCGCGCCGATCGCTTCGGCCCAACGCCCGCCCATAAGTCGCAATACATTGCTCGGCCATACAGTACCATGTAGACTGCGACTCCACCAACTTCCTCCCGGCCTCTCCCATTGCTTTCGCCCGCTCGGGGTTGGCAAGTACCGCCAGTAGACCGTCCGCGATCGACTGCGGATTCAGCTCAACAACACACCCCGCCTTCGCAGCCGCCACCTGCGGAAAGTGGCATGGATCCGAAATCACCACCGGAACCCGGCACGCCAACGCCTCCGTAATCGCAATACTGAACCTTTATCCCGGCTGGGCAGGCAAAAGCACGCGCAGCCGGTAACGGCGGCAAACTTGTGCGTTCCATACAGCGGCTCGATCGCTTCCAGGAAATTGCATTGAACAAGATCAAAGCCCGGCACCTGGGACAACGCCTCGAGCATGCGCGCTTCGTCGGCAGGGCTTCGGCACGACAGAAGGTGGACCCGATAGGCCAGCGCCGCCTACGCAGCCGACAAATGCGCCACGACAGCCGGCCGGCCACCTGGGTCCGGGTCCAAGGAAATAGTCGCCTGCAGGATTCTCATTTTACCCATGTGCACTTTACAGCTACTTTCATGCGAGTGGGTTTCACTCGGCTACATTATCACGACAATCCATCCGCCGAGAGATCGCCGGCTCCTAAGACGCAACCAACCACAACCGAGCAATTTCGCCCCTCCATGAATCAAGCCGCGCCAAGGTATCTCAGTCTTGCCCAGCACCTATGTACGACCACGGTCGCCTCGTCGCCGGGCACTCTGGAGGCTCGCTTGCGCGTTGGCGGATCAGACGCTCTCGATTCCCGAGTGAAGGTTGCGTGGAACCGGTACGTTCAGTCGGAAACCGCCGTACGATAGCAGCCCAGCTCGCTCGCCAAGTGAGGCCAGGCCTTGCAGTGTCCTGTTTGCACGTCGCGAGTTCAAGCTTTCCACACCGCTCGCAATCCCTTGGTCCGGACGAAACGATCATGATCACAAACGCGCATGAACACCACCCCCGTTCTATGTTTGATTAGACCGGAACAATCGCCACGACAGCGAAAACTTTCTTCTTCACCCCACTGGGCTATTGCATCTTCTTCGCCGGTTGATATCTTCAGCATCCATACATTGTTCCACGTGGAACACGCTTCGCATCTCATCTCTTTCGGGAAAGGACTCCCAGATGTCCACCAAGTCACAATTGAGAAACAAACCCCGCCTCGGCCGCGGTCTCTCTAGTCTGATCTCTATCTCCGACCTCCCCGTCGAGGCTGAACTCCCCAACGTCCCCGTCCCTGCCGCTGACGCTCCACGACACTCCAGCTCATCTATGCCCAAACCCACCTCCCCCACCGCCGCCGGTACCTTCGACATCCCAATCTCCGCCATCACTCCCAACCCACATCAACCTCGCCAATCGTTCAACGACACCACGCTCGTCGAGCTCGCCGCCTCGATCAAATCCACCGGGCTCATCCAGCCGATCGTCGTCCGCCCAGTAGGGGGGTCGCCTGGCCAATACGAACTCATCATTGGCGAACGCCGCCTGCGCGCCGCCAAGATCGCCGGCCTTTCAGCCATCCCCGCCCTCGTCCGCGATGTCGATGCCGTCACACAGGCCCAAATGGCCCTCATCGAGAACATTCAACGCGAGGATCTCAACCCCATCGACCGCGCCGCCGGGTACCGCACACTCATTGACCAGCTCGGCCTCACTCAGGCAGAGCTCGCCAGCCGCCTGGGCGAGGACCGCTCGTCCATCGCCAACTTCCTCCGCCTCCTCGAACTCGTGGAGCCCATCCGCCTGATGGTCCGCGACGGCCGCCTCTCCGTCGGCCACGCCAAGCTCATCGCTGGCATCACCGACATCCTTGAGCAACAACGCCTCGCTAACCTTGTCCTTCTCCAGGGCCTCTCCGTCCGCAACTTGGAGCGTATCATCAAGCAGGGCCCCAAGACCCCACCTCCCCATCCTGAAAACCCCGTCTCCGCCCACATCCAGGACCTTGAGAAGTCTATCGCCCGCCAGCTCGGTCTGCGGGCGCAGGTCCGCCCATCAGCCAAAAAGGGCAAAGGTCGCCTCATCCTCCACTACGCCACGCTTGACCAGTTCGACGAGCTCCTCTCCCGCCTGGGCGTCCGTACTGAGTAGTTCGCACCAGACCGCCGGACATCGCGAACCATGCGACAGAGGTCCGTGTTCCACGTGGAACACGCCATATTATGCTCGCCTGCCCGCACGGATTTCCCTACCCATTCGGCCGGTTCCCAGACGGCCTGCCCGAGCTGTTCGCTTTCCTGCTCCTCGTCGTTGTGGGCATCATCATCCTCGGCCTGCTGGCCACCCTCTTCCGCATCATCGCACACTTCTGGGTCCTCTTCCGCCAGCCCCGCGCCAAACGCGGCTTCTGCATCGCCTGTGGCTACGATCTCCGGGCCAGCCGCTGCCGCTGCCCCGAGTGCGGCCACCCCATCCCAGTCACGCCCTACGCCCTTCGCCCTCCCCCGAAACGCCCACCTCGCCGGCCTCTCTCCCCTCCCCGATCCCACACCTCTCCTCCTTCTACCTGACCCCCCTCTCGCACCGCACCAACGCTACCTGCTGTGCCCTCTCCGCCCCAGCCAACCTCCTCTGCTCTGGCACACCGCCACCCCCCTGGCAGGCAGCAAACGCTCCCAGAGGCACAATTCCCCGCAACCAACGACGAATGGCCTTCGACGTGCGACAAGCCACCAGTCGCCCGTCCGCCGCCGCGTACTAAGCCTCAAGATCATGGCATGAGCCACCGAGCCTTAATACCGCTCCTGCCCCAACGCAGTCCCCCCGTATCGGACATTGCCTCGTCGCCCCCCTCACCAACACCGCGAACAGCGTCAAATGTCTGTTTTCTATCCACCAATACTCACCAACGCCCTCGCTCCTGGCTCCCTATAATCCGGCAATGCCCACCCCCTCAGCCCAACCCGTCGATCTTGCCATCATCGGCGCCGACTCAACCGGCGTCTTCGCCGCCTTCTACGCCGGACTCCGCCGACTCTCCGTCAAACTCATCGTTTCCCTCGAGATCCCTGGCAGCCAGCTGACTACCCTCTACCCCGACAAATACATCTACGACACCCCAGGTTTCCCAAGAATCCTCACCAAAGACCTCGCCCGCGACCTTGCCGACCAAGCCCTTCAATATAACCCACCATCTGCCTCGGCCAACCCGTCATTTCCATGTCGGTAGGGGGGATAGCGCCGTCGATTGGACCAACACCCTGGCTCCAATCACCGCGCAACAGACCCTCATTCACCGTCGCGACACCTTCAGCGCCCACGAAGACACCGTCCAGCAGCTGAAACACACCCCCACCCGCATCCTCCCCTTCCACGAACTCAAAGCCATCGGCGGCAACTCCCGCATCGAGGTGGCCACCGTATATTACAACCGCACTAAAGACGAGCATACAATCGACATCGACGCCGTTCTCGTCAACGGCGGCTTCAGCCGCCCCTACGAACGCTACACCGAGCCGAGAACCGCTCTAGCCACAGATGGGGCACAGATGCACACGGATAAAAGAGCAAGAAGAGTCCGATCCCAAGTGATTTCTGCGTTTTCTTGATCTGTGCCCATCTGTGCCCCATCTGTGGCAAAGCGGCTCTGAGATAGTTTCTTCGACCCCACCGCCCGCGCCTTCCCCGGCCACAGCTCAGAAATGAAACGATGAACGATGAATTCAGATCTCGAACTCCCGCCTTTGGTTCTTCGTTCATCGCTATTCTGTCTGCTTCGCCCCCTCCAACCGCCTGGCCACCTCCCCCATCGTCGCCGGCCGCGCCAGGGGATGCACGTTCACACACTCCATCACCAGCTTCGACAATTCCTCTCCAACCGCCGGCCGCAACTGCGCCGGCGACGGAAACGCCTGCTCCACCAAAAACTTCCGCTCCGACTTCCCCACCGTAAACATCGTCGGCACACGCTTCCCCGTCAGCGCCCAATACAGCGATGCCCCAAAGCTGTAGATGTCCGTCCGCTCCGTCACTGTCTTCCGCTTCACCTGCTCCGGCGCCATGAAATCCGGCGTCCCCTGCACCCGCTCCTTCGCCGTCCCGATCCGCGCCGCCTGACCGAAATCCACCAGCTTGATCGATCCATCTCCAAGAACCATAATATTGTGCGGCTTAAAATCGCAATGAACATACCGCAGGTAATGCAGCGCCCCCAGCGCCGCCGCCGCCTGCGCAAATACGCTCACCACCCGCCCGATCTCCTCCGGCAAATCCTGGTCCAACGGCGTCCCGTCCACCAGCTCCATCACCAGCCCCGCATCCACCACCTTCCGCAACAGCGTCCGGTTGATCTTCAGATCCACGCTCCGCCGCAGCGCCGGGTGCTTGAACGCCTGGCTCACCTCAAACTCGTTCTCCAACTGCGCGATGAACCGGTCATCCTTCGCCGACTGCCTCACCACGTGCTTCAGCGCATACACCTGCCCCGTCTTCGGCTCGCTCACCGCATAGATGACGCTGGCCGCTCCTTCCCCCAGTCGTCCCAGCACGTCATACCCGAATAGCTTCGTCGGCCGTTGATCGCCCGTCCGCTCGACCTTGTCAGACCATAACGAAAAAATGGACACCTCCAACCGCGCCTCTTCCACCTATACGAACCCGAACGCACCCGAGTTTACTCGCCACACTTCATGCCACCAATACTCGAAGTAACGCTCGAATATCCATCAACACGCACGCCTTGCTGGCCGGCCACCTCCATCATACGCCATGTCCCCTTCAGTCTGCACGGTTCGCCCTCCCTTACCCCAGCCGCCCGACACATCCATTGGCACCGCTTCCAAATAGTCCTTGCCTTCCCCATACACCCCATGTCAAACTACCGGTGCCTACGCATAAGGAGCCTGTTCATGAAACTCACTCATCGCCATTTGCTTGCTTCACTTCTGTGCCTCTTCCTGATTACCTCGTCCGCTCGCCCTCAATCTCCCGCCACCCAACCCACCGAAAAGGACCAGTACCTCCGCTTCATCGACGACAACGATGGCGGCGGCCGCCTCGAAACCGCCATCACCTCCTACAAGAACCCCGACGGCGTCACCGTCCACCTCATCGCCGCCGTCCACGTCGCCGACAAAAAATACTACGCCAACCTCAACAAGACCTTCGCCACCTACGATGCCCTCCTCTACGAGATGGTCAAGCCCCGCGGCATGGCCGTCCCCACCCCAGCCAACCGCTCCGACTCCGTCCTCTCCATGTTCCAGCGCCTCCTCAAAGACGTTCTCGACCTCGATTTCCAGCTCGACGCCATCGACTACTCCGCCAGAAACTTCGTCCACGCCGACCTCGACGCCGAAACCTTCGCCCGCCTCCAGGAAGAACGCGGTGAAAGCATGCTCACCCTCATGCTCCGCGTCATGCTCAAGGAAATGTCCAAACCTCAGGCCGACCAGCCCGAAGAACCCTCCCTCACCGAACTACTCGTCATGCTCACCAGCCCCGATCGCTCCCGCCACCTCAAACTCATCCTCGGCCGCCAATTCCAGGACATCGAATCCAAAGTCGCCGACATCGAAGGCCCCACCGGCTCCGTCCTCGTCTCCGAACGCGACAAAGCCGCCATCAACGCCCTCAAACAAACCGTCGCCACCGGTAAAAAGAACATCGGCATCTTCTATGGCGCCGCCCACATGCCCGACCTCGCCAAACGCCTCCATGAACTCGGCTTCAGACAAACCGGCAAGAAATGGCTCCCCGCTTGGGACATGGCCCCCAAAGAAGGCGACGTCATCATCAAAGTCGTCAAGAAAAAACCGGCCACCCAACCCGTCCAATAGCAGAATCCGCCCGATTCCGCCCCGCCTCTTCACGAGACACCCCATCTGGCTCCCCAATGCCCCCGAAGCCCAGAAATCCAAAGAACCCTCCCGCCCCCCCAACCTCAACCGCTGACACAAGTTCGCTGATTCATCGTTCATCGCTCATCGTTTCCCCCGCTTACTCATTGAATCCCTTCGCCCTCTCAATCGTCCCGCAAAACACCTCCTCCCCCGCCAGCTTCGCCTCATGCCTCCCCACATCCCCATCCAAAAACATCACAAAATCCAACTCCCGCCCCTCCTTCCCCCTCTCCTCCCGAAACTTCCTCGCTATCTCCAACGGCGGCAGCGTCCACCGCCCCGCAATCCGTTGCATCCAAGGCTCATCCAGATGAATCATCCCGTAATACGCCCGATACACCACCTCCGAACAAACCAGCTTGTCCGCCGTCGCAAAATCAAACTCAAAATCATAAGGCTTCCCCACATGCCCAAACGCCTCCGCGATCGCCTTCGCCCTCTGCCCCTCGCTCACCCTTGGCCTTAGCACCGCCACATAATCCGCATGCATCGACTCCGTCAGCGAATTAAACACCACCCCATCGCTGATCGCCTCGATCACCGTGTGCTCCTCCCCGTCCGCCGCCTTCTTCAAATACTCCGCCAAATGCTTCCCCATCTCCCCCTCGCCCACCCATTTCCCATTCACCTTCTTCACCAACCCCAGCTTCTCCAGCTCCTCCACCCTCCCCACATACAACGCCGAATGCGGCCAAAACCCCGGCAAAAACGCGTTCGACAAAAACCAATTCCTCCGCTCCAGCAATATATCCCCCGCCTGCAGCTTCGCCTCCATCTGCTTGATTTGTTCTATACGAATCAACGGCTCCCACCTCACCAGCCGCGTATCCCCGATCCACGTCGACACCAACGATTGCGTCGCATACCACGGCTCATACGTATCCTTCTTCACCCTCGCCACAATCTGCTTCCACTTCGGCTCCGCCACTCCCGCCCCCAGCCTCGCAACTTCCGCCCGCGACCTCGCAATCCTTCCCTCCAGCCACGCAAGATCCTCCGTCGGCAACACTGCCCCCTCCGCCCACTCCTTCTTCTTCTCATCAAGATACGCCCCAATCTCCGCCAGCGT
>JAPLNB010000224.1 GCA_026693085.1 Planctomycetota bacterium | reverse complement strand
GACGACCAGGTAGCCATCTGGCTTGATCTCAGTCCCCGCCGGAATGGCGAAGGTGACGCCACGGGCCAGCGACCAGCCGCTCAGATCGACGGCCTCTTTGCCCGAATTGTACAACTCGATCCATTGCAGGTCTTCGAGGTCATTGGGAGCGTGATAAAAGACCTCGTTGATGACGACCGCTGCGGAAGCGCTGACGCAACACCCAAGAACAAGAAGAGCCACAACAAGTCGAAAAGCGTGCATTGACATCTTCCTCGCTTTGCCATACGGCGTCTCAAGAATCATCCGCTGGCCTCAGGGCCCACCCAAACCACAGAACGTCGCTGGATGCGTGCCCGCACGCCAATCCGCAACCTCCAGTGTCTATCGCAACGCGCAAGTCTTTGCATGGCAAAGGTTTCCGCAGTAAGCGAACGACACCGCGCCGACAGTCCTCCCTTATACAACACCCGAGCCTCGGAAAATGTGACATCGATTCGCGCAGAGCCGGACGTGTCGACGTATTGCGCGGCGATCACCTCGACGGCCACACAGGGCAGCGGGCAGCATTAGTTGCCCGATGCACCTGGCCAAGGGAAGCAGCGGTGAACGGCTCGGGTTCGAATTCGCGGAACACCTCCTCCGGATATCGTGCCAGCGAGGACTTGAACTGTGCCCGGGCGAGCGTCGGGTGCATTCCCGGGGCGCGCATCTGAAGGTTGGACAGTCCCTCAATGGACTCGTCGGGCAACATGTGCGTCTGCATGCTCAGGAGCTGCCCGAACTTCATGAGGGGACCTTTCAGTTCGGCCAACTCCTCGCGAACTCGCCGGGAGACGCGCCGGCGAGGAGTTGCCTGGCACTGTTCGCGGGACTCCGATCCGAGGAGCAGGTTCTGCACCTGGTACCCCAGATAGTTGCCAACAAGGCTGAAACCGAGTTTCCCCATCCGCAGCCCCCTGTGGATGGCTCCTTTGGGATGGTTGTCTTTCACCAGTTCCAACCCCCTTTCCTGAGGATGGTCATGGCCACTTTCAGGCTCCGATCCAGCAGCGCAAGGGTGTTCTCCTTGCCCTTGGACTGGTCGTAGAGCCAGTACGTCCGGATGGAGCTTGGAGATCGGCTGAAGCATCCGAAGATAGACAGCGCCGACAGATTCCTCGTAGGGGGCGATGCACTCAAGATGGCGGTGGATGATCGCGAAGAGCTGCTCTGCCAGCGTCGCGCGAAGCAGTTGCCTTTCGCCACCAAACCATGCGATGAGACCGGCAATCTGGTCCTCCATGAAATACATCGCCAGATCCTCTTTTGTGCGGAAGTAGTTGAAGAGGGTTCCCTCGGCAATGCCGGCCTTCCTGGAAATCTCCTTCGTGGCGGTGCGGTAGAAGCCCTTCTTTGAAAGGAGCTCAAGCGCGACCTTGAGAATAGCCTGCTTGGTCTTCTCCTTGTTCTGCTGGCGCCGGCCCGAAGTGGGTCGCGATGATGCGGCGGCGCGATGCTGTGAGGGTCGCGTAGGCATATTGACATATGAGTACACTCATATTGTGCGCTACTGCCGGTCCGGTGTCAATGAAAAAATGAGTGCACTCGCGATTCTCGCAGCGAGCTTGTCGGCAGATTCGCCGCGTGGGATCCCTGCGATTGTCAACGATGTCCGGCCAAGCCTTGCGGAGGCCAGGTGATCGTCGTGGACATCGTCGAAAGGAAGTAGGCTGGCTCCGCCTGTGCCATCGAGCCCAGGGGAGGGGTTCAGCGTTGCGACTAGGGGATCCTGTTCTGCACCCATACTTAGGATTAGGAAACGGGCGAGCCGGGAAGATCGCGAAACGACGACCGACTGCGGCGCTGCCTTCAATACAGTATCCAACGTAGATTCCGGATTTCGTAAGTGCGATGTCACGTTCTGCTTCCGGCGGGTGTTCATAGATAGAAAGACAGGGATTCACGCAATCACCAGCCGAGTGCGGCGTTCGGTGGTGTGATTCTTAGTACCAGATCGACGCGATCAGGAGTGCGAGATCATATTCGCCCGCGCCGGGTTGTGAGCGCGAGCTTGTTTCGTGACATGGACGGCAGTGTGGCAATGGCTCGATCAAAGTGTGTGTTGTAAGCCTTTGATGGGATGCCACGGATTCATGGCCTTCTTAATCCGCCCATGCGGGTGCTGCACGGCTTCCCCTATGGGGGCAATGCCGGTTGCCCATTTCAGAGACCTGCTCGCGCCCTTCATCCCCGACCAGACCCGACGCGGGCCTTCTCCTAGAGTTCTGGCGGCGGCGGCGAAGATCGCTTCATTGTGGAGCATTGCCGTCCCGCCAACCACACCCCAGCGGGCCGGGGATGAGGATGGCGGCGTCGCTTAAGACCCATCGAGGATTGGCGTGGCGGTTTGCCGAGGGGTAAGCCAGGCCGGCGCAGCAACCGCCTTGCCCCCGGCACGGTCAAGACGCTCTTATTCAGGGCAAGGGGCCATCTGAGGACCGTTCTGCACCAACCGGCGATCCTTGGCCCAGACAGAGGTGCGTTATGACTTGCGATGAACTGCGAGCGTACATCGACACGACGTTGGCGGATGAACGCTCACTGCAACAGATGGATCAGATCCGCTGTCATGCCCGGCAATGCCCAGACTGCACCACATACTTGTCGGAGCTGCTGCAACTGGAACGGGAACTGGATAGCTTGCCATCCATCCCGGCCGATGCCGACATTCTCGCAAATGTGATGCAGCGAATCGGGCAGGAGTCGCTGCAATCGCCGCCGAAGCCGGCCAATACGATTCGGGAAGCCGCATGTTGGGCCGCAATGCTCTTGGGCCTGAGCCTCTCCGCACTGGCCTATAGCTGGTCTTCCAGCCCGGCTGGATGGCTCCGAGACTGTTTTACGATCCGGACCGAGCCGCGGATTTCCGGCCTCATCATCAACCTACTCCAACAACCGCTGCCCATCCTGATCGCAGGAGGCCTGGGACTGATGTTGTTCACCCCAGCGCTGTTGTGGCAGGGTTCTTGGGCAAATGAAGTGTCATGCTGTGACGGCTACTGACGAGCGTCTACTGCGGTAAGTCCTGCCGGTCTCGAGCGGCGGGCGTCATACTCGGCGACATCGTCGCTACGACTAGCGACATTCGAGAAATACCTTCCGCGCTGGTCACAATACTGGGGTGAGCGGGTGTGACTGTTCTGTGGACAAGGATTAGTCAGCACGACGTCGGCGCATCCAGCGGAAGACTGTCAGTGCATGAGAACGCAGCTTTCGCTGAGAGGCTGTCGGTACCGTGGCCTGTCCGGAATGCGAAGGTGTCAAATGCGATTCTATGTGGTGATCCTCGGAGTTGTCGCGGTGGTATGCCTGTTGGTTATGAAGTCTCGGCCAACTGTAACAGAAGAGACAGCGACTGGCGCGGCGATTTGCGGCGACACGGCATTGCTGCGGCATCAGATCGAGGGTGGCGTTGACGTCAATACCTCTCTGGGCGATGGATACTCGCTTCTAATGATGGCTTCGAGAAATGGGAACCTCGACTCCGTTCGCATCCTGCTTGCCCGTGGAGCGCACCCAAATGACAGGAGTGGCTCTGGCTTCACTGCACTGATTTCGGCGGCCGCGGGAGGGCACGCCGATGTGGTAAAGGTTCTGCTGGACACGGGGGCCAGCATGAGTGGAGTTACCATTGGAGGCAACACAGCAATCGACGTTGCTCGGGACAACGGCCACCCCGATGTGGTGGAGATGCTTCAGGTCAGGCAAGCGACACCATTGGAATCCGGTTGTTCCGGCAGAGAGAGCCGACCATCCACGGGCAGCCAATCTTCACCCCCGTAGCCATGGGGGTGGTATCGGGAAGGCCCCCTTTTTGGGGCAATCCGATGGGAACGCCCCTTGGGCCGTTGTCATGCCCGGAACTGTTCGTTTCTGAGCTCTAATGCAATTGCGGTCGCAGCAATGCTTTTGATGTGATGCCCCGCTCCGGGAAGATCGTTCGGCGGGTGCCAAATATGTGAGAACGGGTCTATCTTCTTTTGCGAGGAACACATGATTAAGACGCTAGGTCGGTCGAGTGTCGGTTTGCTGGTCGTGGCCTTCTTTGTTGCATCAAGCGGCCTGGTCAGCGCTCAAGTACTCAAATACGTACGCGACGACGCCCTTGTCGTAATCAAGGTCAACAATCCGCAGGGCATCAGCGATAAAGCCGCCGCGATGGCCCAGAAGATGGGCTTGGCCAATCTCAATCCCGGCTTTGCCGATCCGCTGAGCCTCCTGAAGGAGAAGCTCAACCTTAAGGCCGGCATCGATTTCAAGGGCGAGGCCGCTGTTGTGGTGTTCCGCCCGCCCGCCGGCGAGCGCGAGCCCCGGGCTCTGGCGCTGATCCCGGTCAGCGACTACAAGGCCTTTCTCGGCAACTTCGCCAATGTTAAGAAGGAAGGCGATGCCGATACGTTTTGCATCCAGCCGGATGGCGAGGCGGTCTTTGCTGTGCAGTGGGGCACCTATGCCGCCGTCTCCCCTTGGAAAGACCTCCTTCTCGAGCAGCCCACCGGCCTGAAGGTGGCCGGCATCGTGGCCAAACAGTATGCCGAGAAGGACATCACCGCCTACCTCAACATGAAGCCCATCCGCGAGATGGTTTTGCCTCAAGTCCAGGGCATCAGAGCGGAGGTTGCAGGCATGCTCGTGGCCCAGCCCGGACAGGCCCCTGGCCAAGCAGCCTTCCAACGCGCCATGGCGATGCAGATCTTCGACGCCGTCGAAGCGTTCCTCACGCAGTCACAGGCCGCCGCCCTCAGTATGAACCTCGCCCCGGGCGGAGTTGCCTATACGCTGTCCGTTCATTTCCTGCCCGACAGCGGCATAGGCAAGGCCATCACGGGCGTTTCCAACACCGAGGCCAACCTGATCACCTCGCTGCCAAAAGAAAAATACCTGGTCTTTGGCGGCTGGGTGCAGAATGGCCCCGGCATGTGGGAGCTGCACAAGGCCTTCTATGAGAAGCCCATCAAGGCCGCGATGCTGGGCGAAGCCGACACGAAAGCTGTCGCCGATGTCCTTGCGGCCACCGAGAAAATGCTCACCAGCACCAAATCCGGCGAGTTCGGCCTTATCGCTCCGCCTCAGGGCACCGGCATCACCCCCGGCCTCGTCCGCGGCATTCTCGTCATGAACGGCGACGCCAAAACGATCCAGGATTCCAAGCGAAAGAGCATGGCCGCCCAGGAAGTGTTCATGAAAGCGACGGGGAATCAGGGCCTTGACCTGAAGGTCATGTCCCAGGCTACCACCAAGACGATCGAAGGCGTCCAGCTCGACCAGTTCCAAATGGTCTTCACAATCGACCCCAAGAGTCTTCCGGCCGCCATGCAGATCCTCCAGGTTCTCAACGGCAAGGGCGTGACGTCGCTGGCTGGCGCAGTGAATGACAAAACGTTCGTCTCAACCACCAGCCTCGACGATGCTCAGGTACAGGCCGCTATCGTCGCCGCCAAGCAGAGCCAAAGCCCCCTGGCGAGCCTCGATACAATCAAGGCCGCATCCGAGCAATTGCCCAAGAGCCGGATCGCCGTCGGTTACATCGCTCTGGACAACATTCTCTCCACCGCGTTCGACATCGCTGCCCAAATGGGCGCCGCCGTTCCTCTGAAGGTCCCCGCGGATCTTCCGCCCATCGGCGTCTCGATCTCCAGCGAGGGCAGCACCGTGCGATTCGACGCCTGCATTCCGTCCACGCTGATCGAGAACATGGTCTCCTTGGGCATGCAGGCAGCCATGCAGCAAGGCACCCGCCGCGGCCTCCCCGCAGCACCTTGATCGATCTCATCGCCGCTTGCACTCAGACAACCGCCCACGAACCCCGGTTCGCGGGCGGTTTCTTGTATGTGCCGAGCAAGTTCGACAGTTTGGAGGTGCAAGTCCTCTACCCAACCTGATGGAGGTGAAGGGTTAGCCAAGTGTAAAGGCGTCGCCGCGAGGCGGGGTCTGAAGGAAGCAAGAAGCAAACACGCGGGCCGATGTATAAGAAACGGATCAGAGGCGTGAGCGCCGGGCGAGTGGGCACATGACCACGAAGCCCATATCCATCAAGGGCGCAAGTCGCAAATCCGGCGGGCTAGATGACTGGACTTGGCGTCATCCTGTCACATTTGGCTGCGAGCGGGTGTATAGAGGCAAAGGAGACCCCATGCGCAGGACCACCGGCTCCCCTATCGATCCCAAAGAGAATCGACATGCAGTTACATGCGAAGCCGTCATCCTGGGATTAATGGCCTTTACGGCGCTGATCGTGTCGGTTGCAGCGATCCGGGAAACCAAAGCGGGTGACTCCGAGGTGAAACCAGCCCGCACAACCTCGCGCGGGCAGGCCGCAGCGGTGGGCCAGCAGGAGTTGCCCTCGCAGGAACAGTTTGACCGGAACTGGCCGGCGTTTCGGGGTCCGCTGGGCACCGGCGTTGTATTAGGCGGCCAAGGGTATAGGGCGGAGTGGGATGCAGCATCGGGCAGGAACATTCTATGGAAGGCCAAAGTCCCGCTCCCCGGCCACGGCTCGCCGATCGTGTGGGAGGACATGGTCTTCGTTGCCGGAGGCAACTCGGAGCAGCGAGAGGTGTATTGCTTCGACGCAGCAAGCGGTGCCTTGCGATGGAACCAGGCCGTCGGCAGCCCCCGTAGACTGGATCTTGCGTCAGCTAGCGGCTTTGCGCCATCCACGCTGGTCACCGACGGCCAGCGGGTCTTCTCGGTCTTCCCCACGGGTGATGTGGCCGCATTCGATTTCGCCGGCCGGCGCCTCTGGCAGACGAACCTGGGCACCTTGAAGAATGCGTACGGCCACGCCTCGTCACTGCTGACCTGCCGCGGACGGCTGATCATCCAGCTTGACCAAGGAGACGCCACCGGAGCCTCCGGATCAGTCCTGTTGGCACTGGATGCAGCGACCGGTCAGCGGGTCTGGCAGGCCAGCCGACCAGTCTTCGCATCCTGGAGTTCGCCCATACTCGCTCAATTACCGGCCGGAGCGCAGATCATCACCTGTGGCAACCCATTCGTGATTGCCTATGATCCGGAGAGCGGCAAGGAGATATGGCGGGTCAGGTGTCTTGCGCGCGAAGTGACTCCCTCACCCGTGGCTGCCAACGGCTTCGTGTACGCATGTAACCAGGGCGCGACACTGGTCGCGATCCGCCCCGGCGGTCAGGGTGATGTCACCGACAGCCACATCGCTTGGAGGTTGGAAGAGGGGCTTCCCGACATCGTCAGCCCGCTGGTAACCGGGGATCTCGTGTTCATGGTCACCACGGCCGGGACCATCACGTGCTGCGACGCGAGGGATGGCAGGTTTATCTGGGATCACGACCTGGAGGTGGAGGTCAAGGCTTCACCGGCGCTCGTTGGCCAGAGGATTTACCTGCTGGACACAGCGGGCGTGATGCACATCTTGGAGGCCGGCCGAGCCTTCAAAGAAATCGCCAGAGCGACGCTTGCCGAAGAGTGCATCGCATCACCTGCGTTCGCCGCCAACCGCATCTATATCCGAACGAAGGAGCATCTTGTCTGCGTGGAATAGCCCAGCCTGGTCCGAATTCCACGTTTCCCAATGTCGCCTTCCCTGCGCCAACTCGAGAAACGTGGCTGACGCGGACTGGGAGAATCTGAGAGGCCTTATCCCAAGTGTCCTGGAGATACGTGATGCCCACCAGCGTCGTGTTCAATATTCTGTTCCTCATCGTCCTTGCGATTCTCGCAGCATATTCCCTAATTCGAGGCTGGCGCGGATGCCGCACGGGCGAGGATAAGCGATGCCGAAAATGCGGCTATATCCTGTACGGCATTGCCTGTGCCCAGTGCCCCGAATGTGGCCTGCCAATCTCGCCAGGCAATACTGTTATGACCTGCACGCCTCGCCGGAGCGGTGTCCGAAGTGCGGAATGATTCGCGGAACAGTTGCTGAAATTTCGAACTGACCCACTACCCACGGGTTCAGGGCCTTCCAAACCTGCCCATGCGGATGCTGCGTAGCCCTCCGCAATAGAGGGCCGCATCGGCCGATCGATCATGCCGGGCGCCTGCTCGCCGGACATCATTTCCCGACCGAACCCGGCGCGGGTTTTCTTCCCCCTGTTCATGGCCAGCGTCGGTGCTGCGGAGATTCGGTATCGGCTGCGGGTGCCGACGATCGCCCATGTTCGCCCCAACAGTCGCAAAGCCACGCCCCATCGGCGTGCTGGGCTTACCGTCCGAGGAGAACGCTGGGCATCGGTGACCAAGTGTATACTGAAACTCAATGAATCCCGAATCAAGACGAGATCCATATCCTCGGACGGAGCGGACACATTTTCTTTGTCCTATGTTGTTGCGATCGGCTGTATATAGGTGGTGAATTCCGTAGAGGACCGGCAATTACTGCTGCAATACGCGCTTACCGGATCGCAAGAGGCGTTCGGCGAGGTCGTGGCCCGCAACATCGACTGGGTCTACTCGCTCTGCCGACGATGGACCGCCAGCGCTGATCTGGCCGAGGACGTTACCCAGGCAGTATTTGCAGCCCTCGCTCGCAAAGCAAAGAGCGTTGCCCGCCACCCATCGATCGCGGGCTGGCTTTTTCGCGCGGCACGCTTCGGCTGCCTGACGGCGGCAAAGCTGGAGCAAAGGCGCAAGCGCCATGAACGCGAGGCGGCACTCATGAGACCGACCATCTACCGCGGAACTGGCCAACTGGAACTTCAAGAAACGGGGCCAGTTCTCGACGAAGCCATCTCCCGATTGAGCGTCGGCGACCGCGAGATCATCATACTCAGGTTCTATCAGGACAAGGGCCTGAGCGATGTCGGCAATACGCTGGGCATATCCTACGATGCCGCCCGAAAACGCGTATCGAGAGCCGTGGAAAAGCTGCGAGCAGATCTGGCCGGCCGGGGAATCACCTGTTCGGTCGGTGCCATTGCACCTGCGATCACTCGCCTCACGCAGCCGGCGCCAGCCGGACTGGCCGCAACGACTCTGTCGGCTGCCATGGGACATGCTACGAGATCGGCCGTCCCAGCCATTTTGAAAGGAGCACTTCAGATGATGTTCTGGACAAAAGTAAAGCTGATCGCAATTGCTGGCGCGTTGGTCTTGGCCTCTGGTGTCCTGGGGTCTCTGGCAGTCAGGGGCATGATAAATGCACGTGGATCTGCTCCATCCAGCGACGTCACAGCGAAAGTGCCTACCACCCGGCTGATCGAGGACCGCAACCTGATCCATGGCTTGGTTCCGCTGGTAAGGCTCTCGCTGGATCTTGTGGATTCAGGGCTCGCGCAGTGGGGCCAGGCGCGAGCCGCCGTAGCCCAGGCCGGTGCGGAGCCTCCAGCCGGCGCCTTGGTGCTGAGGTTACAGGGTGAACCGCGCGCGGCGCGCGAGGTCGCTCTCTTTTTCTTCGCGGAACAGCCTTGGCCCGGCCCGCCGCAGTATTTGTGTCGAGCGCAACAGAATACCACGGTGTTCATCACAGGCCTGTCCGAGGGATCATACCGAATCCTCGCGATGAGACTTGCGGAAGGGGCGATGAACACATTCCAGGAGATCGGCATCCCTCGTGACTGGCCGGCGCCGGCAACGGTGACGCCGGGAGGCGCGCGCCAGAAACTGGATATTGAGATGTCGCCGGGACTCACCGAGACCGTTCGGGAAGCCTTGGCCGCCGAGTGGCGGACGCCGCGTTTGAACGCGGCAATCGCAAAGGCCGACGATGCGTTACATGCGTATGGGCAAGTGACGGACGACACCGGCGCGCCGATGAGTTGGGCGATAGTCCAGTTTCGCGAGCACCTCCCCGGCGCCAATAGCATTCAGGCCTGGGACGCGGTCACCAACTCCAAAGGCTATTACGGCATTCAGGGCAGGGGCAAAGTCAAATCCTATACCCTCGGTGTACTGGTAGAGCGGCCGTTGAAGAGCGCGGTTGGAATGCGCTACCAATACCTGACCTACAACAAGGTCTGCGAGAGCAAACAGGAGGTGAACTTCCGGATTCCGGCTTGGCCCAAAGAAGTCGGACAAGTCGAGGGTAAGGTACTGGACGCCGCCGGCAAGCCGTTTGAGCCCGGTATTGTGGAGATCCGCCCCGATCATTGGCCGGATGCCGTACAGCTGGCGGGGAAAGAGTACACACGATGCTCGGTTCGGGCCGGATTCCAGGGCGGCCGTTTCCTGCTGGATGACGTTCCGGCGGGCAAGTACCGCCTGGAGATCCTTGCCTTGCATGGTTCCACGTATCCGGCGGGACAGGCGGTAGTTGAAAAGCTCGTTACCGTCATTGCGGGCAAAGCGCTTCGTGTCGATCTGCAGGTCCCTCCGCCAAAAACCGATGCGCGCCCCGCCCATCCGTGACGCGTGTAGCCTTTAGGAGAAGGTAGTAAGCCGGATGGCGACGTCGCTTAGCGGCGCAAGTGGAGCGAACATGGATATTTCGGCGGTTTGGCCCCTTATCGCAATCGTCGCAGTCGTTCCGTTCCAGTCAATTGCATCAGGGCTGGTACCCACGCACCGGCCCCGATCTATTCTATGGTGCCGGCATATCGCCAATAGATGGGAGAACTCGGCAGCCTTACTGCCGTTCTCATCCAATCTGAGCCGACCAGGCCCAACACAACGTTCTCAGTGTCAGGAGACTTGATCGGGAGATCGGAGATCATTGGCGCCCATTGGATGGCATCCCCGGCCAGACCCGGCGGTCTCGAGGTTGGCGCTGCACTCAAGCCCAGGGTCTTCCTCCAACCATCGGAGTGGGAACCGCAAGTTTCGCTGACTTCTTAGCCCGATATTCGAAGAAACCTGTCACATCGGGCGCCGGTCGGGTGTTTATTGGCGGCCGCCGAGTGTGGAAATGCCCTGTTCGCGGCCTCGGGGCTGGTGCCAACTCACCAGCCCCTCTTTGTCAGGCTGGTGCACCGCTCGCGAAAACAGAGGAACTCGAAGATCCGCGAATCGAGCAGACAGAATGTCCCGTATTCCGTTGGCCGGGTGTTTAACAATGCATGACGGACCCGGAGCTATTGCGGCAGTTTGCAGAGACAGGCTCGCAGGATGCCTTTGCGCAACTGGTCAGACGGTATGCGGACTTGGTCTATTCGTCGGCGTTACGTCAGGTCCACAATGACATTGACGCTGAGGACATCGCTCAGGCGGCGTTTCTCGCCCTGGCGCTCAAAGCATCGCGACTGCGGTCGCATACGGTGTTGGGCGCATGGCTCCTGAGAACAGTTCGTTACGCTGCAAGCCATCACTTGCGCGCCCAATCCCGCCGAAAACGCCATGAGCGCGAGGTAGCCCGAATGACGCCGAACATCAAGATCACTGAGGAAAGGCTGCCCTGGGATGAGATTGCGCCGGTTCTGGATGAGGCACTTACTGCCTTGGGCAGGAAAAGTTGCGATGTCCTGGTGCTGAGATACCTCCAGCATCTAAGCGTTCGACAGATTGCCGATCGCCTGGGGGTGACTGAGGAGGCCTGCAAGAAACGGGCGCAGCGGGCGTTGGAGCAACTACGGAGCATTCTCCGAAGGCGGGGGATTTCCACGACCTCGGAGGCGGCTATCGGAACGGCTCTCCTGACGCACGCAGTCCACGAGGCGCCAGTTAATCTGCCTGATGCGACCATGGTGATGTTTTCGAATTCGGCGCGAATGGCTCCGGTCTGGGGGCTTGCGAAAGGAGCATTGACTATGACTGCATGGACCAAGTTCCTGGCATCGGCAGCATGCCTGACGGCGCTGCTCCTGATCGGCACGGCTGGCTTACTTGTCGGCAAAGGCGCATCTCCTTCTGCGCAAGCTGCGGCAGGCGATTCACATGCTAGTCCCAACGGGCGTCGTCCCGTAGCCCCGGATCCGGCGGCGGAGGAGCTGGTGAGGGCAATTGAAAAGGCCTACCGTGGAATTCAAACCTGCGAGATCCGTCAGGAGCTTCAGATACGCGATCCGGACACGGGAAAGGAACAGCCCGGAGGCTGGCGAAGGTGCCTCGTCTTTGACCGGCGACGGGCCAGTTTCCGAAATGACGACTGGTTTGGTGAGTCGTCCACCCCCACTGTCGTGACCGTCTGCAATGGCCGAAAGATGTGGGAACGTGACTTACGCCCGTTGTACAGCTCCTTTGTTGGCAAGGACGGCAAGGAGGACCGCACGGACCTCAAGCCAAAGAACCGAGTGATGGAAGTCCCGGTCTCACGACCGCTCGATTTTTACTCGCTGGTCACTCAGAACTCCGGGCTTCGAGGCGATTGGTCGCCGAGGCTGCAGCTGCTCATGGGCCAGGATTTGATCAAGCACCTGCAATGGGCATTCGCTGAGCCTGACCCGCTCCAGATTCAGCGGCTTAAACCGAAACCGGATGATCCTCTGAAACTCATCGGACTAAGGGTCTCCGGCTGGGAAAAGGTCGGCATGTTCAGCGGTCTTGTCTTCTGGATTGATCCGCAACGGTTCTGGATCACGAGGACCGAAGTGGAAAACGAATCCGGGGCTGTCGTTCGCGTCCTGAAGACAACTGCGCATATTACCGATCGAACGTTCGAGGCAAACACATTCGATTTCGATACGACGGGATTGACGGTGGTTAACTCCGATTGGGAACTGACCGCGCCACCGGACTTCAAGCCCCCGGATTCGATGATCGGCAAAGCCGCTCCTGCAATCCGGCTCAAGACCCTGAGCGGCGCCGATTACGACTTGGCGAAAGATCCGTCCGCGGTGGTCGTCGTTGCGTTTGCCAAGTGGGACCGCTTCCAGCTCCAATTTCAGCCTTGGTTGCCGAAATTCCACCGATACATCCAGAACACGGGAAAACCCGTCTCGCTCTATGCAGTCAGCTCCGGACAATCGGAAGAGGTGGTCCGGCGATTGTGGGAAGACCAGCGCCTATCCGTGCCTGTCCTGCTGGACAGAGATGAGGCAGTGAAGGAGGCCTTCAAAGTAGGCATGCCCCAGACATTCATCATCCACCAAGGCAAAATCGTTAAGGAATATGGCGGCGAGTACATGCAGGTGGTGGCCGAAGTGGAGGCTTTGCTTTCCAAGGAGGACACGAAGAGCGGTCCACGAGCGATGATAGAATCCACGCCTGATTTGGTGGGCAAGGAAATCCGGGAGGGTGCCAAGAGTTCAGTGCCCGCCTCGATAGTCGGCAAACCTGCCCCCGCGATCCGGCTCAAGACCCTGAGCGGCGCCGATTACGACCTGGCGAAAGATTCGTCAGCGGTGGTCATCGTCGATTTCTGGACCACGTGGTGTGGTCCGTGCCGCCAAGCGCTTCCGTCGTTGCAGAAGTTTCACGAATGGACTCAGAAGATGGGAAAGCCAGTCTCGCTGTATGCAGTAAACTGCGGGCAGACGGAAGAGGTGGTCAGGAAACTGTGGAAGGAGCAGCAACTGTCGATCCCCGTGCTGATGGACAAGGCCGGGGAAGTGGCAGATGCCTTCAACGTTGTCGGCCTCCCCAGAACGTTCATGATCCACCAGAGCAAGGTCGTTCAGGCAGATATGTCCACCGATTTCAACATGCTGGTAGCCGCCGTGGAGGCCTTGCTGGCCAAGAACGATACTAACGATGAGCGCCATGGGACCGTCCGGAGAAAGACCTGCGGTTTTGGCGCCCGTGCCGCGCCCGGTCTTTCCAACCAAGCGTGCCGGCTTGGCGGCCTCGGGGCTGGTGCCAACTCACCAGCCCCTCTTTGTGTGTGCCGGGCATGTTCGACAGTTTGGTGGTGAAAGTCCTCTACCCAACCTGATTGAGGTGAAGAGTTAAGCGATTCAAGTCGGATGCTTCCGCCGCGCCAACGATCCTCGGTCGCCAGTTCAAGCACGCCGTTTTTTGCGATTGGACGGAGGACGCTCGGATGCTGGTCAACATCTGCGACAATGGAGCGTGGACGCTGGCGATTCTGGACACCAGCGGCAACCTTGTACGGAGGATCCCGACCCAAGTGCCTCCGGAGCCGGGCAGCCACGCATCGTGGCGCAAGTACGGACACCAATGGTGTAGAATGTGCAGCATCGCTCATGATGCACAACCGACTGCATACCCCTCTCTCTGTCTTGTCGCTGCTGCTGTGTGTGGCCGTGGCGTTCATGTTCACGCGAAGCCAACGGTCCCACGATCGACTTGGCTTCTTCATCGGGCAGGGAGGGTACACCATGCACTCGCAGCAGGGCAAGCTCGTGCTCACAGGTCCCCCGGCCGGAGCTTCGGCTGCCCCAGAGGCTGAGAAACTCGTCGCGCAAATGACAAACGACGACCTGCGCTGGATGGAAATCCTGGAGGTACGGAACGGAACCGCCTCATTCGTTGATGTCAAAGCACTTCCGGTCGAGGGCAGTGTGGCTTCGACGATCTCCAAACTGCCAGAAGGCCCTGATGCTCTGAAGCGGCCCCTCTTGAGGGCTCTGGACGATCCAGGGAAATTCGTCGCGGCACACGTGCTGCTCACGCATTATGTGCAACGTCGATGGCGAGCACCAGCCGATAAGAAGCAAGAGTGTGTTCGAGTCGCATTCAACGGCTTGGACGTGGAATTGCGGCCAGAGGGCGCCCAGCGGGATTACCGGGGATTGGAGAACAACTCGCACTGGATGTGCTTCGAGCATCAGGTTGCCGGTTCCTGGTGGGCCGATCCGGCTCAGAGGAAGCGCATCCGGGACCAATGGCATGACCGACTGGATGTGCGTCTCGTGTCAATTCCGTACTGGCTGGTTCTCGCCGTGTGCCTCTTTCCGCCGTTTCGTTGGTGTTACATCGGGTGGCGGCGTGTCCAAAGGAAGAAACGCGGGCTGTGCTCGGAATGTGGCTACGATCTGCGTGCCACTAGAGACCGCTGCCCCGAGTGTGGAAGCCTCTCTTCCACCTGAGATGACGGGGGTCCGTGATGTCACATATCTCAGCGAGCGGGTGTATACCTGTGGTGCAGACACGCCGGTTGATAGGGAGTTGCTGTCGGAATGCGCGCAAAACTTCTTGGGGCCGGCGGTTGCGCTCCCGCTCATCGCTCGAAGTTGGCCGTTGCAGGCTGCCTTCAGGCGGTCTGCGACGGCTGCGACCAGTTCGGCATGCTGACCCCCGCATGTCGCAGTGGATCTGGTCTGATGGCGGCGGATGGTGCTGGGAAGAAGCTCAAGACGTCTTGGCGCCAGAGGGTCTCGGGCAGCACCGGCGTGGCAACTTGTCCGCCTGTAGTGGATTCTCACCGGGCCGGAGAATTGGACTTTGAAAGGAGGAAACGTCATGGCAGCCACAGACACGAAAACCAAGATTGTAGCGGCAATGGTGGCGCTGCTGATCATTGCGGGGACGACGCTCTTCATCGTGAATCAGTTCAGCTCTCGCCCGAAGAGCGAGGCGATCCCGGTCGCTCCCACTGGCGACAGCCCCTCCGAGCCGGTGAAGACCGTCCAGGGTCCCCACG
>JAPLNB010000223.1 GCA_026693085.1 Planctomycetota bacterium | reverse complement strand
CACCCCCACATGCGTGGGGAATACGTTCAAGGGTTCAAGGGTTGAACTCTTGAACCCGGTTCACCCCCACATGCGTGGGGAATACTTCCCATCGCCCGATGCGATTCCCGGTCGATGCGGTTCACCCCCACATGCGTGGGGAATACCAGAGCATTCACCGGCCGCAGGTAGTCATACAGCGGTTCACCCCCACATGCGTGGGGAATACGCCAAGGCCGCGGCCCGATTCTTCATCAAGAACGGTTCACCCCCACATGCGTGGGGAATACTCCATCGGGATAATGCGGATATCCTGCCCCGTCGGTTCACCCCCACATGCGTGGGGAATACAATGCGGCCATCAACGCCGGCGGACCCTCATTCGGTTCACCCCCACATGCGTGGGTAATACGTGTACGCAATTCTGCCCAAAGTAGCCCGACCCGGTTCACCCCCACATGCGTGGGGAATACTGGAGACGTGCAACAAGGCGGGTTTTGGTGTGCGGTTCACCCCCACATGCGTGGGGAATACCCCGGCCGCAAGCCAAACCCGCGATCGACCGACGGTTCACCCCCACATGCGTGGGGAATACGTACAGTACGTCGTCAACTCGCTGATCGACACCGGTTCACCCCCACATGCGTGGGGAATACTTGCCATGCGCCCGCAGAGTCGTCGCGGTTGGCGGTTCACCCCCACATGCGTGGGGAATACTCCAATCCGCCAAAACGAATCGCTTGCCGTGCCGGTTCACCCCCACATGCGTGGGGAATACCGCACCAGTGGAACATACGTCGCCTTCGTCATCGGTTCACCCCCACATGCGTGGGGAATACGTCGTTGCCTGCGTCATGGCCGCTGCCTTTCCCGGTTCACCCCCACATGCGTGGGGAATACCCGCCCAGCGAAGCGGCTGGAGCGAGGGCCATCGGTTCACCCCCACATGCGTGGGGAATACCTGCTGACTCCATCATGCCTCGAATCCATCCGCGGTTCACCCCCACATGCGTGGGGAATACATCCAAATTGACAAAGCCTTCAGCCGAATCGTCGGTTCACCCCCACATGCGTGGGGAATACCGCTCCGCCGCCAATTGCGCCTCGAACGATCGCGGTTCACCCCCACATGCGTGGGGAATACCGCTGCTTCGCGTCCGGGTACTCCGCTACCATCGGTTCACCCCCACATGCGTGGGGAATACTGCAGTTGAGACGAACCGACGGAAAATAAAGACGGTTCACCCCCACATGCGTGGGGAATACCTCGTATTTCGCCTTCACATCCACGAATCCACCGGTTCACCCCCACATGCGTGGGGAATACTTGGTCAGGTACACCTTGAGCGTGTCGGTGTTCAGGTTCACCCCCACATGCGTGGGGAATACGGGCAGTAATCGCAGTTGTTGGGGCAGCCAATCGGTTCACCCCCACATGCGTGGGGAATACGAATCACTGATAAACGCATCCAGCACCCCGTTCGGTTCACCCCCACATGCGTGGGGAATACGCTGGATATCTACCCCGAAACTCGCGTTTTTGCGAGCTTCAGGCCCTCGAAGTCTTCGATCACCTTTTTCGTCTTGCCGCTCGTTTCAATGGTAAAACCCTGTTCCGTCGGCACCGGGTAGATCATGATTGCAGCTCCGCACTTCATCGCCTTGCAGATGCGTTCCCAAAGCCGCTGCCGGACGCGAGCGGAGACAGTGCCCACAAACACGCCCGTATGCGGCTGCACGAGCCACCGCGTCAGCTCGCCACGCAACGCGGGACTTACACGCTCCAGAATGAAAACCAACATCTGATCCTCCTTCCTGCACCCGTCAGCCTCCCGCGCCGGGCACGCTCATCGACAGAATCTGCCCAATTGGCGTGTCAACTCCGATGTTCTCCGGCGTCCACAACTCGGCCGGCAACGCCGGATCGTCCGCGTAATCTTCCTCCGCCGTCTCGGCTTGCTCCTTGGGCACATCCAGAACACCGGCAATGTCGGGCAGGATGCGCTGCGTCAAGCTCCCTTCGCGAAACCGGTCCCGGCACGCCAGACGCACCTGCCGCTCCAGTTCCGGCGGGTTCTGGGCCGCAATAGCAAACGCCAGCGGCACAATCTGCTCGATCTTGTACAGATCGGCCACGTCGTACACAAACGACAACTGTTTTCCCGTATGGATGAATCCCAACGCGGGCGAGTAGCCGCCTGAGAGAATCGCCGCATGCACCAACCCGTACAGGCAGGAATTGGCGGCCGACAGCGCCCGGTTCACAGGATCGGCTGCGTTCCAGTCATTACGCTGATAGTTGCGCCCCTGCCACTCGATGCCGTGCGTCTTGGCCGCCTCCGCGTACGCCTGCCGCACCCGGATGCCCTCCTTCCCGCGTAACTGCTGCAACGTCAACGCGGGATCGGGCTTGTCCGCAAACCGCAGGCAGTACATCCGCACCACCACCTGGAGGCGCGTGATGGGGTTGCTCACCAGCTTCGCCTGCCGGATCAGGTTGCGGCTGTGCCGCGTGCCGCCCAGGCCCTGGGCGTAGAAACGCACGCCCTCTTCGCCCGCCCAGATGATAAGGCAGTTGTTCTCGGCCGCTGTCTTTACGCCCGCGTGCGTAATCTTCGTACCCGGTCCAAGGATAAGCACCGCCAACGCCGCCACCGGAACCGAAGTGGTTCCGTCGGCCTGGTGGACGGCCAGAGCCCGATCTTCCTGATCGACGACCGCGTGCTCGACGTAAAGGTACGAGAGTTTGTCATCGAACCGGGGCAGGTCGTGAAGGTTGAGTTGTTTATTCACTTGCCAAAGAACCTCCCCCCGCCGCTATCCGGCGGAGGCAATGGACAACAGCCCAAAACCGAACGCCTTGGCCGGGCCGATGCCGGAAGTCAGGGCGGCGAGGAACCTGGGGGGGTCGGTGACTTCCAGAACTCCTTCGTAACGCACCGACCGCAGACGCCGGCCTTCTGCCCCTATGCCGCCCTTGTTGAAGTAAACATATCCAAGTTGCGAAACGTCCACCTGGCGCAGCTTGAACCCGGCATTCGTGCCACGTTCCTCAAGCCAGCCTTTGAACACTTGGGCCGGATCCTCGTCGGGTTTCCAGGTGAGTTGCAGACGGGGCCGCTTGATGTGCTCGCCGGCTGCTTTTTTTTCTTGCCACTGCTCTTTGCTCATCGGTGGCCGCTTCGTGGGGTGGGCCAGAAGCCGGAATCGGAACTGTTCGCCAGGCTCGATCTTCAGTTGGAGTGCTCGCGGCTTCTGCGGCGGTGCGGCCAGAAGATACCCAGCGTTGCCGACAGGTCTTCCGTTTGCGTCAAGCGCATCCTTCTTCAACCCGAACGCGTAGTCCCAGTCCGGCTCCAGGGCCGAGAGCACAACAATGACGACGTTCCCACCCGGCTGGGGATCGACGCGGAAGAGGAATCCCGAGCTTTGGTCGCGCCTGGCGTGGATATGTTGAAGGGTATCGGGCTCGACTTCGCCCGGTTTTTTGTCAGCCAGGACACGATCTTCGGGGAAGTGGGCGGGATTGTAGGGCTTGAGGAAAGCCGGATCGGCAGTGGCGCGATCCTTTGACGGAAACGCCATGCAGAGTCGCTGATGCACGCGATACAGATTGCGCAGCCACAAGCGGCCGGGGCGCGGGCGGTCGGGGTTCTGCCCGACATCGATCAACAGCGTCGAGAGGTACATCACTCCACCTCCTCGGGCTTCAATCGCCGGCGGCGTGTTTCCAGGGAGCGGAAGGCGATGATCTCGGCCCGCTTGCGGATGATCTGATCGCGATATTGCAGGTCTTCGGGATTGATGCGGTCCAGCCCCATGCCCAGGCCGTATTCGATCATCGTCACCGCATCGTGGCAGAGGCGACAGAGCGAGCGCAGGTCTTCCTGTGCCTCATCGCCGCCGGCCCGGCGGTAGGTGATGTGCTGCACGGTGGTGGCGGGGGACTTGCAGAAGACGCACAGGCCGTCGTCGGCCTCGAGGCGCTGTTGGCGGCGCTTGCGGTACTCGGTGTTGCCGTAGTCTGCCCGCGCTCGCGGGGGAGCGGGGGTGTGGCTCTGCCTGGGTGTGCCGACCGCGATCTCCTTGCCCACGCCGATACTCAACCGCTTACGAACTACGAATCTCGCCTCGTGGCCCGGCACATCGAACGATCGTGCAACGTCGTACCAGACTTCCGCATCGCCAGGTGTAACATCTCCAAGCTGGGCGGCTGGCCACTCCAAAAGGCAATCAACGCCATCTGGCGCAAGCTCATCCCCTGTTCGTCGTCGCCATGGAACTGATCGGAGCGCCAATTCGAGGTCGGAGAACTCCCCTACATCCGGCTCGTCCTTCCGGCCCAGCAGCGGAAGGGACGCAGGACACGATTTCCGGCCCAGATAGACGGGCCAGACCGGATGGAGCAATGCAACACGCAATTGACCGATCAGGTCGCAATCGCCTTGCATCGCAACGAGGAAACTGGCATCGCAGAGGTATTCCCGGCGGGTCAGCATCGCGCCAGGCTTGGTCTTTCCTTCGCGTTCGGCAATCCGCATCTGCATGCCCGCGCCGACGGTGTGGTAGTCCCACCAGCGGACACCCGAACGGTCAACGCGGACGCCCATCCGCAGATCGTTGAGTTGGGCGAGTCGCTTCCGCGCGTCGGCCCGCGAAACGCCCATTGCTGCGCAAAACAGCCCCATGATCCCCGACTTGGTCGGAGCCTGGCCGGTTCTTCGGACGACGAACTTCGACTCCTGGTCGCCCCACGATTGCAGCGGACCTTCCAGCCGAAGCAGGAGCGTGTTTTCGCTCATGGCCGCACCTCCCTACTTCACCGTGACCGTCTGAACCTTCTCCCAGTCAAACCCAATCGCCTCGACGACCAGCTTAACCAGATCGTCGAGGGATTTGAGATTCTGATCCGCGCAAGGGTGTTCCTTATTGTCTTCCTGGTAGCTGAGCGGGTAGCGGAGATTCGGCGAGAACCAGAACCGCTTATCCTCGTGGGCTTTGCCGTACCCAGTATCCAAGTCGTGGATGTACTGGCCAAGTTGGGCAATGCTCTGAGGCACGATGTCTCGCGGTCCCTTCATCGGCACCGGTGAGGCGAAGGCGTTCGCGTAACTGATCGGAGTGCAGCGGTCTTTCTTCACCTCCACAACAATGCCATCGGGCCGGTTGTGGGCGGCGAAGCTGTTTTGCTTGCCGCTGGGATTGGCCAGTGCCGCACCGCGCAGGAACGCGCCGATGGTGTGAGCCGCAAGCTCCTTGTTGCCCTTGAGGTTCTCCACCAGCGTCTCCCAGTGGATGGAGAAATACTTGTAGAAGCACGCGGAGGCAAACATGGCTTCACCAATGTGAGCGCCCCCGGCATCCGCGCCGGGTACGTCATCCGCAGCCACAAAGTAGTCCACCTCCGGCCGCGCCTCGTGGGTGGAGATTGCATGGGCTACCTGCAACGCCGCCTCAATACCAAGATCAAGCCCTTTCCACACTCCCTTGTCCTTGGAGTCATTCTCCCCCTGGTCGTCGTCCTGTTCGGGCACATCGGCGTTCTGCCCCTTCTTGGTCTTTTTTGGCTTGGCCGGCTCCAGCATGCGTCCCGATAGCGCCATGTCAGGAGCAAAGCGATCCTCCGCAACCAGTTGCGCAAATCCGCGAGCGAGCTTCGCCACTTGCTTCTCCGTCACTTCCACCGGTTCTGCACGAAGGAGGTCTGCCATGCGTGCAGTCGCACTCTTGGATAGAAAGACGATGACATCCTTCTTTCCACCCTTCGCCTCGTCTTCCTTGATAAGGCCGCAGGCGCGCACCACGGCTTGGGCTAGGGGAAGCATCTCCTTGTCTTTGATCTGGTCCGCAAGGTATTGCGGGAGCCTTCGCGTCCGGATGCCGCCACACAGCAGCTTGAACTGATCGCTGGTCCGGATGCTCCGCTTGATGCACTGGCTGGAAATGCGAGAGCGCATCACCCCGCCGAAGTAACAGGTCTTGGGCGCTCCCAAGTCGTCCCGGTTGAGATTGGCCGGGCTGTGGTTTTGAATCGCGTGAATCTCGATCAACATGTAATTCTCCTTCTCAGCGTGTCAGGGTTCAATCCGCAGGTATTGCTTTGCCCATTTGAGCCGGATTTCTTCCCGTTCCCAAATGGACAGTTCATCGGTCAGCCGTACCCAGTCGAGCACCTTGCCGTTCTCAGCAATCAGCATCAGTGCCCAGTGCAACGCGGGTTCGATCTGACTGAGGGGCAGCGAGAGTAGTTCATCAAACTTCTGTTGCCTCCGCTTCGCTGCGCGTTCGTCAGTGCCCTTGAGGCTCCCCAACTGCGAGGCCAGCGTTGCCCCTCCGGATTGTGGCATCGGGCAGAACGCATAGAGTTTGGCAATGAGCCATGCCACCTCCCGCCGGGGCGCTTTCTGATTCTTCTCGCGCAGCGGCCACCAAAGACCGGCGAACAGATCGAACCCGTCCACCGATTCGTCCAGCGCCAACCCCGCGTGCTTCCGCAGTTGCCCCAGATCGCCGGGTTTAAGCCCCTCCAGCGTCTGGATGAATTGTCCCGTAGCCGTAGGGGTCACTGGTCACCCCCTTTCTTAGCCTTGGGCTTTCGCGGCTTTGCCTCAGGTCGTGCCGTCATGTTCGGCACGGAGTCGGCAATCTGGTTCCGACGCTGTAGCGCTCGGGTCGTGAATCCTGGCGACAGAGAAGTTGCAATGGTTCCCATCATCGGGCGATACTCACTCGCGGCGCGTTCCCAGACCCGATCGTTTCCGGCAAGCAGATCACCAGTGGCTGCGAACACTCGGGCTTCAACCTCGGGTCGAATCGCGTCAACGGCAGACCGAAGTTCAAGAGGAGTCTCGCGCGACGATGATTTCTCCTTCGGACATATTTGTCGGGCCAGAGTCGCGCCTTCTTTCTGCCATCGTTCGAGTTTCGCAGCACAATCCTGATCCTGCTGAGGCGAACCGGAACCCGACACCAGCCATTCCGTCGCCTCCAGGTACTTGTCATTCTGCACAGTGGAGAATCCAACAACCCAGATGGGCCGTTCGACGCCCGACCCTTGCCCCTTAACGATCCCGGCCATGGTCTTCGCCCAGTGATTTGCCGCTGCGTCGGTCCTGCCCAAGGCATCGCCAGTCTGTAGCGACATTGACTTGCCGTCACTCGTCGTGCCATAGACGACGTGCGGATCACGCCAAAGGCGGCCTTCCGCCTTTGAAGTCCCCTTTCCATCAAAGACACATCGCCGGATGAGCTGCTCCTTCCGCCCGCAGGACGCGCATACAGACTCAGGCTCTTCGGGATCGCCCAACCAGACACTTCGCGGCAGCCACGTCAGTCCGGTGAGTAACGGCACTTCGCCTTTCTGCGGAAGTTTGTTTCCCGGTGCTTCCCATTCTGGCGTCCCCAATTCGAGTCCTGTCGTGCGCCACGACAGTCGCAGAGTAGCCGCAAGGGACTTCCCCACAGGCACCACGTAAAGCGGTGGTTTGGCGTTGATACCGAAAGACTTGCCGGTAGATGAACTCATTCCCCTGCCCCCCGATGTGGCGAACACGGGCAATCGAATCAGGCCCATGGCACAGCATGCTGGACACAACCCATCCACTCTGTCCATGGTGTGCCGAAAATGCCACTTGTTTGTCCCGCTGGGCACCTCGTGGATCAGATAGTTCACCGTGTGCTGGGGTTCCTTCTGTTTGTACGCCTCGTTCTGGTAGAACCGCTTCCCTTCCCCCAGCAGGTTGAAGCACTCCCGCCGCTCTTCCAGCTTGTCAAACCACTCCGCCGGGAACTGCCCGTCACCGGCGACCCGTTCCTTCTCCTCCTGTCCCGGCGGATTGCCCCGGCACCAGTACAGCACTGCCAGCAAAAACCGCAGCAGCGCCACGCGGTCCATCGGGTTTGATGCCGCGATCTGACGAATACGCCCGGCCTCCCGGAGTGCCGTACAGATGCCGACTCGTTCCCAGCGCCCGTCAAGCCGAATGATAGGAATCCATTTCTCCGTCAGCAGGTTGTATACCATCGCTGATCCCTTCCCTGATACCCGGTTGCCCATACATCGCGCCATCATCCTACATCTCGGTCCGGCATATCCAAGTCCCAGCATTCGAGCTTCCCATGTGGATGGCCTCAACCGCAAGCCAATTGCAGGCCGAACGCCAACGCCCTGCCAACGTCGCCACGAACACCGGCCAGGCCAGCAAAGATCTCCGACATCAAAGCCCTTGGCAAAAAGGTGGACTCAATGCCTCCACATTATCGGGAGGAACCCATGTGCTTCACCGCGTTTGTGGCCATCAGCGAAGTTGCATCGGTTCAACAATAGTGGCGACCATGTGGAATAACCGCCTTCACCCAGAACCAGCGGTACGTTTCGCTTGAGTCACTACGGAAGGCAAAGCGAACGTCGGAGCTTTCCTGAAACGATGCGGAAGAGCGATATTATGGAAAGATGTGCGAACGCTCGGTTTTCGCTAATGCCCGGCCCTCATTGGCAGTAGACCATCTGGCGGGGAAGTGCCGCTGTCCCTGCCTATCGGCTACCCCCCGGCACCATTTCCTGGGACTCAAGTGGCTCAGTGGGTGTCCCAATACCGCAGCTTGTCCTGCTACGGCCTCTTTCCTTGGGGTACCGCCGCTGAGCCTCTCCGAACGTTTCGCCCACTCCTCCACGGTTCACCTCAACGCACAGAGCAGCAGTGGCGATGACGATAAGAGGCGGGCCACGGCGTCTACCGGCATGTCTACGACTGTTATTTTGGGGCCGGGCAGAGCGTATATGCGGCGGCGGTGTGATGCTTGAACCCCGCAAGCAAGATGGCGCGGCGATGGGCCGCCTCGATTCCATGCGTTTCCATCTACCGTTTTGGTACAGTTTTGGCCAAGCGGTCCTACCGCAAATGCACGGAAATACAAGCAAACGCACGATAACGCTTGCAAGTGGCCTGAAAGGGGGTAAAATCGCTGAAAATCAATGGTTTTTCGTGCTTTTCGGCGTATCAGATTGTTTGCCTACGGAGCCGTAGGTTGCAGGTTCGAGTCCTGCAAGGTGCGTTTCCCCATTTTCGCTTGAAATCCCTGAAAAACCGCGTATAATCGCATCGTTCTGGTGGTTTCCACGAACGGCGTTGGGAACAAAATGGGAACGGCGTGGGTTTTGCGTTGGTGTTACATGGCTTCGCTTGAGAAACGTGGGACGCGGTTCCGGGTGAAGTTCCGGTTTGGCGGACAACAGCTCGGTGTGGCCCTCAAAACGGCGGTCCGGAAAGAGGCAGAGGGATCGCTCGGGAAGCTGGAGTACAACCTCGCCCTCCTCGAACGAGGGCACCTGCAGGCTCCAGAGGGCGCAGACCTGGGGCTTTTCCTCATCTCTGACGGCAAACTCAGCGGCAAACCGACCGTCAAGCCGCCGTTCACGCTCGCAGAACTGTTCCGTGAGTACCGGGGCCGGCCCATCAACAACAAGGACCCCAACACGAGCCGGATGGAGGGCATCCACATGAACCATCTGGAGCGGCTCGTCGGGCCGCGTCAACTGGTTCGGGCGATCACCACGGACGTGCTTCAGACGTACGTCGACGCGAGGAGCAAGGAAAAGTGGCACCGGGGGCCAATCAGTCACGTGACCATCGAGAAGGAGATTGGCACCTTCGCGGCCATCTGGAACCTGTACGCGGTCCCCAAAGCGTATGTGGCCGTTCCGGCCCCCACCAAGGGGCTGGTCTATCAGAAGGCAAAGGCCAAATCTCCGTTTCGGACTTGGGAGCAGATTGAGCGGGCCATCCGGCGCGGCGGCCTGTCACAGGCGGAGCAAGATGAGTTGTGGGACAGCCTTTATCTGAGCACCGACCGGATCCGGCAGATCCTGGACCACGTCAAGCAGCATGCCCGCGCGCTGTGGGTGTACCCCATGTTCGTTTTCGCCGCTCGGACGGGAGCACGCCGCAGCGAGATGATGCGGTCGAGGATCGACGACATCGACTTCGACGGCGGTATCGTGCGGATTCGCGAGAAGAAGCGGGACCAGGAGAAATCACTGACCTTCAGACACGTGCCCGTATCACCAGCGCTGGAGACTGCCCTGCGAGAATGGCTCGGAAGCCATCCCGGCGGCCAATTCCTATTCTGCCGGGATGCGAACGTGCCTCTGACCGGACCGATGGCCGACCACCACTTCGACGCGGCTTTTGCCGACAGCAAGTGGAGGGTTCTGCGGGGCTGGCACATGTTCCGGCACAGCTTCGCCTCGAACTGCGCATCACGGGGCGTGGACGATCGCCTGATTCGGTCCTGGATGGGCCACATGACCGAGGAGATGTCCGACCGCTATCGGCACCTCTTTCCGGACGCGCAGAAGCAAGCGCTATCCCTGGTCTTTGCGGATGGGCAATAGGCCTTCGTTGCGGATTCGCTGCAGTTCCTCGTGGGAGATGATCCACTCATGGGAGAGCCCGCGCCCGCACTGGCGTTTTTGGGCACGAATGCGGCCGAGGCGGCACCACTCTCGAACCGTGAGGCTTGACTTGCCAAGGACCTCCGCGACCTCATCAGTCGAGTACCAGTCCTTAATCGTTTGCTGTCTCACGAGCATTTGCAGGACCGCTTCGATTCGCTCCAGACGTTGGAGTACATTGGCTTCCATAGGTTTGCGGAGCCGGCGCGTAAACTGGGTTCCGTTTTCTGCTGGCCGCGTGTGTCCACTCCAAGGAACCAGAGGCACCGCCAGCCCGGGTGCAGAGCTCAGACTCATCCGCTGATCGCTCTCGCACCTTCATGGTGGATGAGACATGGCTTGCGTTTCAGTAACTCACCGCGTCCGACGGCAATGTGAAAGGGCGGCCTGTTCGTCGGCTGAGCAACCGGCACAAGGTCGCCACAAATCCATGCAGCCTTCGCCACGTGGGCAATTTCGGGAGGTCCCCAGAGAAGTGTTCTCAAACGCACCCTCGAAGCGAGCAAAGCGAAATTCAAATTCGTCTTCAGCCACCGACTCGTCGGTGGCGCAACGCCGCAATGCCGTGGCGGGGCGGAAGCGGCTCCGCTGTTCGAATGGGGCGGCAAGATTCTCGACGACACCGATGGCTTCAAACAGAACCGTCCCGGCTGGTCGATGCCGATTCGCCAGTTGCTCGTCCAGAACCACGTCAACATCGCTTTCCAGGGCCACGAACACCTCTACGCCAAGCAAGACCTCGACGGCATCGTGTACCAGGAAGTGCCCCAGCCGGGCGATCCCCGGGGCAACAGTCCCGATACGCGGCTCTCCTGGAAACTCGAACTCCCTGCAGGCGCATGGCGAGCGCAGATTATCTGTAGCGCCGCCTACGCGGGCACCAACTTCGTCGTGGAGCTCGCCGGAGAGAAGGCCTCCGCCACCGCCGGCAAAACCCCCGGCTGGTTCGACTACCAAACTATCGAGGTAGGTCCGTAGAAGGTTGAAAGGCCCGGATCGTGCATTCTTGTGGTGCGCCCGAAAGATGCCGCCAAGTGGAAAGCAATGAACAGGCAGCAGATCAAGCTGACGAAGAACCCGTGATGGCCGTGCTCGTCACACCCGACGACCAGGATGCTTCCCGAAGTTGGAAAAACGCAACTGCTCGCCAATTGAAACGAGAGTCAATTCACGATAGAACGCCCTCCAGGGCGTGAACCGTCAGGAGCAACGCTATGAAGATCGTGCTAATAACCAACGCGGCGGCCGCGGTCGGCCTGTTGTTCGCAGCCGCGTCAGCTTGTGCGGCCGAACCTGCCCCGTCGCCCGACGGCATTTTCAAGACTGCCGTCGCGGTTTGGCACATGGGGGATCTGAAAGATGCCGTCGGCAAGAACGGTCTCGCGGCCGTTGGTAATGTCACGGTCGGAAAGAAACTGGAGGGCAACGATCTCCAGGAATCCCTTGTCTGCGGCAACGACGGCGCTGTCGCACAATTCGACGGCGGCTATCTCGATGCCGGGCAGGGCTCAGGCGGAATGCTCAACCTCACCGGCTCCGCCCTCACGGTCAGCGTCCGCTTGCGCAGCCCTTCGGGCTCCTGGGGCAAGCCGCTATTCAGCAAGCACGGCGGCCATGACCGCCTGGTTTACAATTTGTTCTCTTTCGATTCCGCGATCGGTTTTGAGCTGGGCACGCGGGACAGGGCCGGGATGACGCAGGTCCTGGCTCCGCTGGACAAGATCGGCCCCCAGGACTGGCATCAGGTCATCTGCCGCTATGATGGGACCAATCTCCAGATGTTCGTGGATGGGGTGCTGATGAGCGAGGCGCCCGCAAAGGGGCCTCTGCGCGAAGGCAATACCGTGCCGTGCCTTATCGGGGCCGAATCCACTGGAGGTGGCATCAACTCGGGCTGGAAGGGGCTGATTGACCATGTGGCCATCTGGAACCGGGCGCTGTCCGATGCGGAAATCGAGCGCCTGAGCGGCGGGCCGGCACGGGTCGCCGCGCTCAAAGTCGCCTATACGAAAGAGCCGCCCGTGCTTCCGCCGCCGACGGATCTCTACCGGGAAAAACACCGTCCGCAGTTCCATTTCACCGCCCGCCAATGGACCCTGCGCAAGCTGAATCCGGGCCAGCGGGAAGAGGGCTGGCTCAACGATGTCAACGGGCTGATCCATCTCGACGGCGAGTACCACCTTTTCGCCCAGCGCTGGAACCGCTGCTGGATCCACGCCGTGAGCACCGATCTGATCCATTGGACCGAGCTGCAGCCCGCCTTCTGGGAAGACCACTTCGGCTCGGGCGTCCAATCCGGGGGCTCGGTCCTGGACCGGGACAACACCTCCGGCCTCTCGCCGGACCGCAAGACGCCGCCCCTGGTGGCCTTCTGGACCGGCGCTGACAACCGCAGTACGTGCATCTCGTACAGCCTGGACAAGGGACGGACCTGGACCAAGTATCGGAACAACCCGGTCCTGGTCCACCCCGAACGCGACCCCAAGGTGTTCTGGCACGAACCGGGCAAGCGCTGGGTCATGGTGCTTTACGGGGATAATTCCTATCACCTTTTCACTTCGACTAACCTGCTGCAGTGGACCAAGCAAAAAGAGTCCATCCCGGACAGCTTTGAGTGCCCGGACCTGTTCCAGTTGGCCGTAAACGGCGACCCCCGGCAGTTGAAGTGGGTGTTGGTGCGGGGCAATGGCAAATACTCCGTGGGGGAGTTCGACGGTACGAAGTTCACCCCGGAGACCGCCCAACTGCCCTGCGACCTCGGGCCGAATTTCTACGCCACCCAGTCCTGGGGTGACATTGCCGGGCAGGAAGGCAGGCGCATTCAGATCGCATGGATGCGCGGCGGAAAGTACCCCGATATGCCCTTCAACCAGCAGATGACCTTCCCCTGCGACCTGACGCTGCGCACGCTGGGCGGCTCCCTGCGCGTCTTCCGCAAGCCGGCGACAGAAATCAAGCGACTCCACCGCCGCCAGCATGACTGGAAAGACCTCTCCCTGGCGCCCGGAGTCTCGCGGCCTCTGGAGATGGCCGGAGAACTTTTCCACATTCTGGCCGACGTGGAGGTGCCCAGGGGATCGACTCTGACGTTCCGCATCCGCGGCACGCCCGTGACCGTGACGGACCAGTCGGTGGCCTGCAAATCCAAACCTGCATCCGTGGCAACCAGTGTCAGAACCGTCGAGATCCTCGTGGACCGGACCTCCATCGAGACTTTTGCCAACGACGGCGAGACGTCCGTGTCTGCCTGCTTCCTCCCGGC
>JAPLNB010000222.1 GCA_026693085.1 Planctomycetota bacterium | reverse complement strand
TCGGCGTCGGTGACTCGGCCATGCCCCTCCTATCGGCCGCCACACCCGCCAAAGTCCAATAACCGGGACTGAACGGGTACGCCCAGATAGTCGGTTGGCGGGGGTCAGGGGGAGGTCGGCAGAAGAGGCGATCAGGCCATTCGGGGGGACAGGGTTTTTTCGGCGGCTCTTCAGCGGAGCCGACTGGGCTGATCCCCGTTCTTACCCGAAGCGGGAGGAACGGCAACTGGAGCGGAGGCTCAAACACCTCCAGCGGCAGGATCTGCTGGTGCTGGATGAACTGGGCTATCCGGCTGTGATGTAGGTTTCGAGTTGCTCGATCATGAAGTTCTTCTCGGCAAGGGCGGCACGGACCACATCGCCGATCGAGACGATTCCGATAAGCTTTTCGCCGTCCATCACCGGCAGGTGCCGGACGCGCTTGTGGGTCATCAGGGACATGCATTCCTCGGTCGTATCGCCGGGGGATACGCAGATGACCTGCGAGGTCATGACGTGTCGCACTGGTGTGGCCTTGGATGGCAGGTCTTTGAGAATCACACTCTGGATGCAGTCTCGTTCGGTGCAGATGCCAACCAGCTTGGCTTCCTCGACCACCAGGAGGGCGCCGATGCGGTACTTATCCATCATGCGGGCGGCTTCGAGCACATTCGTATCGGGATGAATGGTCCACAGATCGTGCTCCTTGTCCGCCAGGATGCCCTTGACCAGTCTGCAAATCCCGTGCTTCCAGTCCATCTTGCCGCGTCTGCGGAGCAGCTCCCCGACCGCCGCCACGAAAGCGGCCGGGTCAATCGGTTTTTCCATGATTCGGCTGACAGGCAGCCATGTCTGATCGGGCTCGAGGCGGAAGCCCAGTTTCATTTCGCTACGAATTCCCGTCACCAACAGCACGGGCATTTCCCGGAGTTCGGGGCAGGCGGGGATTCTGCGTGCGATCTCGAAGCCTTCGGTCTTCGTCGCCATCATGACGTCGAGCACCATGAGGTCCGGGCGTTGCTGTTTGGCCAGGTCAAGGCCGGACGCGCCGTCGTTGGCGGAAATGACGTGATAGCCATGCGCTTCGAGGAGGTCGGTTGTGGACCTCACGAAATTCTCGTCGTCGTCAACCAGCAGGATCTTTTCTTTCTCGCTCATGATAATCTCCTGGTTTGCCAGAGAAGCTGAGTGATGTCACCGGTGTCGGGTGTCCTCGTTGTCGGCGACGGACCGCGCCATCTCGCGGTTGAGCGAGGAGTGACGTGTCAGGTCGCCGGGGGTTCGGTTACGCTTTTCACCGCTGCCGGATGGCTGGTTTCATGTGCCAGGGGCAGCGTGCATCGGAACTCGGTCCAGCGGCCGACCTCGGAATCCATGGTGATAGCGCCGCCGTGCGATTCGACGATTCTTTTGGAGATGAATAGGCCGAGACCGGTGCCGCGTCGGTTTTTTTTGGAATCTCCGAGTTCGATGCGGGAGAATTTCTGAAACAGCTCCCCTCGGCGCTCGGGCGGTATGCCGTCGCCGTCGTTGCGGACCGAGAACTCCGCCCAGTGGCCGTTGAGGTGGCAGTCCAAGGTGATTGTTCCACCGGGGCGGCCATATTTGACGGCGTTGCTGAGGAGGTTCTCGAAGATCTCGCGGGTCATGTTCAGGTCGCTGTGGAGGATCACCCGGGGGCCGATCAGGTCCTCGATAACCATATTCTTGCTGTGGATGTCGGCCTGAAGCGAGGCAAGGATCGGGCCGATCACATCCTCACGCATGGCGACGCGGGTGGGGACCGGCTGGATCTCGCCGCTTTCGATACGGGCCAAATTCAGATAATGTCGGATCATCTCCATGATGCGCTTCAGATCGGCGGATATCACGCCCAGTGCGTTCTGCTGTTTATCCGTCAGGCCGCCCAGCAGGCGTTGGTGGAGCATGTAGGTGTAGTTCATGATCGAAGAAAGGGGGCTGTTCAGCTCGTGGGAGACGAATTGCAGGGTTTCCATGTACTCGGCGTTGATCGCTTTCAGCGAATTGTTGGCCGTGGCGAGTTGCTCGTTGGCCTCCTTCAACTGGCGTTCTCGCTGGGTGAGGGTGGAGGCCATCTCGTTGAAGGCCTGGATCAGACTCGTGGTCTCCTTGCAAGCTCGGTCGGCGCGGACGGGATCGAATTCGTGGCCATGGCGCATTTTGTCGGCGCCCTCGGCCAGGCGATGCATGGGCCTGGCCAGGCGGCCGGCGATGAACATCGCCATCAGCAAAGCGACCACCAGGGCAGCGGCGACCAGAAGCGAGTACCGGACGACCATGCTTCGGTTCAGGTCTCGGAACGGGCGTTCGAGTGTGCCGACGTAGAGCATGCCAATCACGGCACCGCGACTGTCGCGGATGGGGTCATAGGCAGTCAGATACCAATCCTGGACGACGAAGCCGCGGTCGGCCCAACTGCTGCCATTGTCCAGGACGCGGTCGGCGACTTCGCTGGATACGCGCGTGCCGATGGCGCGATTGCCGTTGTCGAGACGGACGGTGGTCGCGATGCGCGTGTCGGCAAGGAAAACGGTCACCGTTCCGAGCGACTTGCCCTGGTATCTCTCCTGGCCGAAGACGATGTCCTGGATGCGGTCGACGAAGGCGTGGTTGCGGTTGAGAAGCAGGCCCGCGTAGATGGCACCGACGACGCGGCCGTTCCTCTCGATGGGTGCGCCGGCCATCATCGCCATGCCGCGATCCTCGCTCGTCCGCGGGGTGGGGCGGGCATGAGGCGTCTGCTGAAGAGGCAGGAACGCCTTGTCAACCAGGCCATCCGCCTCCCGGCTGAGTTCCTCCCTCGAGACAATGACCGTGCCCGAGGTGGCGGCGCCGCTACGGGCTTTGGCCACGATGGGTTCGGCAGTGATGTAATCCCCTGTGCGATAAGGCGGACTCGCGCGGGCCACGACCCGGCCCTCGGGTGTGACCACTCCGAGGAAATCCAGGTCGAAATCCAATCGCGCTTGGCCCAGTATGCCCTGGATCTCTGCCCACGCGGCCCGGTCGTCCCACTTCTCCGCATGGCAGGCCTCGACGAGGGGGCCGCGTACCGCCACGAGCCTGACGATCGTCTCCATCTCTCGGAGTTGCGACTGGTAGACCGCCCAGGCACTGCTCAGGTCATAGCGGACCCGGGTCTGAGCCTCCTGAACGACGCGCTGATTGATGACCCAGATGCCCAGGAACGCCGATAGCGCCCCGAAGACCAGTACCAAGCCGGCGAACCATATGAAGAGTCTGTATTTCAGCAAAGTCCTATCCCATATCAGTTCGTCAGACACTAGTGCGTCGAGCAGGATACGCACGGATCGTACGCGCGAACGAGCATCTCCAGCAGCAGGCGGATTTCCGTTTCGTCCCTGTCGATCACAATCGGCAGCATCGCCTCGAAATCCTTCTGGATGTTCGCGTGATTCTGGTTCGTCGGAATGCAGATGTTCGCTGTGGTGCAGATGCCGTTGCCATCGAAGGCATACTTGTGAAAGAGCGTGCCGCGCGGGGCCTCGACCGCACCGACCCCGCTACCGGCTTGGAGCTTTGGCTTTCGCGGAGCCTCGCTTTTGATCCCGCAAGTCAGCAGGGCGTCGATCTGCTCCATGCCAGCCTCAACAACCTCAACCGCCTCGACCACCTGCGCCACGCTGTTCATATAAGGATTGCAGCACGGCGGCTTCAGCCCCAGCATCGTCCCCGTCCGGGTCGCCAGCGGATGCAGGTGCGAATGGTTGAGGTTGAACCTGGCCAGCGCACCGACGGCATACGAATCGCGGTGCCAGCGAGTCCACTTGGCGGTGGACTGCGGGCTTAGGTACTCGTTGGCCACCTGCTCGAATCGATCCACGGGGAGCCTCTCGGGCGCATCGGTGCTGCCGATCATGCCATGATAAAAGGTATAGACGCCTGGCTCGACCAAGGCGACATACTCGGTGGGCCTGTCGAACGCTGGCAGTCTGCTCGCCAGAGCCGCCACCGTCTGGGCGATGAGCGACAGATCGGGCACGATCTGCTCCAACCGCCCCGTCAGCTCTTTAAGCTCCGATTCCTTGGGCAGCTTCCCGAAGCCGCCCGGCCGGAAGGACACTGGGTGCGTACGCCGGCCGCCCAGGAGTTCCATCCACTCGTTGCCCAGACGGTGGGCGCGGATGACGGCGGCCACTACCTCGGGGTGCGACTTCACCAGCGACACGACCGAGCTCACCCCCACCAGGTCCGGCGCGACGAGGTAGCCGATATGCAGTATATGGCTTTCGAGTTGTTCGCCTCCAAAGGCCAACATGCGCAGTCGGTCAGTCTGCTCGGAGATTTCGATACCCAAGGCGCTTTCGACGGCTTTGATCGCAGCCAGCGAATGGGCGAAAGAGCAGATGCCGCAGATGCGGCTGACGACGGTCTGAACCTCCTGCCACGACCGGCCGCGGAGCATCGCCTCAAAAAACCGCGGCGCCTCGGGCACCTGCCATTCGACTTTATTGACTTTGCCATCGACCGCCTGAATGCGGATGTTCCCGTGTCCCTCGATCCGCGTTACATGGTGGACATCAATGTCTATTGTCTTGGGCACGGCCGAGCCTCCGTACTGTTGAAAAGCTCCATCCGGCGACGCAGGTCATCCGCCGTTCTGCCGTACTTGGCCATGATGTCGTTGGCGGCGTTGACGTTCGGATCGTCCACCAGGCCGCGGCATCCGAAGCACCATTGCCCGCCGGCGGGGCAGGGCGCATCGCATCCGGCGCGGGTGATTATACCGAGGCATACCTCGTTGTACTCGTAGCGGCAGATGGTCTCGCGCATCTTGCACTCGACGCACACGGGGTAGTTGGGCGTCACCGGCGTCGTTCCCGTCGCCAGGCACCGGACCACGTTTACGAACTCCCGGGTGGACATGGGGCAGCCATGCACTTCAACGTCCACCTTCACGATCTCTCGCAGCGATCGGGTGGGGCTCGTGTCCAGGTGTGGCATTGCGGCGGCGGCGCCGTAGACGCAACGCTTCAGCTCATCGCTGTTGATGTGGTTCTTGAGCTTGTTCACGCCGCCGGTGGTTGCACAGGCGCCCAGCGCAACGAGGATCTTGGCGCGCCGGCGGATGTCCTTGAGGCGTTCCTCGTCCTCCGGCCGGGTGATGGAGCCTTCGACCAGGGCAATGTCGTATTCATCGCTGTGATCGGAGATCGCCTCGCGCCATTCGACCGGCTGGACCACGTTCAGCAGGTCCAGGATCGCCTCCTCCATGTTGATGATCTGGAGTTGACAGCCTTCGCAGCAGGCAAAGTCGAATATCGCGACTCGTGGTTTGGCCATCAGATCGCCTCCTGCACCCGGAGAATGTCGGCATGATTGAAAACGGGGCCGTCGGTGCAGGCATACAGACCGTTGATCTGACAGTGGCCGCACTTGCCGATCCCGCACTTCATCCGCCGTTCCAGCGACACGTAGATGCTCTCGTCCATCACGTCGATGGCATAGAGGCTGACGATGACGAACTTGTACATGATGGGCGGGCCGCAGGCGGCGACCACGGTCCTCGCCGCATCAATCCCCGCCGTCGGGATCAGCTTGGTGATCACGCCCACGTTGCCCTTCCAATTGGCATCAGCCCGGTCCACCGTTTCCATGAATGTCACGTCCGGCCGGCACGACCAGTCACTCAGCTCGTCCAGGAACAACCGCTCGGCCGGTGATTTGGTGCCATACAGAACCGTCACCTTGCCGTAGTCCTGGCGATGATTCAGAACCCAATGGATAGCCGAGCGGAGGGGCGCCAATCCGATGCCGCCGGCGATGAAGACGATGTCGCGGCCTCGCATCACGCCATCAACCGGATAGTGCGTCCCAAACGGTCCGCGAATTCCCAGTTTCTCGCCGCATCGACGGTCGTGCATGGCCGAGGTGACCCGGCCGGCCCGGCGGACCACCAACTCAAAGCCATCCTTCCGGTCCGGCGAAGACGACACCGAAATCGGCGCCTCTCCCACCCCGGGGACCGTCACCTCCACGAACTGGCCCGGCATGTGCTTCAACTCCTCCCCAGAGTCCAGTCGAATCTCGAAAAGTGTCTCTGTTGCCGTCAGGACCGTCTTGGAAACCACGGTGGCCGGCTGCGGCAGATACAAGTCCCTGTCCGAGCAAATCAAGGCTTCGGCCGTCATTGGTCCTCCAGCAGAGAGTTATACAGAGCGACCGGACTGGCGATCCCGGAGGTGCAGGCGGCGGCGCAACGGCCACAGCCAACGCACGCCACGAAGCCGCATCGGTCGTGGAGGTATTTGCCCTTTCGATAGAAGCGATGCCGGTAGCGCTCCTCGCGCAGCCTGCGGAAGTTGTGGCCGCCCGCGACGCAAGCGAACTGCGTAAGCAGACAACCGTCCCATTGCCGCCTTCGCTCGCCGCTGACCAGGTCCCAGCCTACCTCATCCTGCACATCAAAACAGAAACAGGACGGGCAAACCATCACACACGAGCCACAGGAGAAGCACAACTCCGATTTCTGTCGCCACGCCGGGTGCTCATACGACCTGTCCAGCAGGCCCGGCAGATCCTCGACCCGGCACCGGAGATTCTGCCGTCGCAACAGCTTCTGTGCATCCATCCACAACTGTTCTCGGCGCCCCAGGCTGACCGCATCGGCATCTTCCAGAACGCCGGCCAATGCCAGCAGCGCATCACCCGCCGCTGTCCGCGACTCCACCACGTACGTCTCGCCCACAAGGGTCAGCAGTACGTCAAACCCGTCTGGCACCGTGGCCGTGCCCATGCACGCGGCAAACACGTTCTCCGACGCGCTCTGCACGTCGCACGCAACGATCGTCACCTTCTTTCGCCTCGCCAGGTAATGCGAGTCGGCGTGGTCCTGGGTGAAGTACCGGTCCATCTGGGCGATGGCGGCTACGTCATAGGGATGCACCCCGAAGAGCACCAGCGGCTCGCCCTCCATCACCGACTCGAACTTGCCGCTCCGCGTGAACGTAATAAGCACCTCCGTCGGCGGCATGAGGTATTTCCTGGGCGGCAGTATCGTCACGTCATGATCAAGCCGCAGATCCGCCGCGCAGCCCAGCAGGTCGTAGGCGAAGCGATCTCCCTTGGCCTGTGGGCCGAACACTCGATGCTCACGGATCAGTGCTGCCACCCAGTCGTTCATTGTCGGCAGGCTCAGTTTTTTCGGGCTCATTCGTGGCTCCTCTGCCACTCGATGCAGCAGACACGCGATGACGCGCCAGTCAATGGTACTTGCTGTACATGAATAGCATCTCCCTGAGAATGTCCCGCCGGCTCACGATGCCGACGACCTTCCCGCCCTGGACCACCGGAACGCGGCGCAGATGCCGGCTGGCCAGGCAGTTGATCACAGCGGTCACCTCCGTGTCGGGCGGCATCCAAATCACCTCCGTCGTCATCGCCTCCTCGACCCGGGTGTCGGCGGCGTTCCCGCTGATGGCGAAATTCAGGATGTCGTGCTCGGTGATGATCCCGACCATCTCACCGTTGTTGCCCACCACCGGCAGCCCGCTGACGTGATGCCGCAGCAGCAACTCGATCGCATCCGTCAACAGCGCATTCGGCCCCACCGTGACCACCGGCTGCGTCATGATGTCTGCTGCGCGCTTAGCGTTCATGATCCTGCCCTCTGTTTCTGCGCGGTCGGCGAATCAGAAACAACCGGCCGCAGACTCACTCCAGTCGCGACAACTCCTGACCGAGCATGGCCACGTGCGTCCTCTCCTCATTCAGGATGGCATCCACTTTCGACTGGCCCATGCTCTGGGAGACCAGGTCTCGCATCCCCACATAAAAAACGATCGATTCCTTCTCCAGGCCGATGGCGGCGAGCAGAATATCGCGGTACGCCGGATCGCGACCGAGCCGGACGCCGGGATCTTCTCCCAACTTGAACACACTCGTGTCGGACAAAGCCCGCAGATAGAGGGCTGCCTCATCGTCGGGGTCGAAGACCGGCGACGTTTTCTCGGCATCCGACAACGCGGTGCGCATGTCCGCGAACGTCTGTTTGTGCGATTGCTCCCACCCCGCCAACTCCTTCAGCAAGCGGCGGCAGTCGTCCCGCGAGACAGACGCTGCGGCCAAGTCGTAGAAATGAATCGCATTGGCTTCGATCGCCTCCGCGGTTGCCAGCACTTCATCCACAGTGAAACGAACAGCCATGGTCTGGTTCCTTCCCTGAAGCCTTTCGCTGCAAAGTCGGTTGAGCTGATGCGGACAGACTGCAGTATACGACAGAACCATCTACACAACAGGCTACATCCAAAGCCGCGTTGTGTACAGACAAGAGGTGCCACTTTCATCGAGTAAGAGCAGAAACGCCCCAATCCGGTGGGGCGGGTGAGGTCCGCAGAAGAGCCGATCCCGCAATTCGGGCGGCCAGGGTCTTTTCGGCGGCTCTTCAGGGGACCGGACTTGCCTGATCCCCGTTCTTACCCGAAGCGGGAGGAATGAAATGGATTCTGACCCTTTTTGCCCCCCCCTTTTCCCCCCCATCGTCATGCGCCGTCCGCTCCATCTGGTTGTTGGGCGGCGCTCTCGCTTGATGCGCCCCCTGCCTTTACGTTCATCGGTTAAGCCGAGCGATTGGCTCCCAGTTGTTGAGCCACCGTGTCAGGTCCCGAGACGGATTCTTGTACTCCCCCTGTGCGATCTGCAAGTGGTCCGCGCGGACCAGCCCCCGCGTTTCCCAGCAGTTCTTGGCGTCTGTCACCCAGATGTACGTCTGAATGATCGTGCGAGCGCGATGGATGGCGCCCAGGCGATCGAGAAGCTCACGACGTGCAATGACAACGAAGTCGGTACTCCGGCTGGCAAAGCCTTGGAGTACAAACACCCAATAATCCGCCAGCGACTGTGCCAACTTTTCACGATTGATCGTCCACCAGCCACACGCACGCAGCTGCTTCTGAAAGACCGGCGCCATGTGAGTGACCAAGAAGTCCTTCGAGAACTTGACCTGCAGTGAAACGGTCCGCCGATTCCGCCGATCGGAGACCAACAGGTCGACGCCCGTGTCGCGGAGCGGAATCCAGACGTTGGCGCGCTTGAACTGCTGTTCAAGAAATGCTCCAACCAGGTACTCGCCCGCGTGAATCGTGAATAGTGATTTCATGCCGTCGATCTCGATCGTCCGTCTAACTACTGTTTATATGGTTTCCAGATAGACCCGCATTCGGGTTTTGCTTCCAGATAACACGCTGCCGCATCGTTCCGATAACTCATGTATTTCCAATGGCTTGGGGACACGAAGACCAGAAGTCGGCGTCTTATATGGTTTCCGCATAACACGCATCGGCTTCTTCGTAACCGTTCACGGCTTCTTAGGCCGATCAGGCTCCTCATGAGCCTGACGACGAATAGAAAGTATACCCCCCTCGCAAAACGCAAGCCAGTTCCTGAGAATACATGCGGTAAGACTGCGGTGATTCGTCTGGCCGGTCCGATCAGGGCTCTGTTGAATGTGACAGCAGACCATGATCCCACTGACAAAACGAACTTGCCGACAGGTCATCAAGCGCCAACGCCGTCGCCTCTACGCGCACCGGCGAGCAGAGCCTGCTCCCTCACTTCTGCCGCCCGGGCCGTGAACGGCTACCTTGGCTTTGACCTGGTTCAATACCACCAACCGCTCCCGCTCTTTGCGAATCATCCTTAACGGCTCCATCCGAGCTCTTTACCCGATGGCGACCGGTAACGTTATCATTGCGTTCAACAGGTGACACTTTCACGGCGCTGCAATAGCTGCGACCCGGTGCCGTTGACCCCCCAATACGCGGCTCTTAGAATCCTGCCTTCTGTACGTACGAAAGTAATTCATGAGCGACCGCTATATTCAGAACCTCTTCGCCGACCGCATCGGCGGCAAGAACTACGGCAAGGGCACCGAAATCTACAAGTTCGAAAAGATCAAACGCGCCAAGCGCGCCGCCCTGGCGGCCAATCCCGACGCCGAGTTGATCGACATGGGCGTCGGCGAGCCCGATGAGATGGCGTTTGCGGATTCCGTCGAGGCGCTCTGCCAGGCAGCCCGTAAGTCCGAAAACCGTGGCTACGCCGACAACGGCGGCACCCTGTACCGCGAGGCGGCGGCTCGGTGGTTGAAAAACGTCTGCGGCGTCCAGGGCATCGATCCGGCGACCCAGGTGTGCCACTCCATCGGTTCCAAGGCAGCCCTGTCGATCCTGCCCGCCTGCTTCGTGAACCCTGGCGATGTGGTTCTGATGACGACGCCCGGGTATCCGATCTTCGGAACCCATGCCAAGTACTATGGCGGGCAGGTTCACAATCTGCCGCTGCTTGAGAAAAACGATTTTCTGCCCGACTTGGCCAGCATTCCCGCCGACGTGCTGAAGCGAGCCAAGGTCCTGGTCATCAACTATCCGAACAACCCGACTGGCGCGTCGGCGACACCCAGGTTTTTTGCGGATGTCGTGAGCTTTGCGAAGAAGAACAACATCATCGTGGTTCACGACGCCGCGTACGCGGCGCTGGTGTTTGAGGGGCGGCCGATGTCGATTCTGGCCACGCCGGGCGCTGTGGACGTGGCTGTCGAACTGCATTCGATGAGTAAGGCCTACAACATGACGGGGTGGCGGCTGGGGTTTGTGGCGGGTAGCCCGCTGATCGTGCGGGCGTACGCGGATGTCAAGGACAACACGGATTCGGGGCAGTTTCTGGCGATTCAGGAGGCGTGCGCGTACAGCTTGGATCACCCCCAGATCACCCAGACGATCGCGGCGAAGTACTCGCGACGAATGGATGGGCTGGTCGGTGTGCTCAAGGGGTTGGGCTTCAATGCCCGCAAGCCCAAAGGTTCGTTCTTCCTGTATGTGCGCGCTCCGAAGTCGGCCTTTGGCGCCAATGGGCAGCGGATCGCGTTTGAGAGTGCCGAGGCGTTTGCGCAGTGGATGATCACGGACCGGCTGATCAGCACGGTTCCGTGGGATGATGCAGGCGCGTATGTCCGTTTCAGCGTGACATTTGTGGCCAGGAACGAGGCCGACGAGCGGCGTGTGCTGAATGAGATCGGCCGGCGGCTGGGGGCCAGTCGATTTGAGTTTTGAGGCGATTTGCGGTATCCGGAGCGGCGGGTACGATGGAACGGCTGGGAGGCTTATGCGTAACAGCAACTCGGTGGTGACTTACATTGGCATCGGTTCGAACCTCGGCGAGCGCGAGGCGAATATTCGGAAGGCGCTGGCGATGCTCATCGAGACGCCGCACCTGGAAGTGCGGCGGATTTCGTCGTTTCTGGAGAACGCGCCGGTGGGGGGGCCGGAGAATGCGCCGAATTTCCTGAATGCCGCAGTCGAGGCGCATGTGGCGTTGATGACGGCCAACGCGTTGATGCGCCGGTTGTTAGAGATCGAGCAGGTGATGGGCCGCAGCCGGAGAGTCAAATGGGAGCCGCGGGTGATCGATCTGGATTTGCTGTTGTTTGGGAGCAGCATTGTCAGTTCGGACGACCTGATTGTGCCGCACCCGCTGATGCATGAGCGGCGGTTTGTATTGGCGCCGCTGGCGGAGATTGCTCCGAATGCGGTGCATCCGGTGTTGCAGGTGCGCATAGCAGATCTCCTGGCCGGGCTTACGAATAAGAACCAGGCGAACAAGCGGTGAAGAATCGATTGACCCATGAAAGTTCTCCGGACGATTGCTGAGGTACGGTTTGCGCGGGCGAAGCTCGGGAAGGTGGCGTTGGTTGCGACGATGGGGGCGCTGCACGCGGGGCATGTATCGTTAATGCAGGTGGCCAAGAAACATGCGCCGCATGTGGCAGTGAGCCTATTTGTGAATCCGACGCAGTTTGGGCCTCGGGAGGATTACAGCAAGTATCCGCGGCCGATTGAGGAGGACTTGAGGAAGTGCGAGGAGGCGGGGGTGGAGTTGGTGTATAACCCCAGTGTTGAAGAGATGTACCGGCCTGGGCTGGCGGACATTGCGATTGATTTGCCGACGCTGACGGGGGTGTTGGAGGGGGCGAAGCGGCCGGGGCATTTCAAGGGGGTGTGCCAGGTGGTGGCGAAGCTGTTCAACATCTTGACACCGGATGTAGCGTGCTTTGGGCAGAAGGACTACCAGCAGTTGAGGATTATTGCGGCGATGGTGGAGGCATTGGATTGGCCGATCCAGGTGGTGCCGTGCCCGACGGTTCGGGAGCCGGATGGGTTGGCTATGTCGAGCAGGAACATGTATTTATCGGCGGAGGAGCGGGGGAGGGCGCTGGCGATTTCGAGGGCGTTGCGGCTGGCGAAGGAGCAGGTGAAGGCGGGGTTCCGGCAGACGAACCGGCTGTTGACGACGATGCAGAAGACGTTGCTGGAGCAGCGTTTGCTGGTGGATTACGTGGCTGCGGTGGACCCGTTGACGTTGAAGAATATTGCGGAGGTGTCGGGTCCGACGCTGCTGGCGATCGCGGCGCGGGTGGGTTCGGCGCGGCTGATTGATAACACGATTGTGCGGCCGGTGTGAGTGTGCACCCCCTTTGGACCCCCGCCGGGCACCCTGAAACCACCCATTTTCCACCCATTTTCCACCCTTTTGTCCCCCTTCTCCCCCCCGCCGGACCCCCTGTTTGTTTTTTGGGGGCGTTTGGATTGATGACAAGGGGTTGGGCGTGGCGGAGTGCCAGAAACTCGAAGTTCGAAGCTCGAAACGAGGCGATGGTGGTGCTATTCGATTGCCGAACGTTCATTATTGATTAGTACGTTTGGCTGATAGAAATGTTCGGCGAAAAGTTGGTATTTTGACGGGAATTTGTTGGGGTGGGACGCTGAGAGGCCACCCTGTCATTTTATATGCCCTTGTCGAGGCTCCAGGGAATATGAACGTGCGTTTCCGGGTTGTGTGGCTTCGGTTGGGTGCGTAAATTCGTACAAAGAAGAAGCGATATGAAGGGGGGCATGGAGGGGGATTATCCGCATTTATTGTGGGGAATTGGTTTGACACCTTGAGGCGGGCTGCTACATTTAGGTGTTATCGGACGGAGGTGGAGGAGAATGTTGGGTCTGCCTCGTGGGTTTCCCTCTCCGGACATGTCGCCTCGCCCGTTTGATTTGGTGTTAATCAAAGAAAGGCGCTGATCATGGCTGGGAAGAAGACTCGCCGCGCGTCGTTGTTGGCGTTGGTTCCGCTGGCATCGCTGTGCCCGTCGTTGGGGCGGGCGCTGGAGATCAATGACACATGGATCGGGCCGAGCGGAGGGAACTATTCTGTGCCGACGAACTGGGATACGGGAGTGGTGCCTGGCAACACGGGGCCAGTCCTTTTCAACGTCATCATTCCCGGAGGCGGAAAGTATGTCTATTTCGACAAAGTCAAAGACGGCGTGTTGGATTGCACGGTCAAGACGTTCAGCTTGGGCGATGCCAGCACGTTCCATCTGCTTCCGGGGACCACGTACACGGTGCAGGAACAGGCGGACCTGTACGGGATTTTGAACTCGGATGGCGGGAAGTTTACGGCCGTCGGCCCCGGGGCAGGGCTGAAAGGCGAGCGTGCGCGGATATCGATCTGGAATGGAGCGGTGGTCACGATCGGCGGGGATACGTACAGCTCAAAGGGTATCTGGCAATCCTGGGACCCTGACTGGCACGACGGAGACCAGCAGGGCACATGGTATCCGACGCTGATGGCCGCCGACGGAGCGGGGACGGTGTTGGATTTGTCGAAGCTGGTGAAGATTGACGCGGGGTTCAGTTCCGGCGGAAACGACCTGAACCTGCAGCGGATTACTGCAAGCAATGGTGGCGTGATTGACCTGAGCGGGGTGCAGACGCTGACCGCACCGGCCGCTGACCGGGACCAGATTGGTTTCGTAGTCAGTGGTGCGGATTCGCGGGTGAAGCTGGATAAGCTTCAGACTATAGCCAGTGCCGGTGGCGGGACGACTTGGTTTAGCGGCCGGACCCTTTTCCATCTCAGTGGAGGGACGAAGCTTGATCTGACGGCGCTGACCAGCAGCAACTACACGGGGCTTGTTCTTTTGGACGGTTCGGAGGTGACGGCGCCGGCGTATGCGACGATGGCGGACACGTATTTCAATCTTTCCGGCGGGTCGAAGTTGACGGCTGGGGGAGCGAATGGGGTGTTCAGTTCGTTGGCCACCTGGAACTCCTGGGACCCTGACTGG
>JAPLNB010000221.1 GCA_026693085.1 Planctomycetota bacterium | reverse complement strand
TGTCACCCTGGTCGTGGTGCTCTCAACGATCGCGGGCATGGTTTTTGGACGGTTCTGGGGCTGAGGAATTGCGGTCCATACAGGAGTCAGTCTATGAACGGCAGGAGCATCGGTTTTGTCGGAGGAGGCCGGATCACCCGGATCATTCTGGAGGGCTGGCAGAAGGCAGGAGTTGTTCCGGCACAGGTCGTGGTCAGCGACGCGTCCGACGCCCCGCTGGCCAAGCTGAAACAACAATGGCCCCAGGTGCGAGCGGCAGTGAATGGAAATGCGGAGGCGGCCGGGCAAGACATCGTGTTCCTGGCGGTCCATCCGCCCGTGCTCGCGGACGTGGCGGCCCAGATCAAAGCGAGTCTACAGAGCAACGCGATCCTCGTATCACTGGCGCCGAAGTTCACAATCTCGAAGCTGTCGCAACTGCTGGGCGGCTTCGCGCGAATCGCTCGTGTGATACCCAATGCGCCCACGGTCGTCGGAGCCGGATTCAACCCGATTGCCTTCGCGCCAGACTTCTCCGATACCGAGAAACGGGCGGTCCTCGATCTGTGGGCTCCGTTGGGCGACTGCCCGCAGGTGGCTGAGGACAAGCTGGAAGCTTACGCCATCCTGACCGCGATGGGGCCAACCTACTTCTGGTACCAGTTCTACGAGTTGTGCGGCCTCGCCGAGTCATTCGGGTTGACCTCGCAGGAAGCCAACACCGGCCTGGAGAAGATGGTGACGGGAGCGATTCAGACGATGCTTCACTCCGGGCTCAGCGCCGAGCAGGTCAAGGACCTGATCCCGGTCAAGCCGCTGGGCGAAGCCGAAGCGTCGATGGTCGAGATGTACCGCACGCGGCTGGCGGGCGTCATGCAGAAGATCAAGCCGTAATGGGTCGGGCAAGGCCCGGCTGAGGAGATTGTCGTCATGAAGACACTGCAGATTCTGGGTACGGGTTGTACCAAGTGCAAGACGCTGGCCGAGAACACGGAAGCCGCCGCCAAGGCGATGAGCCTGGATTACCAGATCGTGAAGATCACTGACATCAATGAGATCATGAAGTACGGCGTCATGATGACGCCCGCACTGGCGGTGGATGGCGTGGTCAAAGTGGTGGGCAAGGTGCCTTCCGCCGAAGAGATCAGGAAGCTGATCGGGTAACGCCCATGAGCGTCTTGTGTATCATTCTCAGCCAGTGTCTCTGCAATGGCGGCCAAGGTGGCAGCCCGCCCGCCGGGCCGATCAGAGGTCTCCTGCTCTTGGCAGCCTTCGCAGCGTTGTGGGCATGTGTCAGCTTGTTTTGGCATCGATGGATCGGCAAAGGAGGTTCGCTCATGAACAAGGTAGGAAGAACGGCTGTCGTCGTAGGCCTGCTCGCGATAGGTGCGGCAGTAGCTTACTACGTCATCGCGGGCGGCTCAGGACCAACCACAACTCAGAAAGCAGACGAGGCGCCGCCACCGGTGACTACCAAGCTGGCTACCGGCCTGCCGCGATTGGTGGATCTGGGCGCAGGCAAGTGCATCCCCTGCAAGATGATGGCCCCCATCTTGGAGGAACTGAAGAAGGAGTACGCCGGCCGGCTTAAGGTGGAGTTCATTGATGTCTGGGTGAACCCCGAAGCCGGCAAGCCCTACGGCATCAAGCTGATCCCGACGCAAATCTTCTACGATGCGGCGGGCAAGGAGAGATTCCGACACGAGGGATTCATGGCCAAGGAAGACATCCTGGCCAAGTGGAAAGAACTCGGATTCGACTTCAATGCCGCCTCGAAGACCTGAGTGTCGGGCATGACCATCTGGGAATCGGGAAGATTGCTGTGGACAAAGGAGCTTTACACATGATCTGTCGAATGTCGCTGGCCGTTGCTCTTACACTTGCCTTGGCCGGAGTCATCTTGGATTGTCCGCAGCCGCTTGCCGCCGCGGAAGGCGCGGCCCCAGCCAAGGCTGGCGGCGTTCCCCGGCTGCTGGACCTGGGCTCCAAGGAATGCATCCCCTGCAAGCTGATGTGGCCTGTGCTGGAGGGCATGAAGCAGGAGTTCGCCGGCAGACTGCAGGTGGATTTCATCGACGTGGGACTGAAGGAGAACCTGCCGCTGGCCAAGCAGCACAACATCAAGCTGATCCCCACCCAGATCTTCCTGGACCCATCGGGCAAGGAACTCTGGCGGCACGAGGGCTACATCTCGCGCTACGGCATCCTCGACAAGTGGCGAGAGTTCAAATACGAGTTCGCCGAGAAGACCCTCGCCCCGACGCTCGTGCGCTGGGAGCCGGCCAAGGCGGACGATCGCGCCAAGACCAGCGTGTGCTTCATGTGCGATGGAGACATCAATCCCAGCACGCGGGTCATCGTCAAGACGGAACACGGTGATGTGGGGCTGTGCTCACCTCACTGCTACTTCATCATGTATTCCTGTCTCACTCAGGACAAAACTGGTTTCGAGAAGAATGTCGCTGTGACGGACTTCTCCACGGGAAAGCCCGTTCCGGCGACGGATGCCGTCTACCTGTACGGTTTGGATGAGAAGACCGGTCGTCATGTCACCAAGGCGTTCGCCGACCGCGAATCAGCGTTGAAAGAGCGTCAGAACGCCGGCGGCAGCCTTGTCCACTGGCAGACGCTCCAGCCGAATGAACTGAGTTGGCGATGTGGCTTCTGCGACCGAGCGACCTATCCCGAAGACGCGGCCCTGGTGAAGGCTGACGGCGTCTACACCTGGGGTTGCTGCTCCCACTGCGCGATGGGTGTTGCCGTCCGGACCCAGAAGGACCTCGAAGTTCACGAACGAGACCGTCTGACCGGCGAGCCCGTCGTCGTCAAAACCCTCGGCGGCTGCGTTGCGTCCGTGGAGCCGCCGACCGCCGTTGCGTGGTTCGGCATGAAGAAGAACGCCGAGGGCAACTGGGCCTCCGCCGGGTGCTTCCACCAGGGATTCTTCGCCAGTGAAGCCAATCTGAAGAAATGGATCGAACAGCATCCGTCCGAGACCGGCAAGATGATCTCCATCGACCAGGCCCTTGGCGACAAAATGAATCTGTCGCCCCAGCAGATCAGCAAAGCCTGCAAGATCGGCGAGTGTGCCCCGAAGAAGTGACCGGCTATCCGCCGACCGGCCCACAGATGCCATCGAGTTACACCAGCATGCACGAAGGAGGAACATCGCCATGACCACCAAGAAAGCCCTCTCCAATCTGTTGCTGGGGTTCGTGCTCGTCAGCATTGGCTTTGCGATCGGAAAAGAAACGGCGCTAAACGGCGCCCGCAAGACAAGAGCGAGCGAGGTCGCGGCGGCGACTCCGCCGGCCGGATCGGACAAGGTGATCGTTTATTACATGCACCAGACTTTCCGCTGCGTCACCTGCAACCAGATCGAGGCGATGACCGGCGAGTTGATCCGCACGGACTTCGCCAAGGAGCTTCAGGATGGCCGCATCGAGTGGAAGAAGGTCAACTTCCAGGAGGATGAGAACCTGGCCAAGCGCTACAACGTGGCCTCCAGCACGGTCGTCGTGGTTCGCCTGCGGAACGGCAAAGAGATCGGACATCAAAGCCTGGATGAAGTCTGGATGCTCTCCAGCAACCGCGAGGAGTTCATCAAGTATGTCAGCGGCGCAATCCGCGAGGCGCTGGCCAAGGAGAAGGCGTAATGTCGTGGTGGATTCTTGGAACCGCGCTGTGGCTGGGAATCCTGACCTCGATCAGCCCCTGTCCTTTGGCCACCAATATTGCCGCGATTTCCTTCATCGGACGACAGATCGAGCGGACCCGGCACGTGCTGCTGTCGGGGCTGCTCTACACCCTGGGCAGGACTCTGGCGTACCTGGTCCTGGGGGCTGCTGTCATGGCCGGCCTCATGGCCAGCGGCGATATCGCGCGTTTTCTCCAGCGGTATCTCAACCAGATCCTCGGCCCCGTGCTCATCGTCGTAGGCATGGTCCTGCTGGGGCTCCTGGAGTTCGGCGGCTCGCTCACGCTGGTGGCTTCAGGACTGCAACAGCGCGCCTCCAAGGGCGGGATCTGGTGGGCGAGCGTGCTGGGCGTGCTTTTCGCCCTCTCGTTCTGCCCGGTCTCCGCAGGATTGTTCTTCGGCGGCCTGATTCCACTCTCCACGACGCATCAATCGCGCTTTGTACTGCCGATGCTGTATGGGGTCGGCACGGCACTGCCCGTCATTGTCTTCGCCTTCCTGATCGCGTTCGCGTCCAACTACGTGGCGAAAGCATTCAACCGCCTAACCCAAGTGGAGTGGTGGGTCCGCATCATCACCGGCGTGGTCTTTGTCCTGGCGGGCATCTACCTGTGCCTCACCCACATCTACGGCCTTTCACTTATGGTATAGCAGCCCTGTGAGGCGATACGGGAGTTTGCTGTAACTCTCGGATCACGCCGCATCCACCTGTTTCTCTCGAAATGCAACTCAGTCTCAACTTGGCTTTGAGTATCTGTAACCTTCTGTGCCCCCGATGATCTAATCTCACTGTGCGGCGGATATACAGGAGATGAGATGCTCTTTCGTTTGATCATCGGCGGCTTGATCGGTGCCGGCCTGGGCGCGATCATGGGTTACTTCGGGCAGTGCTCCTCGGGAGCGTGTCCCCTCACCTCAACGTGGTGGAGAGGAGCAATCTATGGCGGCTCGATGGGGCTGCTGATTGCAGGGTCGTTCTTGAAATGAACTGTGCGGACTTGTGCCACGAGGCCGACGCCGATCACGCTTGGTTACGGCATCCGACGTGCCCAGAAGACATCGATCCGTCGTCGGTCGTGACATCCAACCGGAAGTGGTCACTTTTTTAAACATACGAGGAGACATGAAATGGCAAGCGATGCGGAAAAGTTCTTTGCGGAATGGCCGGCCAGATTCGAGAAGGCCAAGGCCGGAGCCCCGGACACGATCAAGGCTTTTGGCGGGCTGTTCGCGGCGGTCATGAAGGAAGGCGCCCTCAGCGTCCGCGAAAAGGAGCTGATCGCGCTGGGGATCGGCATGGCCATGCGCTGCGACCCGTGTATCAATCTGCACGCGCAGAAGTCCCTGGAAGCAGGCGCGACCCGGGAGCAGATCCTGGAAGCGGCCAGTGTTGCCGTCATGATGCAGGGTGGGCCAACCTTCACGTATCTGCCGAAGGTCGTCGAGGCCTTGGAGGCCTTGGAAAAATCCCGCAAGTGATGGCAGTCCTGATTAAACAGAAACGCCGCAATCGCGATCCGGTTGCGGCGTTTTTCCTTTCTCTCGCCAGGCCAGCGGTTACTGCCGGCTGCGCCACGTGTCCTTCAACGCTGCTCTCGCACATCCGGCCGATGGTCGTCGGATGGGACCACATCGAGGAGAACCATGTCAACGAGCAACCCGAAATGCAGCGGATGTGGCGATTGTCGCTGCGGCTCCAAGAAAGCGATGCATCCAAGCCGAGCTAGCTTGGCCGGCAGGGCTATCTGCCGGCGACCAGTTCGAAGAACCCGCCGGTGTCGCGCTTGAGGAACCCTTTGTCGGCCAGTTCCTCCCAGATTTCGCGGCCGAAGCCGGCGGGGGGCTGAATGGAGACGACTTTGTCGGCGTGGCCGGTTGTGAGGGCTCCGACGCCGAGGCGCGATTCGTCATCCAACTGCGTGACTTTGAGCCGTTTCTTGAATGCCTTGAGGGCTTTGCGGAGTTCTTCTTCGGTAGCCATGGTCTTTCGCTCCTGAACTGACGGTAGTATACCGCAGTGGGCTTGGCGTGCCACTTCCGAGAACGTATCCTCAGTCGCCTTGAGATGAAGGAGTGAGTTGGCCCATGTTTACACTTGTGTTTCGAGGTCTGGCGGCAGGGTTTGTGGTGGTGGCGGTGTCGGAGATTGCGGCGAGGTTCCCGCGGCTGGGGGCGTTCATTCTGACGATACCGGTAGTGCCGGCGGCGGTGCTGTTGCTGATGTATTTGAAGGCTGGCGACCTGCCGGCGGTGTCGGGGTTGTCGCGGCAGATCCTGCTGCTGATCCCGTTGGGGCTGCTGATCTTTGTGCCACTGGGGTTGGCGCAGCGGCTGCATTGGTCGTTCTGGGCGGCGTTCATCGGGGGGATGTTGTTGATGGCGGCAGGGGTCGGGGCGTATTTGTGGCTGGGGCCGCGGAACGCGTAGCGGGTGGGCAACAGGGCGATGGGGTTCTGGTAACATATCGTGAAGGCCCAGGCATTGGTGTACAGCGTGGGAGGAGCGATGAACAGGCGAACGTCTTGTGGCGGCGCGATGGTGTGGGTGGCGGCCGTGTTGATGATCGCATCGGTGCGGGCGGCCGAGCCGCCAGCGGATGTCGTATTCGAGCCGGATATTACCTACGCAACGGTGGCCGGCGAGGAATTGAAGCTGAACCTGGCGCGGCCCAAGGATGCCAAGGGAGATCGGCCGTGCATTTTGGTGATCCATGGCGGGGCGTGGCGGGCGGGGGACCGCGCGGGACATAATGATCTGACCTGGAAATTCGCGCAGCGCGGGTATGTCAGCGCGACGATCGGGTATCGATTTTGCCCGAAATATCTCTTCCCGGCACAGGTGCAGGATGTGAAATGCGCAGTGCGATTTCTGAGGGCCAATGCGGGGAAATACAACATCGATGTGAATCGGTTTGGCGCGGTGGGGTTTTCGGCAGGGGCACATTTGTCGATGATGCTGGGGGTGATGGACAAGGCCGATGGATTGGACGACAGCGGAGGGTGGCCCGACCAGTCGAGCAAGGTGCAGGCGGTGGTGTCGTTCTTTGGGCCGACGGATATGCGGGAGGAGTTTCCGGCGGCATCGGTGCCGCTCTTGCTGGGTTTTCTCGGTGGCACGCCGACGGAGAAACCGGAGGCGCATCGGCTCGCGTCGCCGGTGACGTATGTGACGGCGGGTGATGCGCCGATGCTGCTGTTCCAGGGCACCAAGGACCCGCTCGTGCCGCACCAGCAGGCGATTCTGATGCTCGACGCGATGACGAAGGCGGGTGTGCCGGGACGGGTGGAATTGCTGGCGGGGTCATCGCATGGGTGGGGCGGGGCGGAACTGAACCGGACAGTACTGGCGATGAACGCGTTTTTCGACGAATATCTGTTGAAGAAGTCAGCGGCGAAGTGAACGGTGAACCCGATCAAAAAGGAACAGAATATGTCGCAGACCAACAAGAACGAGGTGGGGCGGCGTGATTTTCTGAAGGCGGCGGCGGTGACGACCGGGCTGACCATGGTCAGCGCGTCGGCGGTGCGGTCGGCCGAAGCCAACTCGAAGATCCAGATCGGGTTGATCGGGTGCGGCGGGCGGGGCAGGTGGATCGGGGACTTGTTCCAGCAAAGCGCGAACGCGAAGGTGACGGCGGTCTATGACTATTTCAAAGATCGCGCGGACGCGGGGGGGGAACAGTTGAAGGTGGATGCCAACAAGCGATTCACCGGACTGCATGGGTACAAGGAACTGCTGGCGAGCGGCGTGGATGCGGTGGCGGTGGAGAGCCCGCCCTATTTCCATCCGGAGCACGCGGTGGCGGCCATCGAAGCCGGGAAGCATGTGTACCTGGCAAAACCCATCGCCGTCGATGTGCCGGGTTGCATGGCGATCGTAAACGCCGCGAAAAAGGTGCAGGGGAAGCTCTCGGTATTGGTCGATTTTCAGACGCGGGTGAATGAATTCTACATGGGTGCGGCGCAGCAGATTCGCCAGGGGCTGATCGGCAAACCGGTGACCGGGCAGGTTTATTACATCGCGGGGAGACTGGGCAAGCAGGCGAATGGCCAGACGCAGATGGCTCGGCTCCGGAACTGGGTCTTTGATAAGGCGCTGTCGGGCGACATCATCGTCGAACAAAACATTCACGTGCTGGACGTGGCGAATTGGTTCCTCAATGGGCATCCGGTCAAGGCGAACGGAACGGGTGGGCGGAAGGCGAGGGTGGATGTGGGCGATTGCTGGGATCATTTCCTGGTGCAGTATTACTATCCGGATGACGTGCTGATGGACTTCTGCTCGGCACAGTACACACAGCGGTATGACGATCTGTGCTGCAGGATCTTCGGGACCATGGGCACCGTGGATTCGCACTACGGCGGGAATGTGAACATCCTGGCGAAAACCGGCGGATACCGTGGCGGCAACACCGGGCCGATCTACCAGGAAGGCGCGGTGACCAACATCAAGAACTTCTGTGCGAGCGTCGCGAACAACAAGTACCTGGATAATTCCGCGGAAAGCGCCAACAGCAACCTGACGGCGATCCTCGGGCGCATCGCGGCGTATGAAGGCCGGATGGTGACGTGGAACGAGATGATGCAGGCAAACACAAAATTGGACGCCAAGCTTGACCTGCCCGCCAACGGTTCGGAATGGCGCGGGTAATAAGGGTAGAATGGACGCGAGCCGGTACTCCAGATCCGGATCACAGTAGAGCGGCCCGGGTGCGAGGCGCGCAACGGAAGCGGCGTGCCATGAGCATCGTTTACTCGCGAAGAAACGGGTTTTTTGTGCGGGATTTACACGAATTGGAATCCGCAGGAGCAAGGAAAGGAATAGTCATGGAACAGGTTACCCCCCCCACCGTATCGTTTACGCGGCGCAATTTTCTGAAGACGACCGCTGGCGTTTCGGTTGCCGCGATGGTTTCGTCGCTGGGCCTGAATTGTGCCCATGCGGCCGGCAGCGATCTGATTCGCGTCGGCCTGGTCGGCTGCGGCGGCCGTGGTCGCGGCGCGGCGGTGGACTGCGTGGATTCGTCCAAGAACGTGAAGCTCCTGGCGATGGGCGACATCTTCCAGGACCAGCTTGACGAGGCGGCCAAGTTCTTCGGCACGCAGCCGAAGGAGAAGTACGACGTCCCCAAGGAAAAGTGCTTCGTGGGCTGGGATGCCTACCAGAAGGTGTTGGCGACGGATATCGATTATGTGATCCTCGCCACCCCGCCGGGGTTCCGGCCAATGATGATCGACGCTGCCATCAAGGCCGGAAAGCACGTGTTCGCGGAAAAGCCGATCGCGGTCGACCCGACCGGCGTGCGGATGATCATCGCGGCGGGCGCCGAGGCCGAGAAGAAGGGCCTGGGCCTGGTGGTCGGCACGCAGCGGCGGCACAACCCGGCCTATGTCGAGTCGATCAAGCGGATCAAAGACGGCGCGATCGGAAAGGTCGTCGCGGGGCAGGTCTACTGGACACAGGGCGGCGCGTGGGTCAAAGAACGCAAGCCCGAGTGGACGGACATGGAGTGGCAACTCCGCAACTGGATGTATTTCACCTGGCTGGCCGGCGACCACATCGTCGAGCAGCACATGCACCAGCATGACATCGCCAACTGGGTCATCGGCGAACGCCCCAAGCAATGCGTTGCGGTCGGCGGACGGCAGGTACGGACCGATCCGGCCTATGGTCACATCTACGACCACTTCGCGGTGGATTACGAGTATCCCAACGGCGCGCGCGTGACGAGCATCTGTCGCCAGACCGACGGCTGCTACAACCGCGTGGGCGAGAACTTCATCGGCACCAAGGGCTCGGCGATCCCCGAGTCCAAGATCATAGACGAGGCCGGCAAGAATATCTGGAAATACGAGGCCCCCGAGGATGCCGAGGTGAATCCTTACGTCCTGGAACATGCGGACCTGATCGCCAGCATCCGCGCCGGCAAGCCGCTGAACGAAGCCAAGACGGCGGCCGAGAGCACGCTGACGGCCATCATGGGCCGGATTGCGGCGTATTCGGGACAGGTCGTGAGATGGACCGACGCCATGAACTCGAAGCTCGACCTGATGCCCAAGGAGCTGAAGTTCGGGCCGATCGCGACACCTCCCGTGGCGATGCCGGCGAAAGGAACCTGGCCGGTGTAAGATGTGATGAAACGCTCCGAGAAGGACAAAGCCCACGCCGCTGCCGTGGGCTTTCTTTATGTGCTCCCAACCGATTCGATGTGGACTCTAACTGACTTTGACCCGCGCCACGACGTTGCCTTCGTGGTCGAGATACGCTTTCGCGTCTCTCCCCTGCTTGGTCTGGGCGTGATTTTCGAGGAAATACACCGTCGGCTCGACAATGTGCTGGTTGTTCAGGAACGGCTCGGTGTACTTGATCGCGCCGTACTTCGCGCCGTCGATGTGGTGCTGTTGACCCACGTGGTTGTTCCAATCGACCCCTTCGCTGAGGAATCCATACGGACCATAGTGATGCTTGGCGGCGGCGCGGAGGATCGTCAGGCCATCACTGAGATATTTGAGATTGCGAGTGTCGGAGTACGCTTCGAGATACGCAAGCGAGGCCTCGGCGTTCTCCCAGAGGTACGAGGTGTCCCAGCTATCCTCCATCCAGAGCAGGCCGCGGGTCGCGACGCCGTTGCGGTCTTCGTGCATCTTGAACCGGTCGAGGTTCGGCAGGATCTGCGTCAGCGCGTATTGGTTGAGAGCGGGGTCGTCGAGCACCTGGCCGGCTCGGCGGAACACGCGGAAGGCCACCGAGTACGCGACGTTTTCGTGCGCGTCGTACGTGTCGTGGTTGATGCTGGCGTAGAGGCCGCCCGCGTCCATGAACGCACGCAGGCCTTGGCGGAGCTTCTGCCGGTAGTCGGCGAAGCCGCGGTCGAGCATCTCGGCCCACAGTTGCAGGATGAACAGGCCATCAGCACTGGTCGAGAAAAACTTGTCGTTGCCGCCCTCGGCCGCCTTGGTGTAATGGGCTCCGGTGACGGTGCAGCGCCGGGGGAACCAGCCGCTGGGCAGCGGTTTTACCTGTTTGTCCAGCCACGTTGCGTATCCCCTGGCGGCCGACTGGAGGGCTTCGCGGCGTTGGGGAACCAGATCGGCACAGAGGAGCATCTGCACGGCGATCTTGGCGGTGGAGCCGGGGCAGAACCACTCGTCGTTGTGCTTGAAATTGAGGACGATCTCGTTGCGGGGGACGTGCCGGTAGCCGCGGATCAGGCCACTCGAGCGATCGATGAAGCCGTTCTCCAGGACGTGGTCGAGAACGGAGACGGCGGTCCGTTCCATCTGGGGGTTGTTCGTGAATCGGGCGAACTTGATCATTTCATAGGCCCCCCCGACCGCGTTGGATGCCCAGCCGGGGCCTTCGAGGGGGCCGAAGTCGTGCCACTCCATGATTCTGCCATCGGGGTCCACGAAACTGGACGTGGAGCAGGCGTGGCCACGATAGCTGGTCATGCAGCGTGTGAGCGTGAAGCGGAGCGAGTCCGCGGAGCTGTCGAAGATGGGGTACTTCGGGTTCTCGGGGACATAGAAGCCGGAAAGTTTGGCGGCCTCGACGGCGAGGCGCGCGTCGGACGGAGCCGGGCGACTGGCGCATCCGGCAGCAAGCGACATCGCTGCAAGAGATGCCGACCCGATCAGAAAGTCACGCCGCGTGGTTTGTGTTGGGTTTATCATGGTTGGCGGATCCATGCAGACTCGTCAACGCCGTCCTGCGAACGGCGGCTAGACAATTCTTGACTCGTGCCTAAAACGACAGCAGAAGCTGCCAGATGTACACGTACGCCAGCCCGTCGTTCTCTTCCCAGATGCGCTTGACGAGCTGTTCGTCGCCGACGATCGGGGGGAGTTCCTTCTTCTTCTCTTCCCAGGGCACACAGACACCCGGCGGGCGATTGATCACGTTCGGTTGGTCTGGCATGGTTCACTCCATCTTCTATGATTGTTCAATACGTTCCGTATTCCCGGGCCGCTTCGGTCATGGCCTTCATGTTCTCGATGGTGGCGTCGTTCTGGACGATGGCGCTGGCATCGCAGATATACGAGCCGTTCCGGGTGACACCCTGAATCACCTTTTTCACGTGATCGCGGACTTCCTGGGCTTTGCCGTAAGCCAGGAGGAAATTGGGGATGCCGCCGCTGATGCAGAACTTGTGGCCGAGCACTTTGCTGACCTCGAAAACGTCGTCGCGGTCAACGTGGAAAACGATGCTCTTCTCAGGCAGCTCGGCGAAGGTCTTCAGGTGCGCCCCCCACTTGCCTTCGGCATAGAAAAGGACCTGTTTGCCTCGCTTCCAAAGCTCGAGGATGATCGGCTTGAGAGTCGGCCAGAAAATGTTGTTGAAATGATCGAACGAGATGAACGGCACGCAGCCGCGGTGCATCCAGAATCCGATCGGGACCGTGTTCGAGGGGTCGGAACTCGTCGAGGCCACGTGGAGCAAGTGGGGCTGAAGCGCCTCGCAGGCTTTTTTCACTTTTTCCGGGCATTCCATGAGATCGGCGCAGAGGCCCATGTAGCCGCGGAGCTTGTCGGCCAGGATATCCATGGGCGCTTTGAGAATGCCCGCGATCGCGGAGACCGTGCCGCACTCGGTGCGCATAGCTTGGATCTGCGGGCCAAAGGCGCTGAAGTAGCACATCATCGACATCGCGCCTTTAACGAATGACATGTTGTTGCGGAAAGAGGTGGGTTGGCCCCTGGCCACGACATCGCCGGATGCGCGGGGCAGCCAGGTGTTGTAGAGAAAGCCGGTCGGGTCGGCGATGAGTTCGTCGTAGTCCTCCTGCTGCATGAACGACTTGCCCTCTTCCGGTTCGAGGTAGTTGAAGCCGACGTTCTTGTCCAGGCCAACCCCGGGAATCTGGTAGTATTTGAGGCCGACGGCCTGAGGGATGCCGGCCCAGACGTAGACCATGTTGGCCACCGCTGCGTCCCAGTCGAAGTCGGCGCAGCACTTCCGCGTGGCGACGAACGCCTTGTTGAAGTCCTGCGTGACTTCCTGGCAGGTGTAGCCGGCGTACTTGGCGACGAACTCGGCGACAAAGGGGCGGATGGGAACCATGTCGGGCTTTTCGTTCCGCATTGCCGTGGTGTAGCGTTTGAGCCGCTGCTGGTAGAGCTGTTCTGTGTCCTTGGCCATATTGATCCCGTCCCGTATGGGTCCACAACCGATCTGAGCCCGGTGCGCTGGATAGTCTAACCGCCAAGGCATTGGGGGGGCAATATGTGGGCGCGGACGGCAACGTTTTGACCTGTCGGTTGTCTATATTAGTGGAGGCCAGGAGCCTCCGAATTGCCGAACACAGCGAAAGGAGCGGGCCATGATCCGCAGTGCATTGATCGTCGCTCTTGTTGCGCCCATGCTGAGCGCGGTAGCGTTGGCCGCCGATGCGGGCAAGACGCCGGCAACCCAGCCGGCAGTGATGACGATTCCGGGGACGACAGTGCAGTTCACGATGGTGAAACTCCCCGCGGGGACGGTTGACATCGCCATCCCGAACAAGGAGGCGGCGACGGTCGAGCTGAAAACGTTCTGGATCGGGCGGACCGAAGTGACGTGGGATGAGTTTGACGTGTTTGCGTTCGGGTTGGATTTCCCCAATGACGATGCCAAGATCGCCGCGGTGGGCAAGACGCACCCGACCCCGCCGTACGGTGATCCGGGGTATGGCCATCGGGCGAGCGGATATCCGGTGATGTCTGTCCACCCGCAATCCGCGGCGGCGTATTGCAAATGGCTCTCCGCGAAGCTCAACAAGAAATTCCGCCTGCCGACGGAGGCGGAGTGGGAGTATGCGTGCCGGGCCGGCGAGACGCCGGTCAAGCTGCCGGAATCCGATCTGGACAAGGTGGCGTGGTATGCCGCCAACTCTGCTGGCGATGATGGTGAGCCGGCGGTGCATCCGGTGGCGATGAAGAAGGCGAATGGATTTGGATTGTATGACGCCTTGGGCAACGTGGCGGAGTGGACCGTCGCGGATGACGGGGCGAACTTCGCACGCGGCGGGTCCTACAAAGATGGCGCCGGGAAAGTTCATTGCCGGGCACGCATTCCCAACAACCCCAAGGTCCTGCAAGTGCGCGACCCGCAGATTCCGCAGAGCATCTGGTGGCTCAGCGACGCGCCGCATATCGGGTTCAGGATTGTGATGGCGGAGTAGCCGGGGAGCGCAGCATTTGGGTCGGTGGATTTGTCCTCCCGGCAGCCGTCATTACACTATGCAGCCATGTCGAGCATACAAGGCGTTATTTTTGACATGGACGGCGTGCTCTGTGACTCCGAGCGGTTTATCTGCGAGGCGGCGTGTCGGATGTTTAAGGAACGACACAACCTCACGGTGAAGCCGGAGGACTTTGTGCCGTTTGTGGGGGCGGGGGAGAATCGCTATTTGGGGGGGGTGGCGGAGAAGTATCGGATCAAGTGGGATGTTAACCTGGATAAGTCCAGAACTTACGAGATCTATTTACAGATCATCAAAGGGCGCCTACCCCCCCTGCCGGGGGCGGTGGAGTTCATTCGCCGATGCCGGGCGCGGGGGCTGAAGTTGGCGGTCGCCAGCTCGGCCGATCGCGTGAAGGTGGATGGGAATCTGGCGGAGATCGGAGTGCCCGCGGCAACGTTCGATGCGTGCGTGACGGGGAATGATGTGCAGAAGAAGAAGCCGGACCCGGAGATCTTTCTCCTGGCGGCCAAACGGATTGGGCTGGCGGCGGAGACGTGCGTGGTGGTGGAGGATGCGCCAAATGGGATTCGGGCGGCCAAGGCGGCGGGGGCGAGGTGCTTGGGGCTGACCACGAGTTTCGATGAGAAGACGCTGAAGGATGTGGGAGCGAATTGGACGGCGCCGGATTTGGCATCGGTGCCGGGGGAACTTGCAGTTTGAATTGACTAAATACTGGCCGGGGTTATAGATAGTGATATTGCAGAAACCAGCCGGCCGTCGGGCTCGTAGTAGAGGAAGCGGGCGAGGCCCGCGAGACAACTGAGGATTGGACACTTGGAGTGACAATGAAATCACCCCCGCCAGACCCCCGTCAGGACCCCGCCGGCACCCCGCAGAGTGCCCTAATGTCCCCCGCCGGTCCCCCGCCGGACCCCCTGTCGCTGGATTTTACGTCGGAGGCGGCGGCGATTGAGCTGAGTGTTTGGCAGCATCCGTTTGTACAAAATGTTTTGCCTTTTTTGACCTCGCTGATTTTGCACGTGGCGGTCATCGTGATGGGGCTCTTGACGATGAAGGTTGTGCAGGTGGTGGTGACCAATCCGGCGAGGGATCAGATCATCATTCCGGATGCGGAGATGGTGGCGGACGGGCCGCCGGGGGGATTGGAGCATCCCGGGCTGGGTGGTGATCCGACGCGGGATGCGGCGCAGAATCTGGTGCCTGATGTTCCGAAGGACAGCAAGGGGATTGCGGAGAAGGCGGGAGTGACGGCGTTGCCGGACATGATTGGCGGGGGGCCTGGGGATAACGACGGGCCGCAGTTGATCGGGATTGGTCCGGGGCAGCTCGGCGGAGGGGGAGTGGGGTATGGGAGTGGCAAGGGTGGACAGGGTACGGGGCAGTTGGCGCCGTTTGGGGTGCCGGGTGGTGGTGGCGGGATTGGTTTGAAGAGCCGATTTTTGGGGACGGGGGGAAATGCGCGGAAGATTGTGTTTGTGTGCGACGCGTCGGGGTCGATGTTGAGCGTGTTTGATGATCTGAAGCTGAGGTTGAGGGAGTCGGTCGAGAAACTGCGGCCTATACAGTCGTTTAATGTGATGTTCTTTCAGGAGACGACCGTGGCGGCGGTGGATCGGAACGGGCTGATGATGGCGACTCCCGACAATAAGCGGAAGGCGTTTGAGTTCATGGACAAGATGTTTGTGAGGAGTTCGACGAATCCGATACCGGCGTTGGAGATGGCGTTTCAGCAGAAGCCGGAGCTGATCTATTTATTGACGGACGGCGATTTTGAAGGGCCTGGCAATGAGGTGGTGGTGAAGTACTGCCAAGAGAAGACCAAGGACGGGAAGACGAAGATCAACACGATCGCGTTCATACCGAAAGATACGCAGGGGATTGCCCAGGAAAGGGAGTTTGTGAAGGCGTTGGAGACGATCGCGAAGGGGAGCGGCGGGGTGTTCAAGCATGTGAATGAGGAGCAGATGGCGGAGAGGCAGTGAGGAGGCTAAGGGGGAGAGATGACAGGAGATGGTTGTTGGAAGCGGAGTTGTTGAGGTTGGGTCTGCGGGGAACGGATGAGGGGGATTTTCGATTTTCGATTTTGGATTTTCGAGGGGGAGAGAGGGTATTGGGCGAGGGGGGAGGACCCACGGATGGCGATCGGTGGGCTGTGCAGTTGCGCGAAGAGGGACGCGCATGAGGGGGCGGGGCGTGTTATATTGGTCAGGGGCATCTATGTGTGCGGTGGCGGCGACATCACGGCTGACGGTGTTGATGTTCACGGACATCGTGGACTCAACGGCGCTGAAGAGCACGTTGGGGGCGGAGGGGTATTTGAATCGGCTGCTGCGGCATGATGCGATGTTCAAGGAGATCGTGGGGGCGTATGCGGGCGCGGAGGTGGTGAGCGATACGGGGGACGGTTTTTTCGCGAAGTTTGCGGCGGTGAGCGACGCGGTGAATGCGGCGTTGCGGTTTCAGTATGAATTGAATCGGGCGGAGTCCAAGACGCAGCCGTTGCGGAGCCGCGTGGGGATGCATGTTGGGAAGGTGGCGGAGGTGGAGTGGAGTGGTCGGAGGGAATCGAAGGTGGTGGGGGTTGCGGCGGATTTGGCGGCGCGGGTGATGAGCTTGGCGGTGGGTGGGCAGATATTGATGACGGGGCAGGTGTTTGAGTCGGCGAGGGTTTTTGTGGTGGAGCATCCGGAAGTCGGGAATGGGAGAATGGCAGAGGGGGAGCGAACGCTGGGGCTGAAGTGGGTGGAGTATGGGAAGTATAAGCTCAAGGGGTTGACCTGGCCCGTGGGGATTTATGAGGTTGGCGCGGAGGGCGTGGGCGCGTTTGTGGCGCCTGAGGATGGACTGAAGGCAAGGCGATGGTTGGAGGGCGATGAGGAGTTGTTCTGGCAGCGGCCATTTGTGCAGCATGTGTTGCCGTTTTTGGCGTCGCTGGGGGTGCATGTGGGGATTGTGGCGGGGGCGCTGATGACGATGGAAGCGATGCGGGGGGTGGTGCCGACGGCGGGGAAGGAACAGAGGAATATCGCGGACTCGGGGGTCGTGGTGGATGGAATGGGTGATGCGGGAGGCTTGGAAAATCCGGGTATGGGAGCGGATTCGACGCGGCGAGCGGCGGAGGAATTGGTTCCGGATCTTCCGAATGAGAGTGAGGGGATTGCCAAGAAGCTGGGGATGACGCTGTTGCCAGAGGAGTTGGGGGGCGGGGGGAACGACGAAGGGCCGACGCTGATCGGGGTGGGCGCGGGTGTGTTGTGGGGCAAAGGGCCGACGGTGGGGAGCGGCGGGAGCACGGATTCGGGGGCGCTAGCGCCCTTTGGGGTCCCGGGTGGACAGGGTGTGGGGATCAGGACCAGCTTCATAGGATTGCCGGGCAGCGGGTCCCGGGTGGTGTTTGTGTGCGATGCGACCGGGTCGATGAAGGATGCGTTTGACGGGTTGAAGCGGCAGTTGCAGAAGTCGATCGATGGGTTGTCGGGGCGGCAGGCCTTTAATGTGATTCTGTTTCAGGGTGGGGAGGCGATGGCGCTGGAGCGTAAGGCGATGCTGTCGGCGACGAATCAGAACAAGCAGAAAGCATCGGGGTATTTGGCGAAGTGTGAGCTGAAGTACGGGAGCAATCCGATACCGGCGTTGGAGCAGGCGTTTGAGCAGAAGCCAGAGTTGATTTATCTGTTGACGGATGGGGATTTCTTTGATGCGGAGGAAAAGTCTGGGAAGCTGGAGGGGAATGCGGCGGTGGTGGAGTACTGCCGAAAGAAGACGGCGGATGGGAAGACGAAGATCAACGCGATTGCGTTTGTGAGGAAGTCGGAGCGGGCGGGGAATGCGGAGGCGCTGGATTATGTGAAGGCGCTGCAGGCGATCGCGCGGAACAGCAGGGGACAGTTTAAGATGGTGAGCGAGGAGGAGATGGTCGGGAGGTAGGGATTCTCGATTTTCCAATGAGGAAGATGGGGCTGGCAAGAGCCCCGATGAAAGATGAAATAGCAGCGAGGTTGGCGGGTGGACGAGCGGTGGCTGAGGTAGCGATTGGCGACAGAGACTGGATTCCGGCTGATGGCGACCTTGGGACTGACTTGCCGCCGGCCTTTTCCCGGCTGGGACGGAAGAGCAGCGAGATCGGCTCCGGCATTCTGTGTCCCGGGGAGTTTTTGATACGTCTCCGACACGCGGAGAGAGGTTGTGTGGTCGATGCGTCAGTATTCGAAGATTCGGCTTGGGATGTACCTGATGGTTTTGGGGCTGTGTGTGTTTGTGGCGAGGGTGGGGTATGCGGCGGCGGCGCCGGAGGATACGGCGGCAGCGGCGGCGCCGAAAGGCGCGAAGGCGGGGGTGTTTAACATCATCATGAACAACAAGGATGGCGTGTTCGCCACCATTGCGGTGTTGTCGGTCATCGGGTTGACGTTGATCATTCAGGGGTTCATCAAGGCCAGGCGCGAGGTGATCATGCCGGAGAGCAGCACCAACCATATCCGGGAGCTGCTGGCGCAGAAGCAGTTTAAGGAGTTGCTGGAATTCACGGAGAGCGATCCGAGTTTTGTGAGCCAGGCGTTGAATCCGGCGTTGAAGCGGGCGCCGAGCTTTGCGGCAATGAAGGAAGCGATGGAGACGTCGATCGGAGAGCAGACGGCGGAGCAGTTCCGGCGGATCGAGTATTTGAACATTATCGGGAATTTGGGGCCATTGCTTGGATTGCTGGGTACGGTGCTGGGCATGATTGATTCGTTTCAGGCGATGAGCGAATCGGGTGGTCAGGCAGACCCGAAGGTGCTGGCGTCGGGTATTTCCAAGGCGCTGGCGCACACGTTTCTGGGATTGATGCTGGCGTTGCCGTGTTTGGCGGCGTTTGGGGTGCTCCGGACGCTGGTCGATCGGCTGACGGTGCAGGGGGCGTTGATGGCGGAGGAGTTGCTGTTGATGACGAGGCCGGCGGAGATGAAGCCAGCGGCGACCGCGGCCATAGGGGCGAGGCCGGCGACGACGGTTGCGGCGCTGGCGGGCGGAGTGAGGAAAGCGGCGGTGCCACCGCCGAGTGCGTCGTGACGGGATCTTCGGTTTTGGATTCTCGATTTTCGATTGGCGGCTGCGGCGGTGTGATCCGAAGGGTCGCCGAATCGGCAATCGGGCTCTGAGAATCGGGAATCAGAAAAAGGAGCCAAGCTATGAAGGGACGCAGGATGCCGGTGTCGTCGGTGACGCATCCGAATGTGACGCCGCTGATCGACATCGTGATGTGCCTGATCATTTTCTATATGCTGGTCGCGAAGATCGGCATCAAGACGGGGGCGGATGCGAAGATCGACCTGCCGGTCAGCATGCAGGGGATACAGTTGAAGGACCTGGGCAATACGGTGACGTTGAATGTGAGCGCGGCCGGTGAGCTGCCGCTGATCACGACGCTGAATCCCGCGAGCGGAGAGAATGAGGAGATGAAGGTCTTGGACGGTACAAAGCGGCCATTGAAGGCGTTTCTGCAACTGCTGCGGGGGCAGAATGACAACTTCAAGGTGATCATACGGGGGGATCAGAACCTGGATTATCGGTATCTGGAGCCGGTGTTGATCGTGTGCGCGGAGGCGCGGGTGAAGGATGTGAATTTCGCGACGCGGCAGCCGCATTGAGCGCGAAATCAAGGGTGGTGTGCTGAAGCACACCCTACATTGGTGATGATATGAAACTCAAGGCTGGATCGAAGGGCCACTATGATGCGGGGCCGAACATGACGCCGCTGGTCGACATTGTGATGGTTATTCTGATATTCCTGATGTTGACGGGGACCTTTGCGGTGGGGGAACATTTTTTGACAAGCAATTTGCCGCTGTCGCGGAAAGGAGGGGGAGGGGAGGCGTCGCCGAATGTGCCGCTCGATGAGCCGCTGGAGATCCGCGTGGACAGCACGTCGGCGGAGGAGTGGATTGCGCAGGCGGGCGGACGGCAGGTTCGGAACGGGGCGCTGCTGAAGGCGATCCTGACGCAGATGCGGGAGGCGCTGAATGCGAATAAGACGCCGACGGATAAAATCCAGGTGGTGATCAATCCCGGGCGGAATACGAAGTATAAGCATCTGGTGGAGGTGTACGAGGCGGCGCTCGATGCGAAGTATACGAAGGTGGCATTCTCGACGGCGCATTAGAGTCAGGGGCGAGGGGTCAGGCGTCAGGCGTCAGGAAAGACGGAAGTGAACCATGCGGCACTATGGCATAATTGGATCGGTGGTGTTGGGCATCGCGGTGGGGAGTTGGGGGCAGCAGCGCGCGGGGGGGGGGGCGGGCGATGAGCAGAAGCTGATGTCGGAGCTGAGCCGCCGGCAGATGAGGACGCTGTTGGAGTATGAGTTCAAGAAACACAATATTCCAGAATCGCAGCAGAAGGTTTTTCTGACGGTCAGCTCGCTGAATCAGCTTAATGAGGGGTCGAATCTGACGCGGCGGCAGCAGCAGGAATTGGTTGCGAATATCGCGGCGAGCATCGATCAGGTCCTGGCGATCACGGGGGACGCGAAGAAGCTGATGGAACTCAATGCGCAGTTGGTGAAGACGGGGACGATCCGGGCGTTGAATACGCTGGAATACTGGGGGGATAATGTGCGGACGCAGGGCCAGTTGCGGCCTGTGGCGGAGGCGATCGACCGGGTCTATGACACGGCCATCAAGACGGCGCAGACAAGGTCGGACGACCTGGCGAAACAGTTCAAGGACAACAACGATCCCCGGGTCAAGGAGTGGGAGGATTTGACGCAATTGGTGGCGATGGCGAGGTTCAACAGCGCCTTTAACAAGTATACGCTGGCGCTGGCAATGGATAAGGCGGACCCGCAGCGGGCGAAAGTGGCGGCGGCGGGGATCGAGATTCTGACGGAGTATGAGGACCCGCAATACGAGGTGCAGGCGGCGGCGAGGGGGGGGATTGCGAAACTGAATCTGGCGAAGGGGACGACGGAGAGTCTCGAGGCGGCCAGGAAGTATTTTGCGATGGTGCTGGGCGATGCGGCGGCGTCGTGGAATCTGAAGTTCGAGGCGGTTTATTTCACGGCGGTGACGGATCTGGTTGCGAAGGATGTGGCGGGGGCGAGAAGGCGGATGGGGGAGATCAATGGGTGGTTGGCAAAGAATGCGCCTGCGAAGGAGGAGTTGAAGAAGGGGGCGGAAGCGGCCGTGATGATGCTGGAGTATCGAATTCTGGCGACGGAGGCGGAGTTGTCGCCGGGGGGTGGGGCCAATGAGAAGGCCGTGACGGCGCTGCAGGGGATGATGAGCAAGCGGCCTGATTTGGCGGGGATTATCAATGAGCAGTTGATGGCGCGCCTGCCGGAGAACCCGGCGGTGAAGGAATTGAGCCCGCTGCTGTTGCGGGCGATGGTTCAGCGTGGCGATGAGGAGATCAGGAAGCCTGAGGATCAGGCGGTGGATCGCAAGGTGCTGGGGCAGGCGGTGGCGGCGGCGGTGGAGATGGTGAATCGGGTGGGAACCCAGGGTCTGACGGCAGAGGATGCGGAAATCTGCACGCTGGAATTGGGGCTGTTTTATGCGCGGCTGGCGCAGGGGGTGGAAGCGGCGAAGAAGTTCTTGGAGTATGCCGAAAAGTACCGCAGCGACGGGCGGCGGCTGGGGATTGCGTTTGATAATGCCGCGGCGGCCGTGGCGAAGCTGAAGAAGGATCGGCCTGACGATCGGGCGACGGCGGAGGCGTATTTGAGGTTCCTGGTGGTGGCGACGGCGCCGCCGTTCAATCGGGCGGAGTATGCGTTTGAGTATGCCCGGGTCTTGCTCGAGCGCAATATATCGTACATGCAGAGCACTTACAGCGATGCGCAGCGGAAGCAAATGTTGGACGGGGCCAAGAAGGCGGCGGGGCTGTTTGCGAAAGTCACGGATGAGAAGAAGCTGCTGCACGCGCGGTATTTTGAAATGCTGGCCTATAACCAGGCGATCGACCTGATGGCGGCGGATTCGCCGGAACTGGGGGTGTGTATCAAAAAGACACACGATCTGGCGGATGACGTGAATCGGATATTGGGCAAGGAAACGGCCGCACCGACGGATCAGCCGGCGAAGGACAAGCTCAAGTGGTTCCGCGTGCGGACGGCGCTGCTGGCGGCGGACCTGGCGAAGCACGATGCGGCCGCGGGACGGGAGGAGAGCCTGAAGCGGGCGATCTCGCTGCTCTCGAGCTTCGAAAAGGATGTGGAGGGGATGCCCAACGCGAGCAGCCTGCTGGGGGAGGCGTTGTTTATCCGGGTGAATGCGCTGATGTCGCTGAGGCGGTCGGATGAGGCGCTGGACAACCTGGGCAGATTCCTGGAGACGCGGTTGGGAGATGAAGGGATTCGTATTGTCTATGAGATGCTGGAGAATCTGAACAAGGAGTTCTTGCAGGCGCAGCAGGATAAGAATGAGGGGCGAATGGCGGAGTTGGCGGGGCATCGGGCGAAGGTGAGCGGGTATCTGGTCGATCGGGTGGCCAAGAGCAAGAGTGCGGAGCTTGTGAAGCTGTTGCCAAGGTATCGGATATTCGAGGCGGGGGCGTTGCAGCAGGCGGCGATCCTTGAGAAGGATGAGGGCAAGCAGAAGGGGTATTTGCAGAAGGCGCTTTCGATATATGAGGCGGCCATGAAGGCGTCGCCCGGCGACAACCAGATCCGGTTTAACGTGGCGATGGCTCAGTTTGATCTTGCGGATTATGCGAGTGCGCAGCCGGTGTTGGTGCAGTTATTGGTGGATGGGAAGGTTGGGAAGCCGAAGAAGCCGGTGATGGGGCCGGAGGGGGAGCGGATGGTGGATAACGACAGTTATTGGGATGCGATGTATCGGCTCCTCAGGTGCAATGTGGAATTGGCGAACGCGAAGGCGGCGGGGTATGAGCCTGTGAAACTGATGGAGGAGACTCAGTTGAAGTTGAAGCAGTTGTATATTCAGTGGGGTGAGCCGGGGGGGATGAGGTGGGTCGGGAAGTTTGAGGAGCTGAGGAAGGAGATATTGGGTGCGTGGGAGGTGCCCGTGATTGGCGAGACGCAGCCGGCGGGGAAGTGAGGTCGTTAATCGTTATTCGTTATTCGTTTTTTGTTACTGGTTATTTGTGGGGTCGGGGAGCCGCATTCGGGGCAGCGGTCTTGGCTCGCCCGCAGGTCGTAGGAGCAGGTGGGGCAAAGGTTGAGGCGGAGGCGGTGGCGGTGGCGGCATCGGAGCTGAACCCACCGGGCGGGGAGGAGCAGCGTGACGAGTATGAGCGACCAGAACGGGAGGATCACTCCGCGGAGGCCGAGGTCGTCACTCTCGGACCCGGGGTAGACAACCCGGCAGACAGCAAATCCGCAGAATATGTGCGAGCCGGGTATCGCGGCACACTGTTGCAGCAGGTGATCGACCTCTGCGGGTTCCCAAAACACGTGGGAAGTTCCGGGAAGACTGTCCCTGTTGAACGATGTGTCGGGAAGCTCGGATCGCGCGAGCAAGAGACTGCCGCATCCCGTATCCATCTCCCAACGGATGCAGCGATCAGAGCGCGTCGGGCGGTGCCAGGTTCTCTCCCACTTCAGGCGGTCGGAGAGCCAGTAGCTTCGGATCCAGATGATCGTTGTGCAGAGGCTGAGCAACGCGGATATGGTGCAGAGGAAGATGAAGAGGCGCCGTCTCACTGATCGCCCTGGCCGGCATCGTCACCCGCGACTCGATCATCCTCGTGGACTTCATCCACCTATCGCTGGCTCGCGGCCGCACGCTCTTTGAGGCGATCATGGAGAGTCGCGTGGTGCGACTGCGACCGATCCTGCTGACGG